>JAFGFO010000151.1 GCA_016931085.1 Thermoflexales bacterium
ACTCCCGATGGTCGCAAGCCTGCTGAAAGCAGGCTAACGCGCCTGGGCGCGTTTTTTGTATCAGCCTGCGAATGAATTCGCAGGCACTTGCCAGATAAGCCGAAGGCAGTTAAAATAGGGCCTTATCATTGAGATGACAAGAGGGGTTATGCATACATTGGTGATTGTGCCTACCTATAACGAACGCGAGAACATCGAGCGACTGGTGAGCGAGTTGCTGGCGCTCACCAGTTATACTGAGCTGGCTCAGTATAACTGCAGTACTCTACACGTCCTGGTCGTGGACGATAATTCCCCGGACGGCACCGGCCAATTGGTTGACGCGCTGGCCGCCGGTCACGAGCGCGTGCACGTCGTCCATCGCGCCGGCAAGCTGGGATTGGGCACCGCCTACATCGCCGGCTTCAAATACGCCATCGAGCACGGTTTTGAGCTGGCGCTCACCATGGACGCGGACTTTTCTCACCAGCCTCGCTATATCCCCGAGCTGGTGGCCAAAATCGGAGCGGCTGACCTGGTGATCGGCAGCCGCTACGTGCGGGGCGGAGGAGCTGTCGATAGTCCCCTGCCGCGTCGCTTGCTCAGTTGGGCAGCCAACCTGGTTGCCAAGCTGGTCCTGGGGCTCCAGGCATGGGATTGCACGGCTGGCTTTCGCTGCTACCGGCGCGAGGTGCTAGAGTCGCTCGATCTCGACGCGATCTCTGCCCAAGGCTACTCATTTTTGATCGAATTGCTTTACCTGGTGCAGCGGGGTGGCTGGCGGGTGGCCGAGACGCCCATCCAATTCCTGGACCGCCGTCATGGTGTGTCCAAGGTCTCGCGTGCCGAAATTTTCAAGGCCCTGTATACCGTGGCGCGCCTGGGTTTCAAGCGTATCATCATTTTTCTCCGCGAATTCACGCTAATTTTCGCCAATTTTTAAATCATTCGTGTTGATTCGCGTAGATTAGCGGATAGTGTCATAATTATGAAAGCGTACTCTTACATTCCTTGCAATCTGTGCGCTTCGACCGAGTGGAGCATCCGTTATCCTTGTACGATCGACGACGATGCCGCTCCCTCCGGCGCAGAAGCATTTCGCTGCACCAGCAGCGGCTATGGCAAGCACCACACGATTGTCCAGTGCAGCCAGTGTGGGCTGGTTTACACGAACCCACGCCCGGATGGTCACGACCTGCTGGAAAGTTACGAGTCGGTCCAAGACCCGCTGTACTTGCAGGAGCGCGAGGGGAGGGTGCTCACCTTTTCACACCACCTGGTGCCGCTTGAAAAGATGACTAGCTCGCTTGCCGGCCGCCGCTTGTTGGATGTGGGATGCTATACCGGCGTTTTTCTAGAGATCGCGGCGGCCAATGGCTGGGACGCGTGGGGAATCGATCCGTCGCATTGGGCCATCGAGCGTGCCCGCTCGCGCGGCTTGCACGTGGTGGAAGGCACGCTGGCGTCGGCCAGCTTCTCGGACGAGGCTTTTGACGTGGTGACGATGTGGGACGTGATCGAGCACGTGGCCGACCCGCTGGAAGAACTGCGCCAGGCCTGGCGCTTGCTGTGCCCGGGTGGTCTGCTGGTCGTCCACACGATGGACATTGACAGCCTGTTCGCTCACGTGATGGGATCGCGTTGGCCGTGGTTGATGGAGATGCACGTTTACTATTTCTCCCGCCGCACGCTGCAGGCCATGCTCGAAAAGGCCGGCTTTCGACTGCTGCGGGCCGAGGCGCAAGGCCGTTACCAAACCCTGGCCTACCTGGCCACGCGTGTGACGGCTTTGTGGGGGCCGGCCTTGGGGCGGCCTATCGAGTGGCTGATACGCCTGCTGGGTCTGGGACACGTGACGGTGCCGATCAACCTGGGCGATCTGATCACGACTTATGCTCGTAAAGAGGCGAGTGTGCCATGAAGCTCGTCCGGGCTTGCGTGCAACGCACGTCCTCGGAGCACTTGTGGCTTGCTATCCCCCTGATCCTCAGCTTTGCCATGCTGTGTCTGGCGCCGCTGCGCGAAGGTGACCTGTGGTGGCATCTCAGGGTAGGTGAGATGATCGTGCGAGATCGCGCCATTCCCAGCGTTGACTCGTTCAGTTTCACCGCGTCCGGCCAAGCTTACTTTTTTGCTCACAGTTGGCTGAGCGACCTGGTGCTTTACCTGCTGGCCAGCGCCGGCGGTCTATCTGCCTTGGTGCTTTGCCAGGCCGTGCTTGAAACGCTGGTGGTGGGTTCGCTGCTACTAGAGTCCCTCCGGCGCGGCGCGGCTGCCCCGCTGGCCACGATCGCCACGCTGCTGGGCTGGTTGATCCTGTATCCTTTCAGCACGGCCCGCCCGCAAATTTTTTCCCTCTTGTGCTTTGCCGCATGTTACAGCATGCTGTCGGCGTATCGCCTGAGCGGCCACAACCGGCTATGCTTGCTGCCCCCCCTCGTGGTGGCCTGGTGCAATCTTCACGGCGCCTGGATCATGGGCCTGATCTTGCTGGCCGCCGCCGTGGGCCTGGGTGTGCTCGAAGGTCTGGCCAGTGGGCACAGCCAGCGCCCTCTTCGCCCCTTGATCGTATGGAGCCTGGCTGCGCTGCCGGCTACGCTGGTCAATCCCAACGGCTTGGAGATGTATCGCCACCTGTCGACCGTGAGCAGCAGCCAGGTTAATCAGACTTATGTGAGCGAATGGCTGCCGCCCTCGTTGACGAACACCCTGACCTGGCCCTTTTTTGCCAGCCTGGCCTTGCTGCTGGCGGCGCTGGCCTATAGCCGGCGCCGCTTGCCACTGTATGATTTTGGCTTGCTGTTCTTGTTTGCGGCGTTGTCTGTGCGCTATTTGCGCATGCTGCCCTTCTTTGCCATTGTGGCCACGCCGTTGTTGGCCGACCTTCTTTCTCAGCTTGATCTGAGCCTGCTTTGGCCGCGTTATGAGCCTTATCTTGGCGTGCCCCAAGTGACCCGCCGCGGGAAGCCTGTGTTGAACACCTTGATCGTGCTGCTGCTGTTGTTAGGGGCGCTTGTCGCTGTCCCCCAGTTTCGCTTGCCTTTGACAGGCGCCTCGGAACTGGCGTTGGTTGATCCCCAGCTCCCGCTCGGCGCTGCCAATTACCTGGCCGGCGAGATCCGCCCCGGCACACGCCTTTTCAATATGCCGGAGTGGGGTGGACTTTTGATCTGGCGGCTTGGCCCGCGCGCGCGCGTCTTTGTAGACGGGCGCATCGAGATTTATCCCATGGAGCTTTGGGATGATTATGTGCGGATTATTCAAACCGTCGAGGGTTGGCAAGAGCTGCTGCAGGCCTACCAGGTCGATTACCTGGTGTTGAGCGAGGAACGGCATGGACGCTTGATCCAGGCCCTGGCCGGCTCGGGCTGGTCGTGTGTTTATAAAGACGCGCTGGCGCTCGTGTTTGCTCGCCAGAAAGACTAGATTGATGCCGATAAACACAGATGTTTGAGGAATTTGCGTGGCTTTACCAGGTCGACTGGCGGATTTTTATGGCGGCGGCCCAAGCCTGGTTGCAGGGCATCAGCCCCTATGGCGTTCTCTCGCCCGATTTTAGCGCTGGTGCGTTTGCTTATCCACCGACTGCTTTGACGTGGTTGGCCTTGTTTCTCCCTTTGCAGGCGTGGGGATTTTATGTATGGACCGGCCTTGAGCTTTTGTTGTGGTGGTGGCTTATACGTGATCGGGGCCGCTCCCAACTGGTGCTGTTGTGCTGGGTGCCGCTTTTGGGGAACCTGCGTGGAGGCCAGATGAGCCTGGGCATCGTGCTCGTGCTGTGGGCGGCTTTTAGCGCCCCCAGGCGCGGCCTGTGCTGGGGCATGGCCTTGGCCTGGACGCTCACCAAGCCGCAGGTCGCCATCCTGCCGCTGCTCTGCTTGCTTTGGCAGGAACGATCCTCTCCGCTGCGCTGGCGGCTGTGGACTGGGATGGTGCTGGGCACGCTCGCTTTGGCGCTGCCGCCGACTCTGCTGAGGCCTGAGATTTGGATCGAATGGCTGGCCTCGCTCGGCAGTTACCGGGGACGTATTTTGCAAATGGCGGCCTGGCAGGGGCCCAGCGTGCTGCTGTTGGCGTTGGCGGCTTTTCTTTGGCACCGGAGCAGATATGGTGGCTGGCACTGGTGGCTGGCGGCCGCTATCTTTCCCCATGTGGGATGCTATGCGATGATCGTTTTGCTGCCCATGCTCAGACCACGCCAGAATTACTGGACCTTAGCCGGCCTGGGCCTGGCCGGCGTCTTGCAGGGGCCGGCGACGCCAAGCCTCTTGCCATGGCTGCTGGCCGGGCACATACTGGCCGCCTGGATGGTCGCCGGCGGGCCAATTTCATCTACGAAGGACACGAAGCTTCAGAATCCACAACCTGAAACCTGAGACTCGAAACCTGAAACCATTAGGGTGTCGCGCGCACCAGGATGATGGCCTGCGTGTCCTGGTAAACTACTTGCCAGTCCGGTGATTGGCTGGCCGCCTCGACGAGCGCCGCTTGTCCCTCGAGACTCAACATCAGCGTGTTGACCCTGTAGCGCTCCAACAAGCCCTCCCAGTCACAGCCGGCGCCGGCGATGTGGATGTAATCGAGCCAGACCTGGGCTGGGTACAGGTCGATGCGCGGGTCGACAAAGACCGGGTAGTCGGGCTGCGCGGCCCAGATGAGATAGCTGCCAAAGGCCTGGTCGTGAAACACTTGCCTGGGCGGGCAGTTTTGGAGCAGGAAGCGCGTCGCCTCGACCGGCGTCTCGCTCGAGATCAGGCCAGCCTTGTCCGGCGGCAGGGGCAGCACGTGCTTGAAGCACGGTAGACACACCACCACCCCGGCCAGGACGAGCGTGGCCAGGAGGGTGTTGAGCGCAAGCTGCAGGGCAGGGGGGGTGCTGTCTGGCTTGGATGAGGGGGACAGGTGGAAGATTTGCCGGACTTGCTCGGCCAACGCCGGCAGGTGATCGGCCAGGATAGGCGCCATCACGATCCCAAACCAGACGGAGCCGCGCAAGGTGTTCAGCCCCAACGCGGCAAAGGACAAAAAGCTCGCCCATTGGAGGAGGGTGGGGCGGCGCGGCGAGAGGGCCAGGGCGGTCGCGCTCAGCAGCAGACCGGCCAGAAAAAGGCTGCCGTTCAGCGAGTCGAAAGTAGGCGAGGCCCATTCGGGGACGAGGTTTTGAACGACCGGGTTGCTGCTCATCGAGCTGAGGTAGAGCAGGCTGGCCGGCCCCTGGGGATTGGCCAGACAGGCCAGGGCCGACAGCCCCACGGCTGCGCTCGGCGCCAGCAAGTGCATGTCAGTGTGGGGGCGAGTGTCTCTCGACTGAGCGACACCTCGCTTCGGCTCTGCCGAACCGCTCGCTTGCCTGGTCTTGAGCGCTTGCCAGGCACTGTCCAGCAGCCACAGCCCCGCCAGCCCCAATCCGATAGGGAACGAGCCGTGGCTGTTGACCCAGATCAGCATGCATAGCGGGAAGACGAGCACGTAGGGGCGGCCCCCCGTGGTCGCCCTCTGGCTGTACATGGCCCACAGGCACAGCGTCCCAAGCAAGAACGAGATCGTTTGAGGACGCACGTTCCAGTCGTTAAATCCCAGTGCGGCGGCGAACAGCGTGCAAAAAGCGGCCGTGCGCCAACTGTGCGCCAGCCGCCGGCACACGAGCAGCAGCAGGCTGTAGGCAGCCGTGACGATCAGGCTGTGAGCGAACACGACCGCCGCCGGGCCGCCTGCGGCGTACAGCAAATAGAGCGCCACTTCTGCCAGCCAGTAGACCCGGTAGATATAGGGGCGGCCAGCCGCTGTGAAGGAAAAGCTGTCTGTGCTTGGAATCTGGCCGGTGGCGACGATTTCCGCCCCCCCCCGCGCGTGCCACCAGAAATCGTGTGGGCGGATGGGATGCGTGCTGGTAAAGACGAAAATGCCGGCCAGCGTCACCAATGCCCACAAGTGCTCGATAGAAAAGCGGCGCGGGGTGCGTGAAAGCATAGGCTGATTTTACCACAAAGGACACAAAGAGCCAGGTGACTGGCACCTCTGGCTCGGAGTAGACTTTAATGCGGCAAGCGGGTATAATTGGGCTGTTGTAAATCATGTCGGGCTATCGGAATAGAACACATGCGTGCCGTTCGGAAGCGGATCGCGCCTCACCAGGCATGAAAATTTTGTTAGCGCGCCAAACCGATGGGACGGATATGTAGGGCAGGTTTCCATACCTGCCTCCGGACACGGCGGCTATGGAAAGCCGCCCTACTGTATCCCAACACTTTGGCGCGCCTATAAAATTTTCACCGCGAAGGCGCAAAGGACGCCAAGTCTTGAGCTTTCGCTTCGAAAGCCAGCTTCTTTGCGCTCGCCAATCCCCGCAGGGGATTGGATGCGTCTTGGCGGTTATTTTCGAAGTGGTCTGCTGCCGCCGATCTTTGGCTTGTCGAATCATGAAAATCGATAAATATCTTGTAGCCGGATTATCGCTCGCCGGGTTGTACCTGACCAGCCTGTACAGCTATCCCCTGTTTCATACGTTGGCCGAGCTGCTCAGCATCGCGGTTGCCCTGAGCGTCTTTATGCTGGCGTGGAACTCGCGTGAGTACGCCGACAACGACTATGTCCTGTTCGTCGGAATTAGCCTGTTGTTCGTAGGCTTCATCGCGTTGGCTCACACACTGGCCTACCGGGGCGTCAACCTTTTCGCCGGCTACGATACTGACCTGCCGACCCAATTGTGGATCGCGGAGCGCTATCTGCAAAGCCTGTCGCTGCTGGCCGCTTCTCGGCTGCTGGGGCGCAAGCCGAGCCACAAGCGTTGGTTGTATCCTGTGCTGGGTGGGTACGGAGTGATCACGCTGATCTTGTTCGCCCTCATCTTTGCCAGGCTGTTCCCGGCCTGTTACATCGAGGGGCAGGGCCTCACCCCGTTCAAGATCTATAGCGAATACCTCATCTGCCTGATACTGCTGGCGGCGTTGGGGCTGCTGCTGCGCGCCCGCCAGCAGCTCGATCCGCACGTCGCGCGGCTGTTGGCCTGGTCGATTGTCGCCATGGTGGGTGCTGAAGTATCATTTACGCAGTATGTCAGCGTGTATGGGCCGGCCAACATGGTAGGACATCTTTTCCAAGTCGTTTCGGTGTACCTGGTTTACGAAGCCGTCGTCGTGACCGGCATCCGCCAGCCCTACAACCTGGCCTTTAGAAATCTCAAGCAAAGCGAGCAGGCCCTACAAGACTCACAGGCCAGGCTGGACACGATTTTGAACAGCACCCAACAATCTTTTGTGTTGGTGGACCGCAGCGGTTACATCCAAGCGTTTAACCGGGTAGCCACGAGCAACGTGCTCGGTTTTTGGGGCGCTGAAATGCACGCAGGCGATTCGATTCGCCGCTTTGTGCTCGAACGAGACGCGCAAGAGTTTGAGGCGGATTTCAAGCGCGTTCTTGAGGGCGAAGTCATTACGCGAGAAAAACTTTTCACGAGCCAAAGCGGACAAGCGTACTGGCTGCTGGTGAGTTACTATCCCGTGCTGGCTGAAAGCGGCCAGGTCACGGCGATTTGTATCAACACCGCCGATATCACCGAGCGCAAGCAGATTGAAAACGTGTTGACTTTCCTGGCGCAGAGCGGCAGCCCGACCCATGGTGAGGATTTCTTCCAAATGCTGGCGCGCTACCTGGCTGAGAACTTGAGCATGGACTATGTCTGCATCGATCGCCTGGAGGGGGACTTGAAAGCCGCCCGGACGGTGGCGGTTTACTATGACGGCCAATTCGAGGACAATGTGTCGTATACGCTGCAAGATACCCCGTGTGGAGACGTGGTCGGCCGGACGGTGTGTTCTTTTCCGGCCGGTGTGCGTCACAAGTTCCCTCGTGACGCCGTGCTCCAGGAGATGCTGGCCGAAAGCTACATGGGGGTCACGCTGTGGGGCTATACCGGCCAACCCATTGGCCTGATCGCTGTCATTGGGCGGCGCTGGCTGGAGAACCCTCAACTGGCGGAATCGCTGCTAGAGGTGGTCGCCGTGCGGGCGGCCGGCGAGCTGGAGCGCCAGCAGGCCGAGGAGACGCTGCGCGAAAGCGAGCGGCGCGCGCGCCAACTGGCGGAGGAGAACGCCGAATTGCTGCGCGAAGTCAATCATCGCGTGGGCAATAACCTGCACCTGTTGCTGATCCTGGTCGACATGGCCTTGGAAGGCGTGAGTGCTGAGGAAACGCGGAACGCGCTGCTGGATTTGCAGGGGCGCGTGCGGAGCATGGCCGATGTTCACAAGCTGCTCAGCGGGGCGCACTGGGCGCCATTGGATTTGGCGCGCCTGGCTCACCAAGTGATTCACGGCGCGTTGGCCACTTCGCCGATTCGCAGCCAGATTCAGTGCCGGGTGATCCCGCCAGCCGAGCCGGTGCACGTCAGGGCCAAGCAAGCCTTCAAGCTGGCACTCATCCTCAACGAGCTGACAACGAACAGCATCAAGTACGCCTTCAAGGATCGCAGCGAGGGGCAAGTCGAGGCAAGCTTTGAGGCCGGGCCATGGGTGAGATTCGAGTTTCGGGATGATGGACCCGGCTGGCCGGACGACGTACTAAGCGGCCAGCGGCAAAATGTTGGCCTTGAGCTGGTGAAAACGATGGTGTGTTCCGATATGGAAGGCCGGGTCGCTCTGCGCAATGATGGCGGCGCGGTGCTGGATTGCGCCTTCAAGATCGACCCATAGATTCTAGAAACCGAGCTTTTTTCTAAAAACCCGGTTCTAAACGAGGTTGCGATGAATATCAGTGACTGTATGAAACGCGATGTGATCTCTATCTCGCCCTCGGCCAGCATTGGCCAGGCGGCAGCGCTCTTGGCGTTGCGACATATTGGCACCTTGCCGGTGGTCGACGGCACCGGCCGCTTGATCGGCCTGCTAACGCTGCACGATTTGTTGGCATTGGTGCTGCCGGATTTCATGCGCTTGATCGAGAATTTTGACTTTGTCCACGATTTCGGCGCGGTCGAAGCCCGCCAGCCCTCGCCGGAGACGCTGGCGCGCCCGGTGCGCGACGTGATGCAGCCGCCCGTGTCGGTCGACCGGGCGTGTGGATTGCTGCGCGCCATTTCTGTCCTGAGCCAACACCGCGTGCTCGATTTGCCGGTCGTCACCCCCGATGGCCTGCTCGTCGGCATCGCCTCGCGCGTCGATATCGGCGCGGTACTCCTGGCCAGTTGGCGCGCCGGTCGGACAGGCGGTGAAGAATGATCCCCATCCTCGCCGCTGGCCTCGTCTTTGCCGTCAGCCTGTACTTGATTCTGGCCGACAAAATGCACCGGAGCATTGTCGCCATCGCCGGCGCCGTGGTGATGGTGGGAGTGGGCAAGGCAATGGGCTTTTATTCCGAAGAGCAAGCCGTCGCCTCGGTGGACTTTGGCACACTGGGGTTGCTGGGCGGCATGATGACGCTCGTGGCCCTGCTGGAACCGACCGGCTTTTTTCAGTATCTGGCCGTGTGGGCCGGGCGCGTTTCGCGCGGCCGCCCCGTGCGCCTGCTCGTCTTGCTGGGCACAGTCACCACGCTGCTCTCCATGTTCCTGGATAACGTGACCACTGTTGTGCTCATCGCGCCGGTGACGATCTTGATCAGCGAGATCTTGGGGTTGAGCGCGACGCCTTTGCTGGTGACCGAGGCGCTGCTGTCTAACACGGGCGGTGTGGCGACGTTGGTGGGTGACCCGCCCAACATTTTGATCGCCTCGGCGGCCGGCTTCTCGTTCAACGATTTTCTCACCCACACGCTGCCGATTGTGATAGTGGTCTGGTTTGTCGCCTTGTGGCTGCTGCTTTACCTTTTTCGCGCCGAGTTGGCCCGATCGCCGGCGGACGCCGAGGCCGTGCTCAAGCTCGACCCGGCCCAAGCGCTCCACGATCGAAAGACCGCGCGCCGGACGCTGATCATCCTGGGCACGGCGGTCGTGCTCTTTTTCTTCGAGGAGCCCTTGCACCTCAGTTCCGCCTTTATTGCCCTGGGTGCGGCCGCGGCTGCCCTGGTCTGGGTGCGGCCTCCTTTTAACGAGACGCTCAAGCGCATCGAGTGGAGCGTGCTGATCTTTTTCGCCGCCTTGTTTGTCATGGTCGGTGGCCTGGAAGCGACCGGTGTGCTGCATGGCCTGGCATCGCTCATCGCGCACGCCCAAGGCATGCCACCGGCGCTGTTTGGCGTGGTTTTAATGTGGGGCGTGGCAGGGCTGTCGGCCGTCGTGGATAACGTCCCCATCACGATTGCCCTCATCCCGGTGATTGAGGACCTGGGCGCGGCGGGCTTGCCCATCCTTCCCTTGTGGTGGGCCTTAGCGCTGGGGGCGGGCTTTGGCGGCAATGGCACGATCATTGGCTCGACGGCCAACCTCATCGTCGCAACGCTTTCTGAGCACACGCGTACTCCCATCAGCTCGACTTTATGGAACCGGCGTGGATTTCCGGTCATGGTGGCCACGTGCACGGTGGCCAGTATCCTGTATGTGATAGCCTACCCGTGGCTGAGCCGCTAACGTTGGATCGTGTAACCGATCGGCCCTGGTCGTGTTGAAAAGTGATCAAGAAACCGAGTTTTTGCAAAGCGCCTCCAAGCGAAGCGTAGGAGCTTTGCCTTGCTTCCCCTTATTACCACCGCCTCCACCAGGAGCAAGAGCACGACAGCCCATACGGCGTTGGCCGGCTTGGGCCTCGCCGTGCTGAGTGTGATCGCCGTAGGAGCTCCGCCGGCGAGCACGAACGGCGAAAAGTTCGTCACACTCACCACCCGTAGGGAGTAGGGAGAATCCCCACACGCCCGCCCATTCAGCCCATAGCTCGGATCAAGCCCCAGCGCGCTGCCCCAGCCGTTATCCCAGGTGTAGACCTGCACGTCGTGGCATGCCCTGCCGCCGCCCAGGTCGGCGTCGTGGAAAAAGAACGTGATCTGAGCCTGGGCGGCTTGGGTTGGGGTGATCGCGAAGCAGCGTCTGGCCGTTTCGCCTGCTACCGTCGTGCAGTCTACACCGGCCCGGATGTGCACTTGCGTGCGGCCCATCTCTCGCCCCCCCGTGTCGATGACAAGCCCGCCCGCCTTGGGGAAAGCGGCCTCCGCGCTGCCGTCGACGAGCCGCGCCTGGCGATACACGCCGCCGGTGTGGGTGAAAGGGCCGGCGATGGTCAGGCCGCCGGCGGGGGCCTGGAACGCCCCCCCGCTCAGGCTCAGCGCGCCCTCGATGCGCAGAGTGCCGTCGCCGCCGTCTACAACGCCGCCGGCCTGGTAAACGTCGCCGCTCACCGTCACAACGCCGCCCAGGCTCAGCTCACCCCCGGCGACAAACAGCTCGTTGATCGTCCCGCCTTCCAGCCGGGCGCTGCCCCGCGCGATGTATAACCCTTCCCCATTGCCGGCCGTGTTGTGGGAGACGAGACTGGCCGGGTTGCCCTGGACGAAGCGAGATCCTTTCCCATACAGATACACCCCGCCGCCAGCTTGCCGGGCCGCGTTGCGCGTCACCTCTCCCACGCCCAGGACGGTGCGTCCATAGAGGATGTATACGCCTCCCCCGTAAGCTGCCGTGTTGCTGGCCACCTGCCCGCCGGCCAGCTCCGCGTGGCCCGACTCGACGTACAGGCCGCCTCCCCCCACGCCGGCCGCGTTGCCGGCCACGCGCCCGCTTCGCAGTTCCAGCTTGCCCGAAGCGACATAGCCCCCCCCGCCGTGCTGGGCGGCCGCGTTGCCGCCCACGAGCGGGCCGTCTAACGTGGCCCTGCCCGGCCCAACGTAGATTCCTCCCCCATGCAGGGCCGCTGTGTTGCTGCTTACCTGCCCACCTTCCAACACAGCCTGGCCATCCCACACATACACGCCCCCGCCGCTGGCGCCGGCCGTGTTGGAGAGGATGTCACTGGCTGCGGTTTGGCTAAGAATGCCTGTGTCCCGTTGGATGTATACCCCGCCGCCGTCCAGCCTGGCCTGGTTGAGACTGAGGCTGATCCCGTCCAGCCTGGCCTGCCCGGCGTTGATGTAGAGGCCGCCGCCCCAGTCGGCCCGGTTGTGCGTGATGTGACCCCCTTCCAGCCTGGCGCTGCCCTCCAGGACGAATACACCCCCGCCTGAGCCGGCCCGGTTGTGCGCCACCAGGCTGTCTCGACCCGCCTGCACGAACGACGCCGGCGGGTTGCGCACGTACACCCCCCCGCCGTTGGCGGCCGTGTTGCTGACGACCGGCGTGCCCTCCAGGGTCGCCTGCCCCGAGTCGATATAGATTCCCCCGCCGTCCATGCCGGCCGTATTGGCCGTGATCAGCCCCGCTTGCAGGCTGGCCACCCCCGAGCGCACGTACACGCCTCCACCGTTGTCGGCCTGGTTGTAAGCGACAACGCCGCCCGCCAGCAAAGTGAAGGCGGCCCCGCTGCTCCAGACGCACACCCCGCCGCCCTTGGAGGCGATATTGCTCACGATTTGCCCCTCCTCAAGCGTCGCTCGACCCTGGGAGACGTACAGCCCGCCGCCGTTGACGGCAAAGCTGCTGATGATGGCGGTGTTGATCAAGCTCAAGCTGGTGCCGGCGGCCTGGATCCCACCCCCGTAGCCGAACAAGTACCCGTTGTAGAGCGTGACGCCAGAGATGACGACCGTGCCCGCGCCGGGGTGGATGTCCAGGATGCGGTCGATGCCGTTCGCGTTGACGATCGTCTGGCCAGCCCCTTCCCCCGTGAGGGTTAGTGCCCCCGTGCCGGCGATGTCGAGGTCTCCGGCCTGGTTGCCGTCCTCATCCTGCCCGGCCAACGTCAGGGTGTAGATGCCGGCCGGCAGGGTGATGGTGTCGTCGCCGCTGCCGGCCGGGCAGCCATCCACGCCCGTATCCAGGTTGGCGGCCTGGATTGCCTCACGCAGCGAGCAGCGCCCGTTGGCGTCCAGCTCGTCCTCGGTCGTCGTGACGCGGATGGCGGAGGCTGCCCTGGCAGTCGGCGCGCCGCCATCCAGCCACAAGCAAGCCAACAAGGCCAGCCCTAGGCCCCAGGCAAGGGGGACCAACCAGGTGACGAGCGCCCCGCCATTTCCTAATGGCCTACTCTTCATAATAGCGCAACATCAGCGGAAGGTAAAGGCGGAAACGGTAATAGATGCCTGGCCTGACGATGACCAACGCGCTGGCCTGGTTGTTAGCCGCCAGCGGATCGAGCTGGTCGGCCTGGCTGATGACAGCCGTGTTGGTGATGGTCCAACCGAGCGTCCCCCTGTCCACCGTGACTGTGATGCGCAGGGTAACGCTCACGCCAACGCCCAGTTCGCCTACCTGCCACGCTCCGCTGGCGTGCTCGTAAGCGCCGCCGCCGTCGTCCGACTCGTAGCTCATCCCGGCCGGCAGCCGGTCGCTGATCACCACGCCGCTGGCTGGCGCTGGGCCGGCGTTGGTCGCCACCAGCGTGTAGACGATGAGCGTGCCTTGGTTGGCGTTCACCTGCTGAGCTGTCGTGCCGGCAGCGTGAACGTCGATCGTGCGAGTTTGAGGAGGCATCGGCACGTAGGATGAGCTGGCGCCGCGTATCACCATGGGCAAATAGAGCTGGAATGGTTGGTAGATCACGGGGCTGGCGGCATGGACTGTCTTGCTCAGGGCCAGGTCGGCGCCGGCCGGGCTGGGTACCACGATGCTTGCGCTGGCCTGGTTGTTGCTGGCGACTGGGTCGGCCGGCGTTGCCGCCAACAAGGTGGCTGTGTTGGTGATGACGGTGCCGGCCGTGCCAGTCTCCACGCTGGCCGTGATGTGCAAGGACAGGCTGGCGCCCAAGTCCAGGCTGCCCACCTGCCACGCCCCGCTGGCGGGGTTGTAGCTTCCTCCCCCGTCGTCCGCAGTGTAGCTCACCCCGCCCGGCAGCACGTCGCTGATCGTCACGCCGGAAGCCGCCGCCGGCCCGTTGTTGCTCACCCGCAGCGTGTAGATGATCTGCTCGCCTTCGTCGGGCGCGGCCCGGTCCACGTCTTTGCTCAGCGCCAGGTCCGCCCCTTGCGCCAGCTCGTTGACCGCATAGCTCTCATTGTTCCCAGTACTGAACTCGAAGGTGCTGGTGCTGATCACGGCCGTGTTGGTGAACACCACGTGCGCGGCAGTCGTCAGCTCCACCGTCGCGGTCAAGACCAGGCTGCCAGCAGTGTCCGCAGGCAGAGTGCCCAGGTCCCAGGTGATGATGCGATTTGTGTGTATTGCGTCCCACTCCGCTGCGCTTCGGGGATTAGTATATTGCGTATTGCGTAATCCACCCGGTAACGTATCGGTCAAGACCACATTCTCGGCTGGGATCAGCCCGCGGTTGGCATAGGTCAAGGTGTAGGTCACCACCTCGCCCGAGGCTACTGCCGTAGGGGTGACGGTCTTGGACAGCGTCAGGTCGGCGTATACCGCCTGGCCCAGCGTAAGCCTGGCCTCGGCCGTGTTGTCCCACGGATTTAACTCGTCTGGCGTGCCGGTGGCGATGACGGCCGTGTTGGTGAACACGGCGTAGGTCGCGCTCGTCGGCGCCACCGTCGCCGTCAGCACCACCACGCCGCTGCTGCCAGCCGTCACTGTACCCAGATCCCAATTTGCTATTTGCGATTTGCTATTTGCGATTTGCAATCCCGCCGGCAGCGTGTCAGTCAACACCACATTCTGCGCCGCGATCGAGCCGGCGTTGGTGTAGCTCAGCGTAAAGCTCACCACGTCGCCCGAAGCCACCGCGGTGGGCGTGACGGTCTTAGCCAGTTGCAGGTCAGGCCCATCCTTGACCCGCACGCGGATGCTGTCTTGGCCCACCCCGCCGTCGTCGTCGCTCACGGTCAGTGTCACGGTATAGATGCCCTCGGTGGCATAGCTGTGCGTACTGGTGACGCTCCAACTCGCCACCGTTCCCGAGTCTGTCACCGTCTGCGTGGTCATATCTCCATAGTCCCAGGCCAGCTCGTGCGTATCGAGCGTGCCGGGGTCACTCAGCTCGCCCCGCAGCCCCAGCGGCCAGCCGGGCGGTATGCCCAGGTCGGGGCCAAGCTCGACCGTGGGCGAGACGTTGCGGATGGTGGCCCAGGTGGTGTCGGTGGCCACGCCGCCGGCTTGCGGCCCGGCGCGATCCACCACCTGTAGGCCAAGCGGCCCGTCGTAATCGTCGTACCAGGTGTGCAGCGTCACCGCCTGGCCGCTGACGCGGTCGTTGTAGGCCCCATCATTGTCGGTGTCCCAACGCCACAAGGCCAGCGGCCCGTCGGGGTCGTACGAGCCTGAGCCGTCGAGCGCCAACGGTGTGCCTTCCAACCCCGTGTAGGGGCCGTCGGCGTTGGCGGTGGGCGTGTGGTTGCCCTTGATGGTCACGCGCGTCCACTGCACGTCCGTCTTGCGCTCGAACTCGTCCACCATCCCATCCTTGTCCAGGTCGTTCAGCCCGCCGTTGTCCCACACCTTGAGGCCGATGTCGTAGACATCTTCCATGTCCCACGTCCAGGTCACCACCGCGCCAAAGGCGTCGTTGAAATCGTAAGGGTAGATCCCGTCCAACTCCCAGCCGTAGCGCACGATCGAGTCGCCCTCGTCGATCTCGTAGGACTGAGAGCCGTCGAGCATCAGCGGGCTGCCGGTGAACCACTTGTAGGGGCCGCCGGCGTAGGCCAGCGGCGGGTGCGGACCGAGCGTGATCTCGATCTCGGCCGTGTCCACGTGGGTGATGGGCGGCAGATTGTTGTCGGTCACGCGCAGGGCGGCCTGGTAGGTGCCCAGCTCGTTGTAGGTGTGCAGCGCGGTGGGTTGGCTGTCCTGGCTGTCGTACTTGCCGTCGCCGTCATAATCCCACTCGTAGCTGATGATGTCGCGGAAGGGATCCAGGTGGTAGGAGCCGGAGCCGTCGAACAGCAGCGGCCAGCCGGGGCCAAAGTGGCGGTCCGGCCCGGCGTCGGCCACCACGCCCACGCGGTACAGCGTGCGGGCCAGGACGACGATCATCCAGGCCGGCCCCAGGTGAGTGTAGGTGGCGTCGGCCACCCAACTGCCGTCCGGCTCCTGGCGATCCGCCAGGTAGCGCACCAGGCCGTACTCGGGATCGGCGTACCAGTTGAGCGGCGTGTCCGTGCCGAGCAGCACCAGCGGCTCGGGGCGGGCCGTGCGGGCCGCCTTGGCCATGGCGTACAGGCCGTAAAAGTTGATGCCGGCGTCTGGCATGTCCAGCAGCAGCAGCCCGGTCTCGCTCGACCCCACGATGCAGCGATATTTCCAGCAATAGTGGTTGTTACGTAGGATCCAATTCTGGGCCGCGATGTGGCGCGGGTCGTCGGAGGGGACGCCGTCGAAGGCCAGTTGCACCAGGCCTGACGGCGTGGTCGAGTGGGTAGGATCGCCGCTGCTGATGTAGCCAAAAGAGCCGCTCGTGGCGTTCTGGCTGGCGGCCAGCCAACGCAGGTTCTCGGTCTTGACCCACTCGGGCACGTGTATTCCAAAGGCCGTCTCGGCCGCTTCCAGTCCCAAGGCCGGCCACTGCGAGACCGAGTTGTCGGCGTCGCTCGAGTTCCAACTGTAGCGCCAGCCGCCGGTGTTGGACTGCCCCCAGGCGACGAGGTCCACCATGTCGGTCAGCAGCTCAAAGTAGCTGCGCCCGGCGATGCCGGCCGGGCCGCAGCGGGCCGTCTCGCGCGGCGCGTTGCTGGCGGCCAAGGCCATCATCACCATGCCCGTTTCGTAAGCTTCCACGCCGGTGCTGGCCGTGCCGATGCCGATGCCGTTGCCGTTCGTGTCGGGATCGCCGGCCGGCTGCGGGCCGATCGGGATCGTCTTGAGCTGCGTGCGGAACAGGTAAGTCAGCCCGCGCTCGACCACGCGCACGTAGGGGTCGATGGCCGGGTCGCCGTTTTCCAGGTGCCCGTTGATCTCAAAGGCCTGCACGGCCGAGGCGGTCGGCGAGGCGCGATAGCCCCCCGACACCCAGTAGCCGTCGGTGGCCTGCTGCCGGTACAGCCACCACAGCGCGTCGTCGATGGCCACGTTGGCCTCCACGTCCAGCTTCCGGTCGCGCACGCGGACGCGGTATTTGCACGAGCCGCTTTGCCCCAAGCTGTCCCAGACCGTCAGCCGCGCCGTAAAGGGCGTGCCGTCTTCTTCCGGCGGGTAAAAGTGCCGGACAGACAGGTCAGCCGGGTTGGTCGCCGTCAGCACCGCCGAGCTTGTCCCGTCGCCAAACGCCCAGGTGTAGGTCAGCGGGTCGCGATCTTCGACGACGGCCTTGAGCGTGGTCGCGTGGCCGTTGTAGGTCTCGTGCGGCGCCAGCGGGTCGCCGCTGAGCAGCGGCACGCAGATGGGGCGCGGCGGGGCGTTCTCGTCGATCGTGACCAGCGTCGTGTCGCTGGCCGATTGGCCGTAGGCGTCGTACACCGTCAGCGTGACCGGGAATGTGCCGGTGACGCCATACGTGTGCACGGGGTGCGCCTGACTGCCGGCGTAGTACACGCGCACGTTATCCAGCACGTGCTCGCCGCTGTAGGCTGTGTAACCGGCCCGCATCTGCCGGTCGGTGTAGCTGGTCGAGTGATACAGCAGCGTCCAGCCCGTCGCCGTGAGCGGCTTGATCCAGTACAGCGCGCCGTAGAGGGGCAGCGCCTCCACCTTGACGTCGTACCACAGCCCGGGCTGGAAGCTGCCCACCTGGCCGCGGTCATAAGTCCGCTCGTGGACGTAGATGACCCCGCTGTCAAAATGCAGCGCGTGAGGCATGTTGTTGATGGAATAGGAGACGCTGCCGTCGTTAAAGCCGAACGCGCCGCCCCCGCTGGCGGGCAGCTTGATCTGCGCCTGTGCCACCAGGCTGCTCTCGCTGCGGGTAAAGGCATCTCGGCTAAAGAGATAGCGATAGCCCCAACCGTTATTGCCGGTGACGGTCACCGTCTCGCTTTGAACGACCCCGGCGCTGAACCAGCGGCTGCTGTCTATGACGCCGCCGTCAAAGCTGTCCGCCAGGGCCGTGCCCAGATCCCACTCGTAGCGCGCGATCCGGTCGTCGTCGGACGAGCCCGAGCCGTCAAAGTACACCGGCGGGCCGCCAAGGCCGCCCCAGTAGGGGCCGCCGGCGGAAGCTATGGGCCTGCCGGTCGCCACGTTGGAAGCGCGTGTGACGTCCGTGTCGGATTGCCCGGCGTAGTCGGTCACCGTCAGCGTGACGGTGTAGGTGCCGGTGCTGGCGTAGGTGTGCTCGACCTGCGCCCCCCGCGCGCGCCAGTCGAAGCGCACGTTGTCGAAAGCGGCCGCGGTCTGGAAGGTAGAAAGCCCGCACCGCCCGCGTCCAAAGGCCGCGTCGTTGGCCTCCACCACGAGTTGGCCGTCCAGGTAACCGCGCAAATTTGTCCCAAACGCCTCCACTTGCAGGTGGTAGGAGGTATTCGTCAGCACGTTCCAGCCCAGGGAGGCCTGCGCCAGGGCCGTGCTGGCGCCGTTCGTGACGCGATAGAGCGTCACGTCGTCGTATTCACGGCCGCGCAGGAGGAGCTCGTACTTGTTGTTGGCGTCCACGGCGCGGAAGACGAGCTGGGCTTCTTCGCCCGCTCCCGAAAGCAGCCTCACGTCCGCGCTGGCGGCCAGGTCGTCTATAACAGGCCCGGCCAGGTTGGTCGTGCGGTCCAGCGCCGCGTCGCTCTGCTGGTAGCTCCCGCCAGACACACCCCACGTGCCGGCCACGGGCGTCCAGGCGCTGTCGTCGCCGCGAAAGTCGTCGGCAAAGCCGTCGCCAAAATCCCACTCGTAGCGGGCGATGCCATAGTCGTCGGTGGAGCCAGAGCCGTCGAAATGGAAGGTGGTCGGCTCTTGCAGATACGGCCCTCCGGCGTTCGCCACCGGCGGATTCCCCACCCTCACGCTGGCGGTGGTCGTGTCGGTGGCCACCTGGCCGGCGTGATCGTACACATTCAGCCTGACGCTGTACACGCCCGGCGCCGGGAAGGCGTGGGAGAGACCCTTGGGGTTTCCAAAACCCCAAGGGTCTGCCGTTTCGACGGCCTGTTCCAGGCCGCTCAGCGAGACGGCGTCGATCTCGTTCCAGCCGGCCACGTTCGTGTCCACGATCAGGCGCACGCGCTGCGTTTGGTAATCGGCGTCCACGATGGGGATGATCAAGTCGCCGGGGCACTGGGCCGTCGTGTCGGTGACGGACAGCGTGTGCGTCAGGCCCTCCGTGTCGTACAGCACCAGTCCCGTCACAAAGCCGGGATTGTAAGACTCACGCACGGTGACAGCGCTAGGCGTCAGCGGCCGGTCATAAAGCAGCTCCAGCCACTGCTCGCCCATATCCGGGCTGCTGGAGGCCCAGGCCGCGTTATTATGCGAACACGCGCTCACGGTGGGCGCACCGGTGGCCTGGTAGTCGCACCACTGCCAGCCCTGGTAGCACATGTGGCTGCTGGCCCAGGCAGTCTGCGCCCACAGCGTGGCGCTGAGCTCGTGGCCGAAATCCCAGCGGTAAGCCAGGATGCCATAGTCGTCCGTCGAGCCAGAGCCGTCGAACGTCACCGTCAGCGCCTCGTTCGTATACGGGCCGCCGGCGGCCGCCGTGGGCGGCAGGCCCAGCAGGGCCGTCACCACCGCCGTCTGCGTGTCGGTCAGCAGGCAGTCGTCCATCACCGTCAGCGTCGGCGTATAGACGCCGGGAGAGAGGTAGGCGTGCAGGGGGGCCGGGCCGTCGCCCAGCCCGTCGCCCTTAAGCTCGTCAAAGACGCTGTTCTGGTTGGCGTAGCTGTACAGCGCGATGCGCCCGGCGGGAATCTTGTCGTCCAACACGTGGATGATGAGCTGGCCGTCCTGGTACACCCGCAAGCTGCTGGCCTGGGCCACGATTTTGATCGTGTACCAAACGTTCGGCAGGTAGGGCGTGTCGTCGGCGTACAGCGTGGCCAGGTGGCCGTCCACCACGCGATCCAGGTAGCGTCCCACGCGGCCTTCGGCCCACCAGCCAAAGCGATAGTAGCTGTCCTCGTCCGCCACGCGGAACATCACGCCTATCCCGTCGTTGTCGGTGGATTTGAGCCGCACCGAGAAGGCATAGTCGCTGCCCCACGTGCCCGTCAGGTAGGCAAAGGTGCTGGCCAGGCTCGGGTTATAGCCGTAAATAGTGCTGCTTTGGACGTATTGGCCGTTCACCACCTGCCAGGCGGAGGGCGCCCCTAGACTGCTGGGGTCCACAACGATCCAGCCCTCGGCGTTCCCATCGTCCCAGTCGTCGCTCGGCAGGCCGCCGTCACCAAAGTCCCAGGTGTAATCGACCACGCCCAGCTCGTCGGTGGAGGCGTAGCCGTTCAAGCGCAGCTCGGCGCCCACCTCGATCGTGTAGGGCCCATTGGCGTCGGCCGTCGGCGGCGTGCCGGCCGTCACCGAGACGACGGTCGTGTCGCGGGCGGTCTGTAAAGCATGGTCGTAGACCGTCAGCGTGGCGGTGTACACGCCCGGCGCGGTGTAGCTGCGCTCGACGCGCTCCACCCCGCCCAGGTAGCTGCCCTCGCTGCTCCAGCCGCTGCTGCGCCCCATGACCTGGATGATCACCGGCTCGGTGGCGGATATGAACCAGGTGGCCTGCGGCGGGATGTAGAGATAATCGTCGCGCTCCAGCTCGAACGTCGTGCCCGACACGTCCACGCGCGTGCCGTCGTAGGGCGCAAAGAGCACTGCCCCGCCGTCCAGGCTGTCCAGGATGAACTCGCGCCCGCCGCGCCCGCCGGCCATCGTCAGGTCGTCCTGGAAGCTGTCCGCCCCGCTCCACACGCTCACCTCGCCGCTGCTTTCCAGGCGCAGCCGGCGCGGGCCAAGGCTGGCCTGGCTCCAGGTCTTGCCGGCCTGTAGCGTCTGGGTGTACAGTTGGATACCGGTGTCCAGGTCAAAGACGCGCAGATCGGCATCCTGGTAGGCGAATGCGCGCAGCCCGCCCTCGCTGGCAAAGTAGAACGTTCGCCCCGCCCCGTCGCCCGCTACGTCCGGCACGGCCGCCAGCGAAGTGCCCCCGCTGAACTGCAGCGCGATGCGGCCTGTGCTGACGACGTGATAGACGGCGTTGTAGGCCAACGGCGACTTGCGATATTGGCCGGCCGCCAGCCAGGCCTGGTAGACCAGCTTGTCCGCGTTGTCGTAAAAGCGCACCAGGCTGTCTTGCACGGCGAACACGTACAGCCCCTCATTCGTTGTAGCCTGGTAGCCGTGATAAAAGATAAACTCTTGCCCGACCGGCCCGCTGTGCAGCGAGGGCACAAAGGCGCTGTGGCCGCCCGTGTTGTCGCTCAGGTAGGCCAGCACGGGGCGGTCGGCCTGCACCTTGAAATAGGTGGCGTTGCCCGGCGCCGCCTCGGTCCACAGCTCGTAGCGGGCCAGGTCCTTTTCTTTGAGCACCCGTCCGTCGGAAATATCCACGATCTGGACGTGCGTGTCGGCCTGGGTGGCCAGCACGCGCAAGCTCGCGTCGGGGATGTCGTAGCCGTACAACTCGGTAGCGGCGGCGGCAAAGGGTGTGGCATGCGGCGTGCCGGTGTTGCGCGTGATGACGACGGATTCGGTGAGGGCCGCCCCCCCCTCAGTCCCCCCTGCGAGGGGGGAAGTGCCGTACAGCTCCCACACGTAGCGGTACAGGCCGTGATCGTCGCTCGAGCCTGATCCGTCAAAGGCCGCCCGCCACACGCCGCTCGTGGCCGACTCGCAGCCGATCACGTAAGGCCCGCCGGCGTCGGCCACGGGCAGCCCGTCGCCGTGGGCGACCAGCGTGGCGGCCGCCGTGTCGCTCTGCAAGGCGTGATCGTAAGCCGTCACCGTCACGGTGTGCGTCAGCGGCGCGCTGTAGGGGCGCTCCTCCGGCGCTTGCCAGGGGACGCGGCTGTCGATCGTATACAGGTGCAGCGGCGCCGCCCCACCGGTGATGGGCGTCACGCGCACGTTGTCGAAACGCGCCGCCGTGCCGTTCGTCAGCAGGCCGATGCCGCCGGAGGGGTAATGCCAGTCGTCGACCTGGAGTTGCAAGACGCCGTCCAGGTACATGCGGATCGTCTCGCCCTCCGCCACGATCTGGACGTGGTACCAGCGCCCCGGCTGCCAGCCCGAGCCGCCCCTGGTCAGCAGTGTGGTGTTGCCCCAGTCGTGGAGCTGCCACTCGTTCCAACTGGTGTGGGCGTAGACCAGGAACCCACCTTGACTGGCGGCCGTGTTGGGGTGGCGGAACACAAAGCCCAGGTAGCCGCTGTTTTCCCCCAGCACGTCCACTTCAAAGCTAAAGTCGCGGTAGACACGGCTCAAGTCCTGCGCCCAGTACCAGTAGCTCGAGCGGTTGAGCTGGCGCAGCTCGCCGTCGATCACATGCCAGTTGCCGCCGGTGAGGGTCCAGCCGTCCGGCAGGCCATCGTCAAAATCGTCGGCAAAACCGGGCTGGGAGGTGCGGCTGGCATAGGTGCCAGCCTCTAGCACCGTGCTCGTCATCCGGTCGCCGAAATCCCACTCGTAACGGAACAGCCCCACGTCGTCCGTCGAGCCGGTCGTGGTCAGCGCCGCCAGCCATGCCCCGCCCCAGGCGGCCGCCTCGCCCAGATCGTAGGGGCCGCCGGCAGAGGCTACCGGCAGGGCGTTGCCCGTTACCGTCACCACGGCCATGTCGCGGCTTTCCTGCAAGGCGTGGTCGTAGACGCTCAGCGTGGCGGTATAGACGCCGGGCGCGGTGTAGCGGTGGGTGGCGGTGGGGGAGGAAGTAGGGAATAGCTCAGAAGCAGGATAAACGACCAGGCTGACGTCGTCAAAGGCGGCCTGGGCGTTCCACGTGGCCAGGCCCAGACCGCTGACGCGGCTGTCGCCGGACACGCCATCGGGATAGCGCACGATGTCCCAGCGCTTGACGCCGTTCAGCCAGCCGGCGGCGCGCGCGCCGTCGACCTGGATGCGCACCTCCACCCACTGATCGAGCGTGAGCGTGTCGGTCGTCTGCGTCTCGCTGTTGATCGAGATGCCCTCCAGGCGGGAGTAGGTGTTGCTCCCACCGCCAATCGTCCACAGGACCGGCTTGGCCTGGTAGATGAAGGAGATGAACAGGCCGTCCGTCCCGGCAGTCCGCGCGGCGCGCAAGCGGTAGTCGTAATCGACCAGGTTGGTGGCGTTCACGATGGTGCGGGCTGGCTGGGCCGTGGAGGTCTGCACGTAGGTGCCGCTCACTACGCCCCAACTGCCGCTCGTCGCCGTCCAGCCGGCCGCCTGCCCGTCGTCGAAATCCCAGGTGAGGGTGTAGCCGTTTTCCCTCATCCCGTCCCTCTCCCAGGGGGAGAGGGGGAAAAAGTTCCAGCGATAGCCGTACACGCCCGAGTCGTCGGTGGAGCTGATGCCGCTCAGCCTCGCCAGCCACTGACCGGCGTTGGCCACGCCCTCGTCAAAGGTGTACGGGCCGCCAGCGTCCGCCTGCGGGGGAGCGCCGGCCTGGATGGTGACGGTGGTGGTATCCACCCCCGTCTGCCCCGCGCCGTCGGTCACGGTCAGCACGACCGTGTACACGCCGGGGGTGGAATAGACGTGGGTGGGGGAGATGCCCAGACCCTTGGGGTTTTCAAAACCCCAAGGGTCTACAAAATTCCACTCGTAGCTAACGATGCCCGTCTCGGCATCCGTCGACCCGCTGCCGTCCAGGCGCGCCAGCCAGGCGCCGGCGTAGGCGGCTGTCTCGCTAAAGACGTACGGGCCGCCGGCGTCCGCCTGCGGCGGGGTACCCAGCACACGCACTTGCGCCAGCCCGGTATGGCCGCGCGCGGGCGCACTGTCATCCCACACTTTCAGGCGCACGGTGTAGACCCCCTCGGCCGTGTAGACGTGGGTGGTGGTGAGAGGGGATGTCGCGGTCAAGATGGGGGACGAGTCGCCAAAATCCCAGGTGGCGGTGACGATGCGGCCCTGCCGGTCGTAAGAGACCGAGCCGTCCAGGAAGGCCGTCCCGCTCACGGCGACAGACTGCTGCGCCGGCAGGATCAGGGCTGTGGGGAACTGCGGGTCGGGCCGCGCGGGGGCCGCCACGCCCAGGCTGGTGGTGTTCGCGCGGCCGATGGCCGCGCGCGCGCCAAAGCTGCCGTCGCCCAGGCCGGGATAATACCACACGCCGCGCCCCGTATTGTCCACCGCGACCAGGTCCTGCCGCCCGTCGCCGTCGAAATCCCAGTTGTCCCAGGCGCCATAGTCGTTGAAATCGAGCGAGGGGATGGCCAGGGGCGCTTCAAAGCTGCCGCAGCCGTCCCCTTTCAAAAAGCTCGCGTCGCCCGACGAGCCGGCGTTGGCGATGATGTCGGCGTGCCCGTCGCCGTCGAAATCGGCCGCCGCCACGCCGTAGGGGTCGCTCCCCACATCGGCCAGGTAGACCGGCGTAAAGTGAGCCTGCCCGTCGTTGCGGTACAGGTACAGGTAGCCGTCAGAGTACCTGGCCCAGGCCAGGTCCAGGTCACCGTCCTCGTCGAAATCGGCCGCGTCCACGCCGCGTCCCTGCCCACTGCCCGTATCAGCCAGCAGCTCGACCGGACTGGCGCTCGTGATGCGCAGCTCGTCGAACCAGAACTCGGCCCCGGCGTTGGCGTTGCTGTCCGTCCACCAGCGCAAGTCAGACACCGTGACGGCGTCCGGCCA
Source organism: Thermoflexales bacterium (assembly GCA_016931085.1). The sequence goes on from JAFGFO010000151.1 coordinate 24,566, forward strand.
AACCTGGCGGATGGCGCCCGCCACGTCTATCGTCAACTCGTGCCAGGCGCCGTCGTCAACCAAAGTATAGGCGTCGTTGTAAGCATAGCCGGCGTGCTCGTGGGCGGGCGTGCCGCCCAGGCAAATCCAGTTGCCTCGCTCGTCGACGTAAACGTGCAGTCCCACCGGTGTGCCCGGCGGGATGCGGTAGGCCAAGCTCATCTCCGAGCCGCCATCCAGTCGCCAGTTCGCCAGCTCGATCCTGGCGTTCAACGAGCTGTTGGCGGCGATGGCGTACACGCGCATCGCATAGCCGCCGTGGTAGGCCAGGTGGCTGGCGTGCTCGATGGCCGTGCCCCCGCCGGCTGTCCAACCCTCGCTGTCGCTTTCGAAGCTGGCGGTGTAGATTAAGCGACCAGTCTTCTGGTCGCCCGGGTTGCGCCACAGCCACGAATATTGCCGGTCGGTGTTGGCCACGACGTCCACGTCGCCATCGCCGTCGAAATCGCCGGCGGCCAGGTCCATCAGCCAACTGCTGGCTAGCCGGTTGCCGCTGCCCACGGTCGCTAGCTGCCTGGGCGCGGCAAAACCACTGGCCGTCCATTCGTACCAGTACAGCCAGGCCAGGTAGCTGTTGTACGAGTGCCCCACCACCAGGTCCAGGTCGCCGTCGCCGTCCAGGTCGGCCACCGCCGCGCCGCGGGCATAGTGGCCCAGGTCGCCCAGGTAGTTAAGAGCGTCAAAACTCCCGTCGCCGCGGCTGAAGGCATAATAGCTGCGCGCCTCATCGTCTATCGCCGCGGCGTAGACCGGGCCGCTCTCTTTCGCGCGGGCGGTGTGGTGCAGATTGTTGCGCTCGTTGCGCTCGACGATCGCCCCCAGGCCGGTGATTGGGTCGGTGTCCGCCTTGGCATAGATGGGGTGGTAGGCTAGCGCCAGCGTGCCGCTAAGCGTCGCCGCCACCCAGGCGTCCGAGCGGGGCGCGATGCTGCCGGCGTGCATGCCTACTCCTAAGAGTTGGTCGAGGGCCGGCTCAAAGTCACCGCTGGCGTTCGAGTCCTCGAAAAAGACCACTTTGAAGGCGCCGCCCATGATGTCGACGGTCGGATTGTGCACCTGGGCCGTGATGACGCCGCTGACGGACAAGGCCGCGTCGATCTCCACGCGGCTGGTGTCCAACGCGCTGATGAGCAGGTCGGGGCCATCAGGTGTGAAGGCGTTGCAGTCGTTGTCGATGCCGTCGAAGGGGATCTCGGCCTGGCCGGGGTTGATAGCAGAGTCTGTGTCGTTGCAGTCGTCGCGATTGTCGCCGTAGGTACCGGCGGCGGGATAAGTGTCGCCGTCGGCGTCCACAAAGAGCAGGATGTTGTCCAGCGCGGCGGCCGAATCGACCCGCCCGTCGCCAAAGTCGGACAGCTCGAAGCGCAGGGTGTAATTTTGCCCGCTGCCGGCGGCGGCGGAGATGGGATAGGTGGTAGAGATCCAGCCAGTGTGGGAGGAGTAGGGACCAGGGGCTAGGAAATAGGAGCTAGGAGAGAGCGTGGAGGCGCGGTAGAGCTCGATCTGGCCGGTGGGCGAGATGAGGGTGGCGACGAAATAGTCGTTGGCAAAGGACGGGTCCAGCTCGGCGGTCATAAAGTCGGCGTCGAAGCGCAGGTGCGTGGCGCCGGCCGGGACCTGGAACTGGACGGACAGCGAACTGGCGCTGGTGTTGGCCGGTTGGGGGCCGTCGTCCGGTGATGTGCTGAGCAGCGCCATCCACTCGCCGGCGGTGGGCCAGACCGGGCCTACGCTGCGCGTGACCGTGACAGAGCCGCTGGCCGTGTAGCCGGCCAGGTCGCCGCTTTCGAAACTGCCGTTGGGAGGGGAGGTTTCAGCTTGCAGGTTTCGGGTTTCAACGTTTTGCGCCGAGTCGTCGGCCCCCCATTCGAGCTCGCCGGCAAAGGCGGGCGCCAGGCCGGCGATGCTGGCGGCCAGGACAGACAGGATGACCAGTGTGAGCGTTTTCGTATAGTTTTTCATTTCTCTCTCTCCAATCTCTCTCCGCGTACGCGTGCTCTCTCTACACCTGCACTTGCGCGCAGGTGCAAGTGTCTGACATCTCTATCTGTCTCTGTCTCACGGCGTGTAAAAGTAGGCGTCGATCGGTCGCATGGTACGGTTCGGCAAGCCCTGCCTGGGCTTGAAATTCAAGAGCCACTCGCGGAAGCGGGCGGCGGCGCTGATGCCCGGCACCTCTTGCGTCAGTTGGAAGCCGCCTATGCCGATGGAGAACCACGGGCCGCTGGTGATCGAATAACCGCCGCCCAGCGCCATGCCCGCCTCCGGGTCGGCCGTCAGGGGCACCATGAAACCATAGGTGCACGGCCCCTTGTCGCACGCGGAAGCAAAGATGGTCGGCTGCGGCGAATCGGGCAGACCGGGCACGGCGCCCAACGCGCTCCAGCCCGCGCCAGCGTAATTGTCGGTGAGGTATGTGATGGCCCCCTTCGAGTCTGTGGGCGCGGGCTCGGGCGGGTCTGTGGCCGTCCCACGGTGGATATTGTACACTGCCCCGGCGTTGACGTTGAAATCGACCGACGTGGGCGCGCCGAACATGGCCTTGATGTTGCTGGTGCCGGTGGAAAGGCCATAGGTGTAGAAAAAGTAGAGATTGCCGGCGTCGCCGGCAAAATACCACATCAATTGGGCGGAAATGCCTGGCGACAGTATCGCCAGGAAGGGGAAGCGGGCGGCGGTGGCACCGCCTATCGTCCCCGACAGGCTGGCCTCGATCAGCGTGGCTTGCGATGGCTCCAGGAAGGCGTCGTCGGGGGTGTAATGGGCCGTCTTGCCATAGGCGAGGCCGGTCAGAGCGATCGTGGTCAGTATGCTGATCGTGAGCACCACGATCGATATCTCGCCTGCGCTAAAATAGCCGCTGGGATCGGAATAATTGACCGGGTCGGCGCGCGCGTAGAGATAGGTGTTCAGTTCCAGCGGGTCCTCCAGCGAGCCGCGCACCGGGTCGCGCGTGATAAAGCGCCCGCTGCGTGCGTCATAGTAGCGGGCGCGCAGGAAGTAGTAGCCCGAGTTGGGGTCGTACTGCTGACCGTTGTACAAGAAATCGTTGGCTGTGCTGCCGCTGCTGTGCAGCAGATCCCCCCAGGCGTCGTAGGTGTAGCGGTCGGTGACGGCCTCGCTGTCGTTGGTGAGCGCGCGGGTGGATGAGTGTCCGTCGCTGTGATAATAGTACAGGCTGCCGCCGCGTTCCACGCTCAATGGCGCCAGGTCCTGGCCGTAGCTATAGTGGGCCAACACCCCGCCGCTGCTGTCCATCTCGAGCAACACGCGCGGCAGGGCGCTGTCGGCGGCCACATCCACCACGTAATAGACCGTGCCGCTGGCGTCGCTGCGCGACAGGCGCACGCCATCGTGGGCATAGCTGTACGTTGTGGTAAAGCCGGTGCTGGATGAGATGCCGACGAGCTGGTTGCGCGCGTTATAGCTATAGCTCGTGATCACGCCGCCGTGCGAGACCTGGGTTTGGTTGCCGGCCGCGTCGTAGCCGTACAGCCTCTGCCCGCCGCCGGGCAGCGTCTCGGTGATCAGGCGGTCGTTGGCGTCGTACTCGTACGTGCTCGTCCCATCCAGCGAGTGAACCCGGTTCAAGCGATTGCCCATCGCATCGTGCGTATAGGTGACGAAAAAGGTGCCCCGCACGGGGTCGTCGTACACCTGCTCGGCGACCAGGCGGTAGAGCTCGTCGTAGACGTAGCGGACGGTGCGGGTGTTGGTGCCGTCAAACTCTTGAACCTGCTGGCGATGGCCGCCAATGCCCAGGGTGTAGGTATAGGCTGAAATCAGGCTGCCATCTGACCTGGCGTTGATCGCCCCCGTCAAGCGGTTCAGGTCGTCGTAGGTGTAACGCACGACGCTCCCGTTCGGATAGGTCATGACGGTGCGATTGCCCACGAGGTCGTAAGCCAGGCTCGTCACCCCACCGCTCGAATCCGTCACGGTCGCCATCCGGCTCAAGCTGTCGTAGCCATAGCGCGTGACACCTTCGGGCGTGCCCATCGCCAGCCGCTGGCCGTCGTAGCGGTAGGTGTAGGTCACCCAGGCGCCGTTCGGATACGTCACCTGGCTCAAGAGATCGTTGGCGTCGTACAGATAGCTGATGACGCCCCCCGCCAAGCCGACCGCCCCTACACGCTGGTTCTGGGTATAGGTGATGACCAGGCTAGAGCCATCGGGATAGACCTTGCGCACCGGCCGGTCGAGTTGGTCGTATTCGACAGTGGTCGTCAGGCCGTTGAAGCCGGTGTAGGCCACCAGCCGCCCCATCGCGTCGTACGTCCAGCGTTCCGATTGTCCCAATGGCAGGTTGTGCAAGACCAGTTGGCCGCCGGCATCGTACGCGTAGCGCGTCGTGTGCCCCTCGGTGTCGGTCGTCGTGAGCAGCTTGCCTTGTTCGTTGTAGCTATAGCTTGCGTGCGAGCCGTGTGTGTCGGTCACCCACGTCAAGCGCCCGCCGGCGTCGTAGCCAAACAGCGTCGTCCGCCCAGCCTGGTCGGTGGACGAAATGATCTGGCCAGCCGCATCGTAGCCCTGGCGCACGCGACTGCCGTCGTGATAGATCGTCTCGATCACCTGTCCCTTGGCATCGTAAGTGTACGAAACCACCCGCCCCAGGGCGTCACGCTCGGCGCTCACCCGCCCGAGCTTGTCGTAGGTGTACGTGACGTCAGATACGCTCGCAGCGCCTGGCGAGGAACGGCTGCCCAACGCGCTGACCCGCCCGGCCTCGTCGTAGCTGAAGGTGTACACGGCCCCGTCCGGCGACGGGTTCTCGGCGAGGCGGCCCAGGGCGTCCAGCGTGCTGCTCACGACCAGCCCGTCGTGCGTCTCCACGCCGGTCAGGCGGCCCAGCGGGTCGTGCTCAAAGCCGGTCGTGCGCCCGGCCTGGTCGGTGCGCCCGCTTAGTCGGCCCTCGGCGTCGTATTCGCCAGTGCCCGACAGGCCGTCTGGGCGCGCCTCGCGCACCGCTTTGCCCACCAGGTTATACTCCCAGTACATCGTGCGCCCCTCTGGATCGGTGACCGAGGTGCGCTGGCCCGCCGCGTCGTAATCGTAGACCGTCACCTGGCCCAGGTGATCGGTGAAAGCGCGCATCGTGCCATTAGCATCGTAGCCGACCTGGGTCGAAACCGTCTCCACGCCCGAGGCGGTTGTGACCGTGTAGCTCTGGCCAGTCCGCCGCCCCAGCTCATCGTAGCTCAGACCGATCCGGGGGCCGCCCGGGCTGGCCACAGCGCTCATAAAGCCGTTGGTATCATACGCGTAATGGATCGTGCGGCTCAAGGGATCGGTCACGCTGGTCCGGTTGCCGCCGGCATCGTAGGTGTAGAGTGTCACGTTGCCCAGGGGATCGGTCTCGCTTGCCAGGTTGCCCCGCCCGTCGTAGGTGTTGGTGATCGTGTGGCCCAAGGCGTTGGTGCGTGTCCGCAGCCGGCCGGCGCTGTCGTAGCTAAAGAGGCTCGTGTTCCCCAGGGCATCGGTGGTGCTGATGACGTTGCCTCGCCCGTCGTAGCCCCACCACGTCGTGTGGCTGTAGGGGTCGGTTGTGGACAGGCGGTTGCCGTCCGCGTCGTAGCTGTGACGCGTGGTGTAGCCCAGGGGGTCCGTCGAGGCGATCACGTTGCCCGCCGCGTCGTATTCCATCACGGTCCGGTTACCCAGGCGATCGGTCAGCACCTCCAGCTTGGCATTGGGGTCGCGGTTGAACTCGATGCGATGCCCCTGCGCGTCGATCACGGCTATTAGCCGTCCTTCGTCGTCGTACTCGTTGCGGGCGGGCTGGCGCCCCAGGGCGTCCTTGATCGAGACCAGGTCGTGGTTAGCGTTATAGGTGAAGGTGGTCGTGTAGCCCTCGCGGTCTGTCACCTGCACCAGGTCGCCAGCGGCGTCGTAGCGGTAGCTCAGCGACTGGCTGAGCGGGTCGGTCACGCGGATGATGCGCCCCTCCCCATCGCGCTCGAAAAGCACGTTCTTGGTCGCAAACAAAACGGCCATCGTCTCGAGCGTGCCCAGCATGGCCTCGGCCTGCCTCCCGCTTGCCTGGCGGCTCACCTGCCCCGCCAGCTGCCCCAGCAGCGTGCGGCCGCCAGCGTAAAAGATGCCGTCCTCGTTGATGGTCAGCACATTGTTGTTCGCGTCGCTCATTTGCTGCAATCCCTCTTCCTCCTGGACGATGTAGACGTTGCCCAGGGGGTCGGTCAGGCGGTAGCGGTCGGGGTCCCAGGGATTCGACATATCGATGTCGTCCCACAGCGTGATCGGCCCCTCACCGCCGCCGGCCACCCACACGTCCGCGCCGTCGAGCGACTCGAGACTCGACGTGGTGCCCGGCTGAGGCGCAAAGTTTATCTGGAACTGCAAAACAGAGCCGAGCTGGCAAGCGGCCGGCTCCACCGGGCTGAATTTTTGCAGCGTGCCGTTGGGCAGCTTGACGGCCACGGTGTGATCGCCCACCGGGCGAATGCACGTTTGCCCGGCAAAGCCGGGATACTTTTCCCAATACTCGCCCGGCACGCCGCTTTCCTGCACCTCCATCTGGCGCACGGCCAGTTGCCAGCCTATCCCAAAGTCACCTTGCGTCTTGTCGCGGCTGTCGTAGGAACGCACGACCTGGATGGGAATGCCGCCCACGGGAACATTGACGTCCACGTAAGACAGGGACACGTTGCCGATCTTTTGGTTGCCCTCCACCGTCAGGTGAATCTGGGTCCACATCACGTTGCCGTCCAGGTCGGCCGCCGTCAGGCGCACCTGGTACAAGCCGTTGAGCAAGCGGGTGGGGTCGAGCCGGCCCAATGCGCCGCTTGTCACAGCCTCCTGCCCCCTGGCAAAGGTGATCCAGTTGCTCTCTCCCTCGTACTGGTAAGCCAACTCGTAAGAGTCGAAATGCCCGTCCGGATCGAGCGCGGTGCCGGTGATGATTGTCGTGTCGTTGATCTCGGCCCCGGCCACCGGCGAGCTGATGATCACCTCTGGGTCGGATAGGCCGGGCGTGCCGTACACCTGCACCATCGCCGTGTCGTACAAGCCGCTGTTGGTAGCGGTGACTACTGTCGTGCCGGTGTAGACGCCCGCCAGCAGCCCGTCGGCGCTGACTGTCGCCACGTGCGGGTCGCCGACGCTGTAGCGCGTGCCGCTGGCCGCCTGCGTCACGTCGGTGCTCGTCCCGTCGCTCAAGCCAGCCTCGACGACCAACTGTGCCGTTGTGCCCGTGCCCGAGATCATAAAGCTGGGCGTGATGATGTCGATCGAAATCGGCAGTGGCCCCGTGATGGGGTTCATCAACAGCCGGTTGGGGCCGCCGGGGTCGGCCACGGCAATGTCCAGGTCGCCGTCGCCGTCCACGTCGCCCAGGTCCAGCCCAAAGCTGCGTGCCGTTTCGGCCGGCATCTCGGACGCCGTCTGGTCGCCGAACACGCCTGTCCCGTCGTTTTCCAGGTAGCGGTCCTGCGCCCCGTTGCTGATGACGATATCCAGGTCGCCGTCGGCGTCCAGGTCGCCCAATTTGATGCCGGTGCTGAAATCGCCGTCGGCCGGCATGTTGGCCGCCGTGGCGTCGGTAAAGACGCCCGCGCCGTCGTTCAGATACAGCCGGTTCTGCTGCACGGCGTTGGCAAAGACCGCGTCCAGGTCGCCGTCCTTGTCCACGTCGCCCAGTGCCAGGCCGTAGGAGGTGTAGTCGCCGGCCGGGAAGTTGCCCGCCGGCGCCTGTGTAAAGGCGCCCGCGCCGTCGTTCAGGTACAGCCGGCTCTGGCCGGCGAAATTGGCAAAAATCGCGTCCAGGTCGCCGTCACCGTTCACGTCGCCCAGCGCCACGTCGTACGAGTTGTCCTGCTCGGCCGGGAAGGCGGCCGGGCTAAAGCGGCCCGCGCCGTCGTTGAGCAAGAGTTGGTTGGCGGCTTGGGCATTGGCCACCAGGATGTCGGCGTCGCCGTCGCCGTCCAGGTCGCCGGCGGCCGCCCCAAAGCTTAGGGCATTGTCGGCCGGCAGGTGGGAGGCCGTGGTGTCGGTGTACACGCCTGTCCCGTCGTTGAGCAGCAGCCGGTTCTGCTCGCGGCTGGCCAGGAACAGGTCGGCGTCGCCGTCGCCGTCCACGTCGGCGTACACCGCCTCCAGCGTGCGAGAGGTCTCGGCGCTGGCCGGCAGGGCGGTGGCGGCAAAGTTGCCGCCGCCGTCGTTGAGCAGCAGGCGGTCCTGGCCGGCGTTGGCCTCGTACAGGTCCAGGTCGCCGTCGCCGTCGGCGTCGCCCAGCTTGACGGCATAGCTGGGATCGCCCGGCGGCGGCAGGCGGCTTTCACCCTGGTCGGGGAAGTAAGCGCCTACGGGGGCAACCGAGGACAAGACGAGGGCCAGGCACAAGAAGCAGACGAAGGTGGACTTGAAACAATGCCAAAAACGGCTCAACGTTTTCATAGCAGACTCCTTGACACGCTGTCCCGGCATCCTTGCTGCTTGGATCGAGCCGGGGTTGCAGAATGGCTTGTTTTGTATAAACGCAATGCGAGACGTCGCCGCTCAAGTAGCTATGATACTACTTTTCAGGGCAAAACGCAAATTTAAACCGCCGCGGCGTGACGATAACCTTTCGTGCCGCCTGCACTTGCCGCGACCGAAGGGAGTGCAAGTGTTCGCGCGCGAAGCGTTCGCCCCGAAGGGGGCTCGTGTCATGCTTGACAGATAGCCCATTTTAATCTAATATGAATAGTAACTTGCTCAGCCCAGGTGACTTGCCCAAACCGGCGCCTTTATTTCACCACCAAGGACACGAAGGGCACAAAGGAAAGGCTCTTATTCTTAGTGTACTTGGTGTACTTTGTGGTAAAAAAGAGTTGTGGCTGAGTAGATACTATAGTATTACCCGCGAAAAACTAGCACGATCGCGAAGATTTTCGCTTGCGCGCAGAGCACGCAGAGAGCGCAGAGTTTTTAA
>JAFGFO010000013.1 GCA_016931085.1 Thermoflexales bacterium
GCGGCTTTCTACGCCAAAGGCGTCCTGCGGATAGCCGCCGCACCTGTGGCAGGTATGGAAACCTGCCCTACGGGTGTCTCTCCGACAAGCTCCTAGGAAGTAGGGACTAGGAGCTAGAGAGTAACCAGGCCCGGGTTAGCCCGTTACAGCAACGCTCGACAAGGTCGAGTACACGAGTGCGGCGGCGCTTGCGCGCTGCCGAAGGTGGGTGGAACCACGGGAGCACAGCCTCTCGTCCCAATGGACGAGAGGCTTTTTTATTCATGAAGAATTGGGAGGAAGTACAATGACAGACATTCGCACGGTACCCATTATCCTACTGGGGGTTGGCAACGTGGGCGGGACGCTGCTGCGGCAGATCCTCGACTGCGGCGAGACCGTCGCCAGCCGCACCGGGCTGCGGCTCACGCCGGTCGCCCTGGCCGACGTGAGCGGGGCATTGATCGACCTGGATGGCCTGCCCGCCGAGACGCTGCGGGCCGCCTTGCAGGCCACGGCCGGCGGCGGGCTACTCAAGTCCATGCCCGGCCTGCGCCCCTTGAATGAGGTGACCCAAGCGCTGCGCCCAGGCGCGGTGCTGGCCGACATGACCGCCACTCCCAAGACCATGCCCACCCTGCTGGCCGCGTTGGAAGCCGAATGCGCCATTGTGCTGGCCAACAAGATCCCGCTGGCGGGAGCCTGGAACACGGCCAAAAGCCTGTTTGACGCCCCCCACCTGCGCTACGAGTGCACGGTCGGGGCCGGCTTGCCGGTGATCGGCACCCTGCGCCACTTGCTCGATACGGGCGACCAGGTGACCGCCATCGACGGCTGCCTGAGCGGGACACTGGGCTACTTGTGCGCCGAGCTGGAGCGCGGCGTGCCCTATTCGGCGGCCGTGGCCCAGGCCCGCGCGTTGGGCTACACCGAGCCTGACCCGCGCGACGACCTGGGCGGCAAAGACGTGGCGCGCAAGGCGCTCATCCTGGCCCGCACGGCCGGCTGGCCGCTGGAAGAAAGCGACTTGAGCGTCGAAGCCATGTACGATCCGTCGATGTCCAGCCTGCCTGTGGAGGATTTCCTGGAAGCCGCCTCCACACTCGACGCGGCCTACACCGCCCGGCTCAGCCAGGCCCAGGCCGAGGGCAAGGTTCTGCGCTACGTGGCCCGCATCACGCCCGAAGGAGGCACGGTAGGATTGGTGGGCGTGGAACGCGACGGGCCGCTGGGCGCGCTGCGCGGGCCGGCCAACTATATCGCCTTCCACACCCGGCGCTATAACGAGCTGCCGCTGGTCATCTCTGGGCCAGGTGCAGGACCCGAGGTCACCGCCGCCGGCGTCATGGGTGATATCATTCAAATTGTTAATTGTTAATTATTAATTGCTAATTATTAATGAGGAGGGCAAGATGAGTTCGTTAACGATGAAATTTGGTGGGACATCGGTGGGCAGCACGGAGGCAATCAAGCAGGCCGCCGACATCGTGTTGGAACAGGCTCAAAAAGGGCAGCAGGTGACGGTGATTGTCTCAGCCATGAGTGGCGTGACCGACGCGTTGACCCGGGGCGCGCAGACAGCCGCTGCGGGTGACGATCGCACCTACCGCGCCGTCGTGGCGGAGCTGCGCGTCTCGCATTACCGCGTCATCGATACGCTGCTGCACTCGAACGGCGAGCGTGCCCAACTGCTGGCGGACGTGGACCAGCACCTGGACGAGTTTGCCGCCTTTTGCCACAGCGTTCATATCTTGGGTGAGGTCACGCCGCGCGCGATGGACGCCATCACCTCGCTGGGCGAGCGCATCAACGCCCGCATCATCGCGGCCGTGCTGCGCCAGCACGGCGCCCGCAGCGAAGCCATCGACGCGACCGAGCTGATCGTCACCGACAATGCTTTCCAGAAGGCCGTCCCGCTGATGGATATCACCCGGCAGCGAACCATCGCTCGCCTGTCGCCCTTATTAGAGGCCGGCGGCATCCCGGTCGTGACCGGCTTTATCGGCGCCACCCAGGAGGGCATCACGACGACCTTGGGGCGAGGCGGCAGCGATTACAGCGCGGCTATCCTGGGCACATGCCTGGACGCCGACGAGGTATGGATTTGGACCGACGTGGATGGGGTGATGACGGCCGATCCGCGCATCGTGCCCGAGGCACGCATCATTCCGACCCTGTCGGCCAGCGAAGTGAGCGAGATGGCCTACTTTGGGGCCAAGGTGCTGCACCCGCGCACCATCTGGCCCGTGATCGAGCGCGGCATCCCACTGTGGGTCAAGAATACCTTCAACCCCACCTGCCCCGGCACCCGCATCGTGCGCGAGCAAGAAAATGCGGCCGGCACCATCAAGGCCGTGACGGCCATCAAGGGCTTGAGCATGGTGATCGTCGAAGGGCGCGGCATGATGGGTGTGCCCGGCATCGCCGCGCGTACTTTCTCGGCCGTGGCCAGCCAGGGCGCCAGTGTGTTGATGATTTCACAGGCCTCGTCCGAGCAGTCCATCTGTTTCGTCATTCCCACCGCGATCGTCTCACCCGTCATCCAGGCCATCGAGAAAGAGATGGTGCTGGAGCTGGCGCGCGGGGACGTGAACCGGGTCTGGTCTCTCGACGACGTGGTGATTGTGACGGCGGTGGGCGCCGGCACGCGAAGCACGCCGGGCGTGTCGGCCCGCATCTTTGGCGCGTTGGGGCAGGCCAACATCAATGTGATCGCCATCGCCCAAGGCTCTTCCGAGTGCAGCATCTCACTCGTCATCGCCGTCGACGATAGCCAAGAGGCCGTCCGGCGCATTCATAACGAAGTGATCAACGTGTAGAGACGCAGCATGCTACGTCTCTACGGAGGTGAAGAATGACCTATCACAGTTGGCTCGAATGCATTCGCGGCTGCGGCCGCCGTTATTCGATCTACGACGTGGCCTACCGCTGCGAGGACTGCGGCGGGCTGCTGGACGTGGAGCACGACCTGGGCGCCTTGAAGAAAAGGAGCGCCGGCGGTTGGATGCGGCTCTTTGAGCGGCGAACGCACGCCAACGAGTGGCCGTACGGCAGCGGCGTGTGGGGCAAAAAGGAATGGGTCTGCCCGCAGGTGGACAACGAAAACGTGGTGTCGATGTACGAAGGACACACCAACTGTTTCTGGGCCGAGCGGCTGGGCAAAGAGATCGGCCTGCCCGACTTGTGGGTCAAGCTGTGTGGCAACAGCCACACCGGCTCCTTCAAAGACTTGGGGATGACGGTGTTGATCTCAGTGGTACGGCAGATGATTGCCGACGGAAAGTCGATCCGCGCCGTGGCCTGCGCGTCCACCGGCGACACCTCCGCGGCGTTGTCAGCCTACGCGGCGGCGGCCGGAATCCCCTCCGTCGTCTTTCTGCCACGCGGCAAGGTTTCCACCGCCCAACTGGCGCAGCCCATCGCCAACGGCGCGTTGGTGCTGGCGCTCGACACCGACTTTGATGGCTGTATGCGGGTCGTGAAGGAGGTGACCGCCGACCCAAGTCTCTACCTGGCCAACTCGATGAACCCGCTGCGCATGGAAGGCCAAAAGACGGTTGGGGTGGAAATCATCCAGCAGTTCGACTGGGAAGTGCCGGACTGGATTGTCATCCCGGTCGGCAACCTGGGCAACGTCAGCGCGATGGGCAAGGGGCTGTTGATGATGAAGGAGTTGGGGCTGATCGACAAGCTGCCGCGCATCGCCTGCGCCCAGGCCGCCAACGCCAACCCGCTCTACCTGAGCTA
>JAFGFO010000014.1 GCA_016931085.1 Thermoflexales bacterium
CGCGCGGCGCGTGCGCTCGGCGCTCATCTGGCGGTTCATCGCGTCTTGGACTTCTCGCGGCGGGATGATCTCGCGGATTTCGACCGCGGTCACCTTCACCCCCCAACGCTCAGTCACCTCGTCTAGCTTGGCGCGCAGGACGTGGTTGATGTGCTCGCGCTCGGCCAGCACATTGTCGAGCATGATGTCACCGATGACGGCGCGCAGCGTGGTGGTGGCGATGCCCTGGCTGGCCGCGCGAAAGTTGGCTACCTGTACGACACTGGCCATAGGATCGACTACCTTCCAATAGATCAAAAAGTCGATCGCGATCGGCGCGTTGTCCTTGGTGATGCTGGTTTGATGCGGCACTTCCAGCACCGTCTCGCGCAGGTCCACTCTCTGGGCCACGTCGATGAAAGGGAACAGCAGCACGAGGCCTGGCCCTTTCACGCCGATGCACCGCCCTAGCCTGAATACCACCAGCCGCTCGTACTCTTTGACGATGCGGACCATGGACGAGAATACCACCACAAAAAGCGTGGCGATGATCATCAACGTGCACGTGAGGGCAACCATCGTATCGTTCATCGAATTCCTCCTTGAATGTGTGAGAAAGCGTTTTTTAGAAACCGAGTTATTTCCCCGTCCGTCCTGGACGGCCCAAACTCGGTTTCTTTAACTAGGCCACCTTTTTAACTACAAGCTCCAGCCCTTCCAGGCCGGTCACCACGACTTGGGTGCCGCTTTCAATGGGCTCGCCTGGTGTTTCAGACTTGGCGCTCCACAGCTCGCTGCGCAGTTGGACCGTGCCGGAGGGGGCAAGCGTAGTGCGCACCTCGCCGACTTGGCCGGTCACCGCCGTCGGGTCCATGGCCAGCGGCCGCTTTTGGGCGCGCATGGCCGCGGTCAAGGCCACGCCAAAAAACGCGGCGCTGCCCAGTGTGGTCAGGCCAACTATCCATAGATTCAATCCAGGCTGGCCGGCCTCCGCCCGGAACAAGAAGATTGAGCCGATTGCCAACGCGACCACCCCGCCCAGCGTGAGCGCGCCGTGGCTCTGGACCTTGAGATCGATGAGCAGCATGGTCATCGAAATGGCGATGAGCGCCAGGCCGACGACGTTTATCTCCATGCGTGCCAGGCCCAGCATGGCCAACGCCAAGAGAATGGCCGCCGACACCTCCGAGATGCCGGTGCCCGGTGTGGCAAAAGACGCCATCAAGGCCCACAAGCCGATGATCAGCAGCAAGTAGGCCACGTTAGGATTGACCAGTATTTCCCAGAATGCCATTGCCAGGTCCATAGCTCACCTCATGCTTTGCGGGCGTACACTTCGTCCACCGAATCGACCAGGTCGTGCAGTTGGCTCACCTGTTCGTTGATGTCTTCGCGCAGGCGCTGCGCCCGGCCGCTGTCGATGTCTTTGACGCCAAGCAGCAGTTGCTGCGAATAGACGGTGCCCAAGGCCGTGATCGTGCTGTCCATCTGGAGTTCGGCCTTTTCCATCATGTTAGACAGGTTTCTCAAGCTGGCCCATTGCTTGGCCTTGGCCTCGATCGTCCGCTCGATCTGGGTGCGCACGGCGTCGTCGTCTTCCTCTTTTAACCTGAGCTTGAGGTTCTCGAGCGCCCGCGGCACCGAGCGCAGGTCTTGGTGAATGACGTCGTCGCCTTCGTATGCGTCCAGCCGGATAGCCAGGGTATACATGTTGTTGATCCACTCGTCGATCTGGCGGGCGGTTTCTTGCAGGTGATCGCGCACCAGTCCCTCGCGGGCGCGGCCGGCCGCTTCGGTGATGCGTTGGCGATATTCCAGTGCCTTGGCGATCCGGCTGCGCGATTCCTTGTTGCGCAGCCGGCCAATGTCGAATTTCTGGCTCAACATGTCGGCCACCACGCGGGCGCGAAAGGCCGGATCGGTCAGCATGCTGGCCAGCAATGCCCCCCAACTGGCCAGGCCGCCCAACGCGAAATACCACCAGTGCCAGCCGGGCAGCCCGCCGCTGACGCCCAGGTCGTCCGACAGGAAAGCGGCCAGCAGCAGCGTGAGGGCGATGACGACGGCACTCTTCCAGTCAAAAAAGGCCTTGCCGAGTATGGCTGCCAGGCCGCGTTGGTAAAGTCCCTCGCGTGCGTTCGGTTGACCCATGACTTCTCCTGTTCATACCTCGTCGGGTGGGACGTGCTGGGCGTATTCTCGGGCGATGCGCTCGGACATCTGGCGTACATTCAGATTGTCAGGGGCGAGCCTGTGCGCTTCGTCCAGCACCGACGTGGCGCGTTCGTAGCGCTTGAGCTTGGCGTAAGCGGCAGCCAAGGCCAGGTGATAGGCGATCATATGAGGCGCAGTCCCTACGGCACGCTTGAAGTGCATCGCTGCCAACGTCCACATCCCCTGCTGTGCATAGTCACGCCCGTGCATATAGAACGCGGAATGAGACGTGATGCTCTTGTCTAGCTCGCAAAAGATGCGCTTGCGGTCTATCTTGAAATCGTCGTGCAAGCTGGCCCAGAAAAACAACGGCAGTACGGCCAGGCCGGCGCCGGCCAGCGATTGAGGGCTCAACTGCCGGCTGACGATGATCTGTACGATCGGCGGAACGGCAGCCAAGCCGACCAACGCCGCCCCGATCCAATACACGGGCGGCCAGCGTGAATAAACGAGCGCTGCTACACCCAATTGGATGCCGACGGCAAAGAGGAGCCCCCACAACATCAGCGGCGGCAGCCGGCTAAAGATGGCCGCTGCCACGTCAGGCGACACACTCTCGAACCCCATGTACATGTCGACGAACTGATCCAACGTGATTTTCCCGGCCGTGAAAAATGGTTGAATGAACATCAGGCCCCACAGCAAGAAAGCCAAGCTCTGTATTCCGGCTGTGCCCAGCAGCACAGTGAGGACGACCCATAGCTTGGCCGAGCGCTTCTCCGAGCGCCGCACCCAACGCCAGAGTTGCCCCTCACAGGCCGGACAGGCCTGGGCGTCCGGCTGGGTGAGTCGGGCGCAGTAGGGGCACAAGTATTCTTCCTCGAACTCGCGCAGTTTCGCATAATCTTCGACAAAGGTGTCGGCTGACGCCGGTCCCCGCGGATAATTCGCTGGCGCCATGATGGGCGCCTGATAGCTGGACGGCTGGCCATCCGCTTCAGCTTGAGCCTCGTCAGGCGCAGGCCGCGCCTGGAAAAGGGCCGCCGCCATGGTAGGCGAGGGCGCACTGCTTGCGGCGTACATCTCGCCTAGCGAGGGCGGCGTGTAAACGCCCTCGCTCTCCATACGCTCGCTCACCTCCTCAGCCGGAGGAGGCCCGCCCAAGATGGCAGACGCTATGCTTGACGCCTGGTGTTGGGCTTGAGCGGAGGGGATCGACCTGCGCCGCGGGCCGGCCTGCTGCTTGTTCAGCAAAGCCAGCCCGCGTTGGGCCGCCTGGTTGCCTGGATCAAGCGTCAACACGTTCTCCAGGCACACCTGGCGATCGTCAGGGTTCGTGACCACCTCGGAAAGCCATAACCACGCTTTAAGATTGCGCTCGTCTCGTTCGACGATGCGCGTCAGCAGGTCGCGCGCCATCTCGCGATCCCCTGCCTTGGCAGCCGCGATCCCCTGGCTAAGCATACTGGCCAGTTCATCGCTCATGGTCAAGATGGGAGTAGGGAGTAGGGAGTAGGAATGCTTCGTAGGAGGTGGTCACCTTCCTACTTCTTACTTCCTACTTCCTCTTCCTACTCCATTCCCAGCCGCCGCTTGCGCTCGGCCAACTGAATGTCGATCTCGGCCCGGCCCAGGGCGTCGTCCACCTGTTCTGACAGGCGCGAGGTGGCCATCTCGGCACGCGCATCGGCCTTGTCCAGCCGGGCGCGAATCCCCTCGGTGACGCGCGCAATGTCGGCGTCGCCGACGCCTTCCAGATCCTTCAACGAGCGGATAGCGCCGACGGTTTTTTCCTTGGCCTTGGCCAACTCCAGCAGCGCTTCCATTTCCTCGCGTTGCTGCTTGATGGTTGTCATCTTGGCTTCCAGCTTGAGCTTGGAATCCAGCAGCTTTTGATACTCGACCTGGGTCCTCTCATAGTCGGTCTTGTATTGAGTCAACAGTCCGGTGGTCGAATTCAGCTTGGATTGCACGGCGGCGGCCAAGTCCTCTTTGCCCTGGCGCAGCAGCTCGTCGATTTGCGCGTCGAGCTTGCTGGCGTCGGCCTGGTACTGGTCCACTTTGCGCTTGAGCGTCTTGACGTTGCCGCCAATCGTGGCGGCCGCGTCCTCCAACGCGTCCAGGTTGTTTTCCGCCTGGCGAATGTACTCGTCGAACACGGCCAGCGAGTTGGCCTTGAGCGCCGAGTCAACCATCGAATGCAGATTGGCCGAAATCAATGTGCTGACTTTTTCTAACAGTGATGCCATTTTTTCTCCTTTCGTAAGTTTAGGTTACGGACTATCGGAATAGCTTTACCTTATCACCAAATACGTTATGATACATGACGCGAAGCTGACAATCGGCTGACGCTGCCACCCGGCGCAGCCAAGTCGCCTTGCTTATAACTCGATCTGGGTGGGATTCGTGTAAGCTGGTAGGCTGATGGTGAACGTGCTGCCCATGCCGGGTGTGCTGCTCACACGGATGTCTCCCTCGTGCAACGTGACAATGTTTTTAACGATGAACAGGCCAATCCCAGTGCCTGGCTGCTCCATGGTCTCACGGTCGATCTGGGAAAAACGCTCGAATAACTTGGATTGCCGCTCGGGGCTGATGCCAATCCCTTCATCGCTTACAGCGATGTGGACCCGGTCGCTATTGGCCCAGGCACGCACAGTCACCATCCCGCCTTGCTTGGAGAACTTGAGGCCATTGTCTACCAGGCGCTTGGCGGCGTCCAGGATATAGTTGATGTGGCAGTAGACTGGCGGGATATGATTGGACAGCTCGCGCGTGAGGCTGACTCCCCGCGTCACAGCGCGTTCTTCCAACGTATCCAACAGTTGGGCCAGATGGGCCGCCAGATCGCTGTACAGCTTGCGTTCGAGCTGGTAGGCTGATTGGACCTCGCCCGTTTCAAGCGCCACCATGAATAAAAAGTCCTCGACCAGGCGCCGCAGGCGGTCGCTGCCTTTGCGGATATTTTGCAAAAAGACCTTGAATTCCTCCGAGCTGATGTCGCCGTCTTGAAGGAGTTCGGCATAGCCCGAGATGTAGGTCAGGGGTGTCCTGAATTCGTGGCTGAGCGTGTTGAGGATGCCTTGCTTGAGATGTTTCAGCTCAGCGTCGGCTACGTGTTGCAGCGCTCGCGCTCGCTCTAGCTTGGACTGTACGGTGATGAGCAGGTCTTCTACTTCGAAGGGTTTGACCAGGTAGTCGTCGGCGCCCATTTGCTTGCCCAGGCGGATATCGGTTTTTTGGCCTCTGGCGGTGAGAAAAATAAAGGGCATCGTCGTCCAGGCCATATTGCTGCGCACTTTCTCGAAGAGCTCGTAGCCATCCATCCCCGGCATCATGATGTCGGACAGGATCAGGTCGAATGAGCTTTGTTCCAGGCAGGCCAATGCCTGCGCACCGCCGTTGGCCGCTTGGGTTTCATAACCCGCTACGTCCAGCGCGTCACAAATGCCTTGTAGCATAGAAGCGTCGTCTTCGACAACCAGGATACGTGGTGACATTCTTTGCCTCCCCCATCACTAGTAGACTGTAGGGGGGCGATACGTGTTTAACGATATAGCCATTATATCACAAGGCAAGAAAATAGGTAACTACTCGTATCTCAAGGCGTCGATGGGATTGAGCCGCGAGGCACGCCAGGCCGGGTACAGCCCAAAGAACAGCCCGACCGCCGCCGAAAAGCTGGTGGCCAGCAGCACGGTATCGAGCGTGATGATCGGCATAAAGCCCTCGATCAGGCGGGCGATGACCAACGCGCCGGTTTGGCCCAGGGCGATGCCCAACGCCCCCCCGATCATGGACAGCACGATGGCCTCGATCAGGAACTGGGTCAGGATGTCACGCTGCTTGGCGCCCACCGCCTTGCGCAGGCCAATCTCACGCGTGCGCTCGGTCACGCTGACCAGCATGATGTTCATGATGCCGATGCCACCCACCACCAGGCTGATGCCGGCGATGGCACCCAGGAAGATCGTCAGCATGCCGGTGATGTCGCCAAATACGCTGAGGATGTCGGATTGGCTGATGACTGAAAAGTCGTCGTCGTCCCGAAAAGTGATCTTGTGCCGCTCGCGCAGGATGGCTGTGACCTGTTCGGCGGCGGCGTCCATGCGCTCTTCGCTGCTGGCCTGCACGAGGATATACGTGACCTTGTTGTCCCCCGCCGTGGTGCGGGCCGAAAAGAGGCGGGTGTGAGCGGTGGTCAGCGGGATAAGCACGACGTTGTCTTCGCTGCTGCCGCCTTTTTCTTCCAGCACGCCGCTGACACGGAAGGGTACCTGGTTGATCTTGATCGTCTGGCCGACCGGGTATTCCCCTTCGGGAAACAAATCTTCCACGACCCGGCTCCCCAACACCGCCACGCGGCTGCGCCCGACCATTTCACTGTCTGTGTAGAGATCGCCCAAGCTCGGTTTCCAATGCCGCATGCGAAAGTAGGCTGGCGGCACGCCTTGGACTTGGGGTAGGGTACTCCGGGTGCCGGCGATGACGGGCGTGCCCATGCGCGAAAAGATTGCGGCCACCTCGGCCACGTCCGGCGCGAGCAGCGGGTCGATCAGCGCGTCGGCGTCGGCGTCGGTCAGCTCAGCGCTGCTCATGCCGGGCGGCTGGAAGCGCGCGTTCTCCAATTTGCCCGGCATCACGAACAGCAAATTGGAGCCTAGCCCGGCGAATTGCTCGGCGATGTAATGTTGCACGCCTTCCCCGGCCGCCATCAAGGTGATCACGGCCCCGACGCCGATGATGATGCCCAGCATGGTCAAGGCCGCGCGCAGCTTGTTGGCGGCCAACGCCCGAAGCGCGATGCGGATGCTTTCAATGATCATACACACCTCGAAATTACGTTTTACGTTTCACGTCGTTCCCAGCGGCTGGCCTGGACAAGCCTCCCTCTGATTGGCTACCCGCTCGTCGGCCACGATTTGCCCATCGCTCAGGTGAATGTTGCGCTGGGTGTGCTCGGCGATGCGCGGGTCGTGCGTGACGAACACGATGGTGATGTTGTGTTCCTGGTTCAATTTCTGGAACAGGCACATAATCTCGGCCCCCGACTTGGAGTCCAGGTTGCCGGTCGGCTCATCGGCCAGGATGATGGCCGGGTCGTTGACCAATGCCCGCGCGATGGCCACCCGCTGCTGCTGCCCGCCCGACAGCTCGTTGGGACGGTGGTGCAGCCGGTCGCCCAGGCCCACCGCCTCTAGCGCGGCGACGGCGCGCTTGCGGCGCCCGTCGCCCCCGGCATAGATCAATGGCAGCTCGACGTTCTGCACTGCCGGCGTGCGCGCCAGCAAATTATAGTTCTGGAACACAAAGCCGATCTTGCCGTTGCGGATCTCGGCCAGTTGGTTGTCGTCGAGCCGCCCGACGTCTACGCCCTCCAAGAGGTACACGCCGGAGGTGGGCTGATCCAGGCAGCCGATGACGTTCATCAGGGTGGACTTGCCGGAACCGGATGGCCCCATGATGGCCGTCATCTCGCCTTGGCGGATGGTCAAGGACACACCGTTCAGGGCATGCACCTGGATGTCACCCATCTGGTAGGTCTTGGTGACGTTTTCAATTTCAATGACTGCTTTGTCCATAAGACCTCTTCCTACTCGCTTCTCACTTCTTCGATGAAGGATGTCAAGCTCTTGACGCCGCCGGCAGCCACCACGTCGCCCTCGGCCAGGCCCGAGATCACTTCGCTGTCGCTCTCGTTGCGCAGCCCGGCGACGATTTCCACCTCGCGCAAC
>JAFGFO010000152.1 GCA_016931085.1 Thermoflexales bacterium
CACGGCGCGGCCGGCTATTGCCGCTTGTTCGTAGCCCTGGCGCTGTCGTTCTACGAGCGAGGTTACACGGTGGTTCTGCCTGACCAACGCGGCCAGGGTTTCTCCGGCGGCCGGCGCGGCGATTACGTTATTGCCGAGTGCGCCCAGAATATCCTGGATGTGGCACGTTGGGTCAGACAGCGCTTTGGCGGGCCGCTGTTCATGGCTGGCGGGAGCGTGGGTGGGGGATTGACGTATTACGCGGCTGCCGCCGGCGCGCCGGTCGAGGCGATTGCCTGCCTCGACCTGTTCGATTTCGGCAATGGTGCGGACGGGCTAGGCATCTCGCGCTTTGCGCCCCTGGCCGAGTATGCCGGCGCGGTCAGGTTGATGACGGCCTCCATGCTGGCCCTCACGCCTTTGTACTGGCTGCGAGTTCCTTTCAACTGGCTGGGAGCCTTTGACAGGCTGATGGATGAGCGGGATGCACCTTTTCAGGCCAAGTGGGACGCCGATCCGATCTCATCGCGGCTGGTGACGCTGCGCTCGGTGGCCAGCCTGTTGACCACCCCGCCGGCAGTGCCCTTGGAGCAAAATGCGGTGCCAGCGCTGGTCATCAACCAAAGTCTTGACAAGATGGTAGACCCGGCCGTCACCCGGCGCAACTATGAGCGACTGGGTGGGCCAAAGCGTTACCTGGAAGTGCCATATGGGCACTGGTCGAATCAGCCGGGGTTTTGGGGGGCGATTGTGGAAGCGTGTGACGGGTGGTTCAAGGATGAGACGCGGGATTGACTATATCGGCGTGGGTGTAGGGGCGCTGATCGTGGATGGCCAGGGGCGGCTGTCGCCCGGCGTGGCGCGGCGCGGTCCCCAGGCCAAGAACGAGCGCGGCTTGTGGGAGTTTCCCGGCGGGGCGGTCGAGTTTGGCGAGCGTTTGGCAGATGCGCTTCGGCGCGAGATGAGGGAAGAGTACGGTATCGAGATCGAGGTCGGCGAGCTGCTGGATGTGGCGGATCACATCTTGCCGGATGAGGGCCAACATTGAGTGTCGCCCTCGTTCATCTGCACTGTCGTCTCCTGTGAGCCTGTGATACGCGAGAGCGCCAAGTGCAGCCAGATTGGCTGGTTTGCGCTCGACGAGATGCCGGACGACTTGTCGCAGATCACGCGGAGCAACCTGGCCCACTACCGCCGGCGATTGGGGAAAGAATGACCACGAGTGGAATGTGTATTCACACCGGAGGAGCGAATTGCTTATGGAGAACAAACAACTGGCCCATTTGAAGGGCGATCCTATTCCCTGGCTCTTGGAACCGGAAAATCCCTCGGTGCGCTACTGGACACTGATCGATATCTTGGGCTGGCCTGCCGGCGACGCCGAGGTGCAAGAAGCTAGATCTGCTATTTCCCGGCAGCCTATTGTCCAGGAGATTTTCGCTTCCCAGCAGTCCGGCGGGCATTGGGGCGAGGATGAAACCAAGCCCTACACGGCCCAGGGCGCGGTGGGGGTGCTATCCTTGCTGCACACGCTTGGTGTGGAGCAAGATGTGTACACGGCCGCCGGCTGTGATTCCCTGCTGCGCTTTTGCCAGCACGAGAGCGGCGGCCTGTCGATGGTCAAGAGACAGCGCAGCGGGGTTTTTCCGTGCACCACTGGCCAGCACCTCCCTTTCCTGGTCTACTTTGGCCTGGGCGATGACCTGCGCGTGCGGCAGGCTTTTGCCTTTGTAATAGAGTCGATGTCGGCTGAGAACGCGCTTGACTGTGGGCGTTACCAGCACCAGGTGTGCTTGTGGGGAGCAATTGCTGCATTGAATGGCCTGGCTGTGCTTCCGGCCGGTATGCAAACGCCTCAAGCCAGGCAAGTGGTTGAGCGCCTGGCCAATGCGCTGCTGGATGCCCCGTATGACTTTGAAGGCGAGCACAAGCGCTGGCTCACCTATGGCGTGCCGCGTGCCTGGGATCTGCTCAGTGCTCTGCTAGTCCTGGCGGCTCACGGTTACGCCGGCGATCCGCGCTTTGCGCGCTTGCTCGAGATTGTCCTGGCCCGGCAGGATGAACAGGGGCGCTGGTCGTGCGGCTCGGTTTCTCGCACCTGGCCCTTGGAGAAACGCAACCGGCCCAGCAAATGGGTTACCCTGGATGCGCTACGCTTGCTCAAAAGGGTAGGCTGACTATGGAGGACAGGATTCCTGGCTGGCAAACAACCTGGCCATGCCTGGGTATGGTCGCAGCGGTATCACCTCAAATGTGATCAGCCCTTCTTTGATCAGCGGCAGCGTGCCAAGCACTTGTTCAGCTTCTTCCACGCCGGCACACTCTAGGATCAGCACCGACGTAGATTGGTTCTGGCGAAAGTAGATCTCGCGCAAGATACCGGCCTGGTACAGCTCCCATACCCGGGCTGCCTCTGCTCGCAGATGTGGCTGGAAGCGCTCGGCTGGGATGTCTGGCATTTCGTGCTCGATGGCCAGAATTTTCATCGGGTTTCCTCATTCACCTGTCTATTGCCCGAATCAGTGGCATTGCCGACCACATTGCCTGCCTCGTCTGTGACCAGCAGGCCCTTGCTGGTGTCCAAAAGAACCAATGGGTTGCCCCACGGGTCTTGGACGACCACGCAGCGTCCGATCTGGATGTCGAAGGGAGGCACGATGACCTTGCCCCCGGCTTGCTCGATGCGGAGCGCAGCATCATTGGCCGAGTCGACTATCAGGTCAATCTCTTGCCCCTGGTTCTCTGTTTGCAGCACAATCTCTGCATCGGTGTCGGGCATGCGCAGCCCCGCTGCGCGCTCGGTGCGCCAGATAAGCTCGTGCCCCAACTGGTCGCGATAAAAGGCCAGGCCGGCGTCGAGGTCCGGCACGTAGAGCCGCACACAGTCAACTTTGCGTATCAGGGGTTGGGGTAGAGATCGTTTCATAGTCGCCCTTGCCGATGAACTGGGTACTCCAAGTGTCATCAGGATTTTGATTATCCTACCATTTTCATGCGTCGCTCCCGCTTTCACTCCGGCGAGATTTCTTGATGTTCCAAGCCTGAATCGCTTCCGCCAATGTGGCGCCGGGATGCAAGCTAAAATATTCCCGAATATGCCGATTGTACTCAAATTGTGGCGCGATTTCCTTCTTCCGTTCTGGGTTCCTCCGGTCGGCTTCCCAGGCGACTATGGCCTCGTGTAAGGTCTTGCCAACTCCATGATGAATAAAATCGCGCATCACCTCGTCAAAGTGAAAGAGTGCTCCAATTTCTTGCTCAAAAAAAGCACGCAATTCCTGACTACAACGCCACCCTGGCCCGATGACACTCTGACGAGTAAAGGTGTGGGGCATGTCTGCCCGCCGCGCCGTACGCGTGGCATACTTGTGACTCGTCTCAACTGATGGCTGACCTGTCTCCAAAAACTGGCGAATCCTGATACTCAAATTCTGTTTGGAGCCCACCGTAGACAAGCCGTGCTCCCGACAAAAACCGACCAGTTCTTCTTTGAGCCAATAGAAGCTAACGAAATCATCCACCGTGGTGTGTTCAGTCAACTTTGGACGTGTCATTGCTTCATCTCATCGCCAATTGACAAACCACACTGTATAATCATTCAGCAGTTGGTAGTTGTGTGAACCTTTGTCTACTGCCTGCAACTCTGATAATGGAATGGTAAACTTTTTGCGGTATGGGATTCGATACACGTTTGCCAGAATGTCCCAATCCTCAACCCACGCATCGAAGGTGCTGAACTCGTACTTTTCCCTGAATGAGCCACATTCACGCCTCAACTGTGTATGCTCTGCCTCACTACCATAGCCAAATGAAAAACGTTCTTCCCACTTGAAGTATCCCATGCTTTCGATTCCAGTCAGAAGACACGGACACACGAGGTGCTTCTTCAGATACTTGAAGTATAGGCGTATGGTCTTGATCTTTACGACAGGAGTTTCGTCTGTACCGAAAACCAGTTTGATTCTTTCAACTTGCTCGTCGTACTGACTCATTTTGTCGTCTCGGTGAAACTTGACACGCTTCTTTTTCGATACGCAACGTTGGCATACAGGTCGCCTCTTTTGGCACGGCGACGCAAGCACAGGTGAACCTTGCTCGCTCAATATTGTACACCCATCAGGACAGTTTGGGCAAATGAGGCAGCGCGCTCCTTGTTGGCTTGTCTCTACGAGATATTGAGCGGCGCAGTCCGGGCAAGCGTGAGTAGACTTTTATGCAGCAAGCGGGTATAATCAGGGTCGCTGTATTTGCAGCAGAATCGTGTTTTCGGGAGCAGGCAGTGACGATTGAAGGTGTGTTGACCAAGATCAGCCATGCGAGTGCCTTGAGCGTTCGCACGGCGAGTGATATGTATTGTGCTGTGTGCTACCAGCGCGCCGTCAATGTTGTGGCGATCTATCGACCGAACGGCGATGCTCTGCCACTTTGCCAGGCCCATTTTAACCAGGTGGAACAGGCAGTGCAAGGGGTGGTGGCAGGCCAGGGTGGGGAGTAGAATGGATTATCAATCACTATCCGCTGACCAATTGCTGGCAGCTTTGGAGGAGGTCGGCCGTGCCCCAGACCTGGAACTGATTCAGGCTTGCCTGGCGCGTCGCGAGGAGCTGGTGCCAGGATTGCTCGATATGCTCGCGGCCAGCAGCAACGATAGTTGGGAAGATGAGGACCCACGCTGGTACAGGGTTGTCCACGCTGGTTTGTTGTTGATCGCTTTTCGCGAACCGGCTGCTCTACCCCTCTTTGCCGAATTGCTGCGCGACAGAGATCGGAAAGAGTTGATCGAGTGGTTCAGCTCCGAGCTGCCTGCCTATGGACCGGCTGCCGTTCAAATGGCGATAGATTTGTTAGACGATGCCGGTGCTCATGGATATGCCCGCAGTGCTGCCGCCGGGATATTGACGACGATTGCCTGGCGTCATCCTGAGGAACGGAATCGCATCTTGACTGTCCTGCGTGCGCATCTGCCGCCGCTAGAGGATGGCAAATTTGCCTGGCTGCCAGAGAGCCGCGAGCAAGTGTGGCTTTTGACTTGGGTTGTCCACGCTTTGGCCGAGTTACAAGATGAGACCAGCCGGCCTCAGGTGATGCTGCTTTTCGAGCACGGCATGATTGATGAATTCATCTTGGGTGACCTGGATGATTATCTGGCTTACTTTCAACCCGGTGCTGTGCCATGGGGAGCCTCGCACCCGCCTGATGTGATGGAGACCTACAAGTGGCTGCACCAGGAAGCGGCGGAGGCGGCGAAACGAAAAGCCCAAGCTGTGCAGCGCGCTGCCGAGTCTGCAAGCAAACCCCCTCCTTCACAATCTCAGCCATCGTCTCGGCACACGCAGCCTCAAACCGTGTCTCTGGCTCGTCCCCAACCCCAGGTAGGACGAAATGAGCCGTGCCCATGTGGCAGCGGGAAAAAGTACAAGCACTGCCACCTGGCTCAGGATAGATAGAGGAGCGGCTAACG
Source organism: Thermoflexales bacterium (assembly GCA_016931085.1). Next base: position 5,441 of record JAFGFO010000152.1, read on the forward strand.
TGAGCGCTGGCGAGGCGGCGGTGTTAGTGAGCAATCGCTACGCAGCTTTGCTTGAACAGGTCTCGCTTCTGCCGTCCTGCTATGC
>JAFGFO010000153.1 GCA_016931085.1 Thermoflexales bacterium
ATCTGCTTCGCCGGCGACTCGATCACGTGCTGGCTGGATGGTGACGACGGGAGGCGCGGCGTGGCCTGCGCGCTGGATATGCAAGACATCATCCGGCAAGTCGGCGCCATCACCACTCCCAAAGGCGCCCAAGTGAAGCTGTCGATCAAAATCGCCGTGGCGGCCGGCCCGGCCCGGCGTTTCCTGGCCGGCAACCCACAGATTCACAACTTTGAGGCGCTGGCGGGGGACACGCTGGTGCGCATGGCGGCCGCCGAGCACCAGGCCCAAAAGGGCGACGTGGTGGTCAGCCAGGAAGTGGCGGATAATCTGGGTGATGGCTTGGTCGTGGCCGAGTGGCGGGACGAGGAAGAAACGGGGCGTTCATTCGCCGTCGTGAAGGGCCTGGCTCAGAGCGTGGCGCCTGATCCATGGCCGCCCTTGCCGCCAGACGCGCTCAGCTCCGGGCAACTCCGCCCCTGGATCGACGCGCCGGTGTACGAGCGCCTGGGCGGCGGCGCCTCCTACCTGGCCGAGCTGCGCCCGGTCACGTCGATTTTCTGCAAATTCGGCGGAATCGACTACGACGGCGACGACCGGGCCGGGCAAAAGCTGGACGCCTACGTCCGCTGGGTCGAATCCGTCCTGGCCCGCTACGAGGGATACATGCTGCAACTGACCATCGGCGACAAGGGCAGCAACTTGCTCGCCGCCTTTGGCGCGCCGCTCGCCCACGACGACGACGAGGCGCGCGCGGTGGCCGCCGCCCTGGATTTGCAAACCAGGCTGCCGGAATTGGACTTTATCCCCCCACCCCAAATCGGCGTCAGCTCTGGGCTGGCCTGGGCGGGCGCCTGCGGCGGGCGGCTGCGCTGCATCTATACCGTCATGGGCGACGAGGTCAACATGGCTGCCCGGCTGATGGGCAAGGCTGAGCCAGGCCAAGTCATGGTCAACCAGCACGTGGCCGACGCCACCGCCCGCCGCTATCGCTACCATTCCCTGGGCGCGATCCAGGTCAAGGGCAAGGAGCGCCCCCTGCCGGTGTCAGAGGTCGTCGGGCGGCAAACAGCGGCCGGCCAGGGACTGGCGGCGTTATTTGCCAGCCCGTTGGTGGGGCGCGAAGACGTCCTGGACGAGATGAACGGCTGCCTGGCACAGGCCCAGGCCGGCCAGGGCCAGGCTCTGCGGCTGGAAGGGGCGGCTGGCGTGGGCAAGAGCCACCTGGCGGCCGTATTTGCCTCCCATGCCGCCGAGGCGGGCTGGCGAGTCGTCGTGGGGAGCTGCCAGAGCATCACCCAGGGGGTAGCCTATGCTCCTTGGAAGGGATTGTTGTACGCCCTGTGGGGCTTGAGCGTAGAGGCTCTCCCAGGGGAACACATCGAGCACCTGAAGGCTGTGCTGCTGGGGATCAACCCCGCTTGGGAGCCGCGCCTGCCTCTACTGGGAGACGTATTGGGGCTGGCGATGCCCGAAAGCGACATCACAGCGGCCCTGGAACCCAAGCTGCGCCAACAGGCGCTGTTCGCGTTGGTGGCTGAAATCGTCCAGGCTTGGGCTGCGCGGCGCCCGCTGCTGCTGCTGCTCGAAGACGTGCACTGGCTGGACGAGGCGTCGGCCGGGCTGGCGCTGACCGTGGCGCGCGCCATCAGCCGCGTCCCGGCGCTGCTGATGGCGGTGCAGCGGCCGCCCTTGCAAGATCGGCCTATCCTGCCCGAGCTGGATCACCTGGCCTACTATCACGTCGTGCAATTGGGCGATTTGGCGCCCGAGGGCGTGGCCGCCCTGGCCAGCAACCGGCTGCAGGGCAAGCTTAGACCGCTGGTAGGGGATCTGGTGATGGCCCAGGCCCAAGGCAACCCGTTCTTTACCGAAGAGCTGGTGGACGCCCTGCGCGAGGCGGGCTACATCCAAACCGACGAGGCCGGGGTGTGGGGACTGTCGCAGGGGGCCTTTGACGCCCTGCTGGACGGCAACTGCATCGTCAAGGTCGAGGGCGAATGGCACGTGGTCAAGGACCCGCCGCTGGGCAATGTGGCGCTCGATATCCCGGATTCAGTGCAGGGCACGGTGCTGGCCCGCATGGACCGCCTGCCCGAAGCGTACAAGCTGACCTTGAAGGTAGCCAGCGTGATTGGCCGTACCTTTGGTCTTGACCTGCTGGGCGAGGTGCACCCGGCCCAACCCGGGCGGGAGGCGCTGCTGGGAGAAATCGAGGAAATGGGCGCGCGCGACTTTGTACGGCTGGAGGTGGGAGGCGCCGAGCCGGTCTATATCTTTAAGCACAACACCACCCAGGAGGTGGCCTACGGCACGCTGCTGTTTGCCCAGCGGCAGGAGCTGCACGCCAAGGTGGCCGGGTGGCACGAGCGGGTCTACGGCGGCGGCGTAGCGCTGGACGCGCTGACGCTCCAGTCACCGTTGGCGCCGCATTACGCTGTGTTGGTGCACCATTGGCACAACGCCGAAAACGGGCAGCGAGAACGCGCGTACGCGGGGCTGGCCGGCGAGCAGGCCGCCAGGCAGTACGCCAACGAGGGCGCGGTGCGCTATTTCAGCCGGGCGTTGGAGCTGACGCCGGAGGCAGACCTGGAGACGCGCTACGAACTGCTGCTGGGACGGGAAGGCGCCAACAACGTGTTGGCCAAGCGAGACGCGCAAGCTCATGACCTGGCTGTCTTGTGCGAGTTGGCAGCAGGATTGAAGGACGCTCAAAAAAGCGCCGCCGTTAGCTTGAGGCAAGCCAAATACGCGGATTACCTGGACGACTATCCTACAGCCTTGGAAGCTGTGCGACAAGCCATCGCACAAGCCCGACAAGCCCAAGATCGGCTGGCTGAGGCCAGGTGTCACCACGAGTGGGGGCGGATACTGGCGCAACAAGGCAACTACCAGGCCGCCATGGGCCAATCCATGCAAGCTCTCAAGTTAGCCCAAGAAGTGAACGATAGCCAGGATACCGCACGCGCTTTGTACGACATCGGCACTCACGCTTACCAACAAGCAGACTATGCAGCCGCTCGACGTTATTATCGACAAGCGCAAGGCATTTATCAAGCTCTTGGCGACCGCCCTGGCGAAGCGCGATGCCTGATGATGTTTGGGGAACTCGACTATCAAGCAGGTGATTACATGGCAACACAGGCGAGTTTCGAACAAGCCTTGGCTCTCAGCCGGTCTATTGGCGACCGGTGGCTCGAAGCCCACATCCTCGGCAATCTTGGCAACAATGCATTCGATTTGGGTGACTATCGAGCGACGCAGGCCTATCACGAGCAGGCCACGGTCATTTGCCGAGAGATAGCTTACGCTCTCCACGAAGCTGCCAGCTTGGACACACTGAGCCTGGTCTCCTACGTCCTTGGGAATCATCTAGCGGCGCAAGAATACAGTCGTCGGGCACAGGCCATGCAACGAGAACTTGGAGATCGAAGCAGTCAAGGATATACCCTCAACCACCTTGGATTGGCATTGACCGGGTTGAACGAGTTAAAAGCCGCCAAGGAGGCTTTTGGCGAGGCGTTGAGCATACGCCGCGAGTTAGGCCAGCGCGTCTTGATGATAGACGACCTGGCCGGCCTGGCGCGGGTGGCGATGGCGCAGGGGGATGCCACTCGAGCCGTGGCTTACGCCGATGAAATCCTGGCCTGGCTGGCCAGCCACAGCCCGGATGGGATCGAGTTCCCGGTGTGGGTGTATCTCACCTGCTACCGCGTCTTGCGCACGGCGGCCGGCGGCGACCCGGCGACACTCGAGCGAGCACGCGAGGCATTGGATGCTGGCTATGCCTTGCTGCAAGAGCGAGCCGGGCGCATCCAGGACGGGGCGCAGTGGCGGCAGTTCCTGGAAAACGTGCCGTGGAACCGGGACTTGGTGGAGGCGTGGGAGGAGGAGAACGTGAAACGTGAATAACTCTCAGTTGATCACCTACGTAGAGGCAAGCCCCTACGCATCAACCAACATTGGTCCACTCATTTGATATGGGCGCGTTTCATTTCAATTGGGTGCGCTCCCGCCGGATCGCCAGATCCGGCGGCAGAACGGGGATCTGGCGATCCCCTTTGAACAA
>JAFGFO010000015.1 GCA_016931085.1 Thermoflexales bacterium
TGCCAGGCTTTATCACGCTGGATAACATCATCGACGAGCATTTTTCGCGCAACCCACGCCTGGTAGCCGGCTTATTTCAATGGGGCTATATCGAGGAATTGGGGCTGGGCATCGACCGGATGATCGAGGAAATGGTCCAGCTCGGTCACCCGCCGCCCAAGTTCAAAGCCTTGCCCTATTCTTTTACGGTCACGCTGTATAATGTGCACGAGCGCAGGGCTGTGCCGTCCTGGCAACATTCCATGAACGAGCGCCAGGCACGGGCCGTGCAGTTCGTCCGCGAGCATGGGCGGATTGCCAACCGAGATTACCAATTTCTCTGCCAAGACGTCTCCCCCGAGACACTCCGGCTGGACCTGGCAGACCTGGTTGATAGAGGCATTTTTCTTAGAGTAGGAGCTAAAAAAGGGACCTATTATATTTTCAAATAGTTATCCCAATTTTATCCCAATTTTATCCCAAAAAACAGGCTATAATAAGCTCTATATCCCAAGCTGATGGCCGGGATGTAATTTGGGATAAATAGCTGACTGATTGCTCCCCGCCTGTACACCAGTTGGCAAAGTGACTCGTCCATTTCTCCCCATCTCGTGCCTGGCCTCTGGCTTGAGTGGTTTGAGCTGCACAGGGGCGGTCATGACAGTGTGGTGCTGGATGTGCGGGTCAAGCTCGACGCTCCATGGGACATAGCCGGCGGCCTCGACCGTCAGCGTATGGGGGCCGGTAGCCTCGATGACTACCTGCAGGCAGCAGCCGCGCCCCAGCTCGTGCCCGTCCACCGCGATCACAGCGCTGTGGACGTGTTTGCCCGTTTGCTTGTCGGTCACGTCCAGGTTCAGTTGCAGATAGGGTGTCTCGACCGTCGGCTCGCCGCCGGCATTGAGCGGCAGCCGCCCGCTCTCGCCCTCTTCCAGCAGCCAGGGCGTGGGGGTGGGCGCGACTGAGGTAGGTCGGCCGCCGCAAGCAGGCAACAGTGTCAGGACCAATAACGCAGTTTGAATGGTTCGGATATGCATTTCAGGCTACGACTCGCGTGTTGACGCTAAAACAGAAGTACACAGTGCGCCAGTTAACGCTACTAATTGTTATTAGCACGATTGTCCCAAAGAATTTACTGTTTCGTCGTGCTTGTAATGGTGTAGGTATAGCCGTATTTCCAGCCTTCTCCGCCTGGGCCTCCTGTGTAACCAGGTTTTGCAAGCATGTCTTTCTCCCATTGGCGGGCTTCTTTCTCAGTAGCGAAGCTGCGTTGCCACCAGTCAGATGGGTTGCCGTGTGCTCTCTTCCTGGATTCAGGATCATCAGTCAAACCAACGTATTTCATGTGTGCCTCCTTTATCGATAGCGTTACTCATAGCGCGTCTCGGCGCACTGTGTCACCCTTGCGGCTACTACGCGATAGCATACCGTTCAATCTTGGATCGTCCAGGCGGTAAACCCGCCGCCAGATTGCTCTACAAGGTATCGGTTTTCCTGGCCGTCGCTAATAGCGACCAGGGCGATCTTTTTGTCTCCCTCCACCCACACAAGACTGGAAATTCGACCCAGGTTTCGTGCCGGCGTATAAATGAGTTGTGTGTTCGCTATCTCAAAGATAAAGAGGGACTCTGCATTGTTTTGTGCGTCTCGTGCGACAAAAGCAATCTTGTCGCCTGCCTTTGCCCAGGCCAGCGGCAACGACGCTTCCAAGCTCAGGCTGCGGGGGAAACGCGGGTCAGACTCGCGATCCGTTATCAAGGATGGCTTGGGAGAAGAAGATGCCAGGTCGAGAAGATAAAGGCTGCCCAATGGATTGTAAGCGCGAGAAAGCACCAGCACCTTCCCCGAGCTATGCCACCAAAAAGCTTCGAACTCGGCCAGGCTGCAGATTTGGCGTTCTTTGTGAGTTTGCCCGCTGTATGCATAGACTCTTTTGACGCCTCTGTTGAACGTATAGATTTCATCGTTATACTCGCCCAGGACCACAAAGGCCGGTTCGGGCAATCCCGGCGACCGTGTCAAGTCTGCCGGCTGTTGCAGTGTAGACGGCGAGTACGCATTGATTTGAGCAAGAGGTGGCCAATCTAGCGCGTAGGCAACAACCACGACCACGATGAGCACCAGAAGCGCAAGTCCCAACAAGCTCCCCAGGCACCCGGAGGGAGTACGAGCGCTCCACCAGCGGCCGCTCTGGGTAAGGCGACTCTCGGACGATTGCACGCGTTGTGTACTGACCTGTCCCTTCTCAACCTCGGCCAGAAAAGCGATCGCATTCTTTGTTTTGTCTGTTGCTGGAGGGAGACGACGGTCGCTATCTGATGTAGTAGTCATTTCATTTACCGCTCAGTTTGTCTTTTAGCTTTTGTAACCACTCGTACAGTTTTGGAACGTGCGTATAACGTTCCGGTTCCTTCAAGAGTATCTCGGCCCGTTCGAGCGCGTTCCTGCCAACTAGGCCCAAGTTTCCCAATTCCTCGGAACTTGCTTGATGACGATACTGTTGCATAGCTTCTTGTGCTATCCCGGCAATGTGCAACTCGACAATTGCTGAATCCCTTTCCCTCATCCCCTGGCAGATCTCCAGAGCTTCTTGCAATGATTTCCGTTTTACGGCATCACATAGTTGATCGTATTGTAACTTGAGCTGGCGACCATGCTTGCGATCATATTCAATGGTGAGATCTTGAGCGACCTTGACACCCGGCTGGCGGCCATGCTTACCGCCAAATATGAGCAGAGAGAGAGCTATCGACAAGAAGCAAAACGCTAAAACGATAATCCAATTCATTTTTCACCCTCCTTGTTCTTTGAAGTGCCTATAGGCCAGTCGCCTTTATAAGCAAAATCGCTGAATGTTGGCTCTGGCTGAAGCATCCAAAACCGTGTCAGTTCATGCCATGTGACACATTCCTCCTCGAACGACTTGACTGGCTGGAGCCCTAAGGCTTCTGCCAACTGGTATCTGAAAAGATCAAAGGCGGCGCGAAACATCTCTCCCCAATCACAAGCGCTGCTAATCGCCGCCCGGTAGAAAACGAAAGCGGCGATTAACGACAGCAAAGGCAGCCACCAACTCAAGTTGGACTCAAACAAGATACGCACGAATAAACACTCAATGCCAAAGATGCCTATTAAAAAGCTGGCGTTGAGCAAAAAGTCCAGTGTGGAGCGGTATCCGGTGATATAGGAAGTAAACTCGTGCTTGTCCAGGATGGGGAGCATACGGGGCCAAAACAATACCCCGTCCATACAATATCTTCGCCGCGGATAAGCTTCGAAAGCCGCAATGACGTTCCCCAACTGGGTTGGCAGAACCCAGGCTGGAGTGGGAAACGAGTCATCGAGATCAGAGTCATGCTGCTCTTGTAATTGGTTCCTGCGCTCCAGATGCCAGCCAGTCAAAAATTGTCCCCACCAACTATCTTTCCATACATGACCTTCGTAGAGACGTATGATTGGGACTTCAATGGCGCTAATTATGTAGCTGAGCAGGATTGCTAATGCGCCACTGATGAATGCCTGGTCTTGTAGGTCGCGGCCGGCGATTTCATTCACTATGGGGAGGAAGCGAAAAGAAGGGAGGATGAAGAACTGGTTGAGCATGACGAAAAGTAAAGCAGGGAACAGGGCCGGCAGCCGGAATGCATCCACCAGCATCTTGACCAGTTCTGACAAACTAGTAACAATAGCGTTCATTCTTCTTCCTCCTCAGTTATTCGAAAACCCCCGCGCCGGCCTGGCATGCTTGTGCTGGCATCTCTTGAATCATTGACCAGATGAGGTTTTGAGACCACTGAATCAATACCCTCATCCGTCGCGCGTCATTGCATCAATGATTCTATCCCCTTCACATCAATACGCGGTCAGCGGTGATGACGGTTGCAGACCTGACAGCTCAGCATAAGCCAGTCCTCTATCACAACTCTCCGCTCTTTGTCAATAAGGGGTCGTTGCAAGTCGACGGCGAACTCAATATCTTCCTCACTCGCGTAGTCTCTGACCGATTAGGTAGCCAAATAGTCTCATCCCGTCTAATTTTGGTGGTAAGGTGCTCGCTTTGCAGAAGACCAAGGATATCAGGAACCAGCCTGCGAGATCTATGGTCAAGTCCCCTGCACAATGCACTCTCTTTACGACCTGCGCCGGCTTGGAGATAGAGTTTCTTCAATACTGTCAGTGTCACCCGTACTCCGATAGGCAAATCTAGTTTCAAAATGGCATTGGTCGTTTCCACAGTTTGAGAGAAGCTGTCAAAAACACACCCGCCCAGAAAAATATTCTGTGGCAATTCTGCCTCTGATACTACTCCGTCAATCTCTGCAAAGTAGCACCCACGAAACCGAGGCAATTGCGCAGCATCTACGTCACTATCGATCTCTAGTCGTGAGAAATAACACTCTTGAAATTCTATGCCAGAGAAAGCTCCCATACCTTTGGGTAGTTCGAGATCAGGGATTAAAGTATTTTTCACATAAACGTTATATTGGATAGGCCACTGTTTCTCAAAGGCAATCCTTACCAAATCCGTAGTGAGAAGTGCAGCATCATAAGATTCAGCCGCTTTCCTCAGAGCAGGGTTCAATTTTCCACTTGAATAGCCTAGATTGGAAAGTCGGTTTGCGGCAACGGAGATGCCTAACGACCGCAAGGCACATTCAGCATTCGCAAAGAGCTCAAGATCAAAGGCGAATGGATTGTTTGCAAATTCAACGACGTCTCCAACCCTACACACATCCGCCCAATCTTCATCAATAAACCGACGTGTGTCTTCCTCTACCTGGTCGATTCCCAGCCCTGGCAGGCGTTGCAGCAAGACCATGGCCAATTCATTCGGCTGATACCCACAGATTTCTTTGAAAGCGTCGATAATTTGATCTGATGTCAAAGGACCTAGACCATCCTGGGATACACGAGCTTTTGTTGCCAGTCTTTCAAGGATACGCTTGAGCGTATCGCCATCTATCCCAGCTTCGATTTTAGCTTCCCGGCGTACAACTTGGTCTAACAAAGTATTCCACCCAATAGCAGGATCGACAACTCCTTTTGCCATACCGTCTGATTGTGTGATCCCCTTAAGTAAACCTTTCGCTACAAGAGTGCCCAACAACAGTGGCCTTGCAGGTAGCCAGGCTGGCATACCTTCTTTGGGGAACTTGTGTTTCTCCAAGTATGTCGTAATCTGTTTTTCAGTAAAATCATTGAGACTCAATTTTACAAAAGATAGGTCGATAGCAAGTGCTTTGGAGCACTCGTCCTCTCCATCGAAGAAGTGGGCCCTTCCTGCCATGGTAAGTCCAGCTTCAGGCGGAGTATCTTGGACAAACTCGCGAATCATTTGCATAGAGCGATAGCGAACTTCACGCAACGTTTTCCAAACACCTACCCACCCCAGGATTGAGATTTCGTCAAAACCATCTAATAACAAGATGGCATAGCCGGCTCGCCAGGCTCGGACAAGGTGCGAGTGAGATGCAAATCCAATATTGCGAGCGTGACGTTCCAGCACCTCAGCAGGATTTATTTGCCCAATGTGATCCCGCAGGTTCAGATAAACAGGAAATTGCGGAATGTGTCCCTTATGATGTCGTTTCCTCAATTCGAAATAGATTTCGCGCATGGTCATACTCTTGCCAGCGCCATAATCACCAAGAAGAAGCACCCGCCCGCCACTCACCAGACGGTTGCAAATCTCTCCCACACTCCACAGGTTACTCGAGCCCGTCTCTACCAGATCCAGAGGTACGTACTCAACGGTTGGATTAAGGGAATCCGTCTCGGGGTCACGCACACTTCCAAAAGAATAGTTATTCCGGGCGCTGAGGTAACTTTTCGTGTCAATCAGCCTGCTCTGAAAGTGTGCAAAGGAAAGAGGAACGACAGATCCCTTAAATTGACGAACCTCTTCCCTTTGATCACCAGTCGGTTCTTGTTGGGTGATAAACCAACATTTGACAGCCTTGTCTGAATATCGGCGCTGAAACTGCTTTGCCAGGCCGTCCAATTTTTTAGCGTCCCCCCTGGCTTTTGCACGCTGCCGCGATGTAGTGGCTTCAATCAAGTGGATGCAATCTTCCGTAATAAAGACTCCATCACATTCACGCCCGCTAATGATGCGACTGCCATCGAACTCGGCCTCAGGCCAGAGATGCCGCGCGATGCGTCTCACCTCATCTTCAAATATTGTGTCATCATAGTTCATTTTTCTTCGGTTCTCCTGCTACCTCAAGGCTGTTATGAGCTTATCATGCTCACCCTCACTCCACCGGCCAAGCCGGAATAGCCGCGTCAATCTCGTCCATCAGCCGGATCGTCTCTCGCAGCGCAACCACGATCCGGGCATAGTGCGCCTTGTCTGCACTGTCCAACTCGTACCCGCGCCGGTCCTTGAGCCACTTGTGACACACCTGGTAGCCGCCGACGTGAAACTCCCACACCTCCTCCGGCACACCCTGGAAACCCTGCCCGGCGTTCATCCACACGGTGCTATCGTCATACTTGGGGTAGCCCCGCGCCACCACGTCGTCGCCCCGGCCCACAAAGCGGGTGATCGGCTTGTCGAGCGCGGGCGACTCCAGCAGGTGCAGACCGACCAGCTCGGCCCCCAGCCCCGCCAATGTGCGGAACAGCCCCAGGTCGCGCGTGAGCGGCAGGCGCGGAAAGTCGATCTTGAGAAATTCGGCGTAGCGCGTGCGGTAGGTAGGCGAGTGAAAGACGGCGTACATGTAGTGGAAGACATCCTCCGGGCCAAAGGTCTTGCGCAGGTCACCCATGCCATCAGGGATAAAGGTGAGATTGAGATTGTCGCTAATGGTTCGGATGAAGGTAGGTGCGAAATTGGGCACGCGCGTGGTCTCAGTTTGAGCAAAGAGGGTACCAGCGGTGGATTCGGCCGTGGTGTAAAGGTAGAGGGGAAAGATGGATGACCCATCTTTGACTTCAACAAACACAGCAGGCGTTGGACAGTCACTGACCAGTGCATGTTGCCACCTCTCGGCTTTTGTTTGGCGAACGAGATTGAAAGCAAGATTCGGTTTGAGCAAATGTCTTGTGACTTCTAGTCGTGGATAATCCATTGCCACTTCACTGAAATAAGTAGGGCGTATATCAAATGGACGATATAAGCAATCAATCAAATCATCTTCCCAGTGTGAATTTCGTCGCAACCGAGCTCGAGCGACGCTGAGCTTCCAATCCCGATTATCTGGCACTTCATACTTTCTCCGAAAATCGTCGTCACTCAACTGTGTGTCACGCATTTCCTTTATGCGGTGGCGTAGAGCAGCTCGGTCAAGATCGATCGCAAAGTAATCACGATGCGACTGGAAACCCAACACGTTGACTGGCATCACCTCTGTGATCTTCCATCCTTGTTCATACTCCGTTCGTACATTGACGTTCTGCGGTACAAAAAGATAAAATGGCGAGGTGGGTTGTAAGTCCATCCATTCAACGGTTGAAACATCGTGGCTTGCAAGGAAGTCATATTTGCCTTCGCGTATGCCATAGAGGTCAGCGTGGTGAACCCTAACCTCAATTGGCTTTGCCAATCGCCTCTCCCCCCTCGCTAGTGCGACAGACGAGGAGTGTTTGACCGCCAACAGGATGGCTACACCTTGCTGGATATCGAAGACGTTTTCGTCTTTGCCTCCATCAGGGGCGGTTTCTTTTTTCTTGGTGTTGCCGTGCAAGTCTGACACATAGATGTCATCAAATGTGCCCAACAGTTGTTGGCGCATACCTCGAAAAGTGGGATTGTCGAGATAACCGTGATTGGTGATCATTGCCACGATCCCCGCGCCAGCCTGCTCAATGCGCCACTGGGCAAAGCGAATGAACTTGACGTAATCGTCTTGCAGCCACTTGGGATTACGCTCGCCCAACGACGCACCATCCACCTGGTAATACGAGCGCACCAGCGAGCCAATCCACTCACCCTTGTTGGCCGAATGACCAGAGTACGGCGGATTGCCAATGATGACGGTGACCGGCACCTCGGTCTTGACCCGGTTGGCCTCTTCAGCCTCGTGCGCCAGGGAGGGCGTGTCCACGCGCGGGACTTCGTGCGCCGGCTGGAGCGTGTTGGTCAGGTACACGCGCAGCCGCTCGTCCGAGCCAAAGTCGTAGCCGGTCTGCTGCAGCGCCAGCCCCAGCTTCATGTGCGCCACGGCATACGGCGCCATCATCAGCTCGAAACCGTACAGGCGCGGCAGCAGGTGGCGGGCGACGTACTCGTTCCAGGCCAGAGCAATCTCCATGGGGCGCAGCCCCGCTTTCTCGGCGTTGCGGGTGAATGTGTCGTAAATCTGCTCGATGACGTGATTGAGAAAGGTGCCGGTGCCGGTGGCCGGGTCGAGAATCTGCACCTTGGGCACCATCTGCCCCTTCCACGCCATCTCGCCGGTATCGGCCAACCCGTCGGGGCAGCCAAACTCGGTCCGCAGCAGATAATCCACCGAGCGGACAATGAACGAGACGACCGAGTCGGGGGTGTAAAACACGCCGCGCCGGGCCTTTTTGTCGGGATCGTATTCGCGCAGGAAGGACTCGTAAAAGTGGACGACGGGGTCCTCCTTGTGCTCCTTGCTCTGGCGGCCAAAGTCGCGCAGCACGGCCTCCATGTTCACCCCGCGCAGCATGTCCACCAACTCGCCCACCCCCAACTCGTCCATGTCCACCTGTGCCCCGCGCCGGCCGCCGCCCACCTTCAGACACTCGGCAAACAGGTCGCGCAAAAATGGACTGGTGTTGGGGATCAGCCCGGCCACGTCGCCGGCCTGGGGCGCAAATTCGCCCGTGCGGGTGGCGCGCGCCGAAAACAGGCCGTAGGTCACCGTCTGGGCGTACATGTCGGCAAAGTCGTCCACGCTCAAGTCGTGAATCAGCGCGCGCCGGAACGACTCGTGCAAGCGATGCAGCACGCCAGTGGCTTTTTCGTACTCGTAAACCTCGTTGACCAGGGCGCGGGTGGCGGCGGCCAGCTCCGCCATGCGTGAGGCCAAAGCCTGGGAGGTGGTGATGGTTTCGCGGTGAGCGGAGACAAAGGCCGAGTCCCACTGCTCGCGCCAGGCCTCGGCGTCGCCGGTGTCATCGGGCCAGCGCAAAGCTTCCAGGTTAAGCTTTTCCAGGTAATAAAAATGCCGCTCGTCGGCGTCCCACGAAAAGGTGCGCAGTTGGGGCAGCCCACCCGGCGTGTCGTGAAAGTGCGCGAAGGAAATGCCGCGCTCGCGGCCCTGGCCGGTGGCCGAGATGAACATCAGATCGTCCAGGTCCCAAACAGCTTGCCGGCTGCGCTTGCTCCCGCGCTTCTTGCGCACCAGGGCGGCCAGCACGCGGCGCATGACCACCACCGGCAAGCGTTTAGGCTCAAAGTCGATCCAAAACACACCCCACGGCTGCCCCTCCACCAACGGGCGAATCTGCTTGATCGCCCGCACCTTGACGGCGGCCTGCTCGTCCAGCCCCAATTCTTCCGGCTCATAGTCAAAGGCCAGGTCCTCGACGTCCTCCTCTTCCACGATGGGCCAATCGAGGTGCTCGTGCAAATACCCCACCAGCGACTCGAAATCTTGTATGGACTTGATCGCGGCATAATCGGGCATAGGCTGTCCTTTCAGCTCAACTCTATCCAGGCTTTGAGCGCCGGCTTGACCCCCTGCGGCGCGACGGCCGATTTGAGGTAGGTGTTTTTAATGTGCTTTTCCACCTTTTTGCGAACCTCCCGCAGCGTCTCGGCCTCCACCACGCAGCGGCGCGGCGTGTCGGGTTGGCTGCGGATCACGGTCTCGATCCACTCGGCGTCATCCTGGATTTTCTCGGTCGCCAGGTCGTACAGATACCACTGGGTGTAACCGGCTTCCAGCGTCCACTGGCCGCTGGCTTGATCCAGCGCCGGCAGTGCGTAGCAGAAAAACACGCCCCGCGCGCCTTCCGAGGGGTGAGAGCGCCCGCTAAAGACGCGCAGCGGCAAGCGCGCCAGCCGCTCCTCCAGGCCGGGATGAGCGGCCAGCAAGTCGTAATAAGCCAGGCGCATGGCCTCGACGGGCGAAGGCGCGCCGTCGTAGGCCAGGTTGAACTCTTTGAGCGCCTTGTAATGATCTTCTGGCTTGATCAACTTGCGTCCCTCGATGCCAAAGACCGTGGAAATTCTCAACACCTTGTGGGCGACCCGCTCGTATAGCGCCAGCAGGCGGTCCAGCTCGTCCGGCGGCAAAAAGTTCCAATAGCGCACTATGCGGCGCACTTGGCCCCAATCCGGGTGATCAGCCAACATCTTTTCCTCCACGGCCAAGTCGAGGCGGCGGTCCACGCGGCCGATGCGCTGCATCAAGCGCACCGGGTTCCAGTGCAGGTCGTAATTGATCAGCAGCGTGGCATCCTGCAGGTTGAGGCCCTCCGAAAGCACGTCGGTGGAAATCAGCACGCGCGTTTCGCCGACGCCCGCCAGGGCCAAATCGCGGCTGGACGAGTCATTGTAGTAGGGCGAAAAGGCGGTGATGATCCTGCCGCGGTTGCGCTCCACGTGGCTGTGTACCACGTCCAGGGGACCGATTTTCTCCCGTTTCAATTCGTCGTACAGGTATTGGGCCGTCTCCATGTACTCGGTAAAGATCAAGACCTTGTGTTGGCTGAGGGGCGGCTCGCCCAGCAGCTCGATCAAGGCTTGCAGCTTGCTGTCTCGCCCGGGCGTAAAGTCTGCCAGATCACCGAGAAAGACAATCAACTCGTCCAGATCGAGATAGGTCTCGTCCAGGATTTCGCCCACCCGGTACTCGTCGCGCCGCAGCGTTTCGACCGCCTCCAACAGCTCGACCGGCAGCACGTCCTCCTCCTCGTCCTCGGCAAGCAAGTCCTGGTTCTGGCGCACGCGCGCGAGTGCCCCCGCGTGCTGCCCTTGCCAGCGTTCCAGGCGGCGCTGTTCGGCCGGGGTGATGCTGTTGGCCTGGACAAAAGCCCACAGCTTGAGCAGCAGCCGCTCGCAGGTGGCCCGAAAGGCGTGCGTCGAGCTTTCAAAGCGCTTGAGCAGTTGGGTGCGGATCAGCCCAACGACCTGCGCCTGGCGGCCCTTCTGCATGGGGTCGAAGCCGGCGTCAGAGCCGACGGGATAGGCCAGGGGATAATAGATGGCCAGGCTCAACAGGGGCTTGTCCTTGCGAAAGGCCCGTTCGAGATCGTCCAACAACTGGCCGTAGGTCTCGCGCAGCGAATACTCGCCCACCTTGGGCGGCTCACGATCCGGGAAAACCACCTGGCCCCCGCCGTGCTGTTCCTGGCTCGCGCGGGCATACGCCCGGCTGCGCTGGACGACCAGCGAGCGAAAGAGATCGTCCTGGCCCAAAACCCGCTCGGCCTCGTGCATCGAAATCTCGACGCCGGCGCTCTGCCCACCTGTCAGCCGTTCCAGCGCATTGTCCAGCGTGCGAAAGTGGCCGGGCAGCGAGTGGATGCCCAGCGCGCGGAAATAGTCGGCCTGGCGGCGCGAAAACAGCTCGATCAAGTGCTGCAGATCGAGCAGGCTGTTGTTGATGGGCGTGGCGGTGATGAGATACACTTGCTTGCCTTCCAGCATGTCGTACAACTGGCGGTAACGCTGGGCGGCCTGATTGCGAAAGTGATGCGCTTCGTCGATGATGACGACGTCGGCCTGGCGCTTGACCTCGTCCATGTAGGCCGGAAAGTCGTTGCCGCGCAGCAGGTCGGTGTGGTTGTAGATGACCAGGTTGTTGCCAAAGCGCGAGCTGGCCAAGCCCGGCAGGTAGCGCTCCAGCTTGCTTTCCCACACCGGCTGCCTGGCGGCCTTGGGCACGAACAGCGCCACCCGCTTGCGCTCGTGCAGCAGCCGCTCGATCAGCATCATGCCGATAAAGGTCTTGCCCAGCCCAACGCTGTCGCACAGCAGCGCCCCGTTGTAGCGTCCGGCGTATTTCAGCAGCGCGTGGTAGCCTTCTCGCTGGTACTGATCCAGCAGAGGATAGACGCGCGACTGGCTCTGCTCCCACTCGGTGGCCGTCAGCTCGTGGCCGCGGAAGAACTCGTGGAGCGCCTTGGCGTACACCTCGAAGGGCGTATAGTCGCGGACGTGGGGTTGAATCGTCCGCAGGATGTTGGGCGTGACGTCCTCGGCCTGTTCCCAGTACGCCTCGTACCACGCTTGCAGATCCTTTACCCCGCTCTGCAAGCGCACGTTCAGCTCGATGTTTTCGTGCAGGCCGGGGTGGGTAAAGTTGCTCGAGCCGACCAGCGCCGTCGCGCCCATCACGTCGAAGCGGGCGTGGGTGATGTAAGCCTTGGCGTGAAACTTGCGCTCGCGGTAGACGCGGCAGACGATTCGCCCGCTCTGCAGCGCCGCCACGATGGCCGGCACGCCGCCGAGAAAGTCGTTCTTTTCCTTTTCGCTCTCCAGGCTGTGGTCGAGCTTGAGCGTGATCTTGCCCAGGGCGGCCTCGAACGCTTGTTTAGTCTTGATGCTCACCTCGTCGCCCATGAGGATGCGGATGCGTTCCAGCTTTTGCCACTGCCCGTCGAGCGCCAGCAGCGCGCCGATCTCGAAATAGCCGGTGGCCACGTCAAGCTGGCGGGCCACGTCGCACCATTCGCTCAGATAGCGGGCGGCTTGCCACTGCTCGTCGCTGTTGTCCACGACGAACAGCTCGCCGCCGCGCCGTTCGTCCTCCGGCATGGGCGAGGTTGGTGGAGCTTGGGGTGGGGCTTGCTGCCGGCTTGGTCTTGGTCTGGGCAAGGCTATTTCCTCCTGGCACGCGCGTATCACTCGTCTCACTATCCCTTTGCGCTCTACAATATACATTATACATTTCATTTTTTTTTTGCAAATCAGCGAAATTGGGTGTAACGCGTATTACGTATAGCGTATTGCGTAATCTCATTGGAGTGGGTAAGCTTTGCCCAAATGCGGTGTTTTGTGGTAAACTTGTCGTATGGAGCCTTCCAGTGCCGAGATTCGCCAATTTCTGAGAGATCTGGTGAGCGACGACGAGCTTACCGAGTTGTGCTTTGACTATTTCCGCGACGTCCAGGCCGATTGGGCGGCCGGTATGCAAAAAGGACAAAAGATACAAGCCCTGCTGGATTACTGCGAGCGGCATGGGAAGACTCCCCACCTC
Organism: Thermoflexales bacterium; assembly: GCA_016931085.1. Next base: position 13,098 of record JAFGFO010000015.1, read on the forward strand.
CTGACGGCTATGAGTAAGTCGTGGCCTGAGCGTTACCGGCAGCGTTTCGCGTCCGTCTTGCCGGCGGCCCCTTCGGCTCCCCCCACACCTCTCCAACGCGACCCCCGGCAGGTCTTTATCAGCCACGCGCACCAGGATGCGGACATGGCCCACCGCCTGGCGGCTGATCTGCAAGCAGGAGGGTGGCCGGTGTGGATCGCGCCGGACAGCATCCAATCGGGCGAGCGATGGGTCAGCGCGATCAATCGAGGGCTGAAAGCAAGCGGCGTGTTTGCCCTTGTATTGACGCCGGCCGCCGTCAATTCGGACTGGGTTCAAGACGAGACTAGTGCGGCACTCGAGATGACAAAGCGGGAGGGCATGCGCTTTATCTCGCTGGATGTCGAGCCTTGTGACGTGCCGCCGTTGTGGGGTGTTCGTCAGCACATCTCGTTTCAAGGCAGTTACGAGAGAGGGCTGTCGCGCTTGTTGGCCTGGTTGGAGCAAAGGTCGCCGGCGGCGTCACCGGTACCATCCACAAAGGTTCCTTCTTCGCCTGATAAACAGGCCCTCGATCTAGGGACAAGCATTGCTCCTACGCCGATTTCTCGCCCTTCTACAAGAGTATCCCCACAACTGGCGTCGAGACGTACCAAGTCGCCTTGGTGGAAAATGATTGTGGGTGGGTTGCAACAGCTTCGTGTGCCGGCCTGGGGAGTGGCGGCCCTGGCGTTGCCAGCGCTCGTGGCGCTTTGGCTTGTGGGACAAAGTGTGTTCCCTTCGCATGGGTCAGCCAGCACTGCCACGGCTACCGCGACTATGCCAGTTGCTAACCTGAATCCCACGACAGCCATTCCTCCCCCGACGGCCACGCCTATGCCCAAACTGGGTGAGCAGACGACGCGCCCGGTGGACGGCATGGTGATGGTCTACGTGCCGGCTGGCGAGTTTATGATGGGCAGCACCGACGAAGAGGTGAATCAGGCTTGGGAATTGTGTAAGCAGTATTACGCTAGTTGTTCAAAAGACTGGATTACGCGGGAACAACCGAGGCACAAGGTGAGCCTGAATGCGTTTTGGATCGACCGGACGGAGGTGACGAACGCGCAGTACAAAAAGTGCGTGAATGCCGGCGCGTGTGAGGCGTCATCGTACGCCAATGAATCCAGTTATAACGGTGAGGATCAGCCGGTAGTGGGCGTGAGTTGGAGTGATGCGAACGAGTATTGCAAGTGGGCCGGTGGGGAACTGCCAACCGAGGCGCAGTGGGAGTACGCGGCGCGTGGGACGGACGGGCGAACTTTTCCGTGGGGGAACGAGCAAGCCACGTGCGATTACGCGGTGATGAATGATGGGAGTGGAAGTGGGTGTGGTAAGGGAGTGGCATGGCCGGTGGGAAGCAAGCCGAAAGGGGCGAGTTGGGTGGGGGCGCAGGATATGGCTGGCAATATATGGGAGTGGGTGGCGGATTGGTATGGAGCGTATCCGTCCGAGGCACAGACAGATCCCACTGGCCCGGCGACCGGGAGTTCACGCGTGCTGCGTGGCGGTAATTGGTCCGGCGACCCGGCCTACGTGCGCGCGGCCGTCCGCTACGGTCTCGCGCCCGGCGACCGTCGCGGTTACGTCGGTTTCAGGTGTGTCGTTGTTGGTGCGCCAGGACAGTGAGCTTCTGGATTTCTGGGTTCTGGATTTCTGCGGGGGTGGGGGCTGGGGAGGGGCTTCCCCTCCCCAGGTTAAATCCGCGCGAAGCGCGGCCGATTTTGAGGATTTTTCAGGTAGGCCCACCGGTTGAGGATTCGTGAAAACGTACGAGAATGTAAGCAAAAAACGGAACAAAGGCGTCAATCGGAAGCCTCGCTTGCTTTGCCCAACGGGGTGAGCATGCCATGGGTAACCGATACGTGGGGGCAGGCCGAAAACGTGCTGCGTGGCGGTAATTGGAACGACAACCCGGCCAACGTGCGCGCGGCCAACCGCAACGATAACGCGCCCGACAACCGTAACGATAACGTCGGTTTCAGGTGTGTCGTTGTTGGTGCGCCAAGAGAGGTTCCCGCAAGCCAGGTGCGCCGGGTTTATGGACGCGGCGCTACGCCCAAGGGATCAAGTCCAGGCCTGTTCCCGGTGGTGCGACACAGCGCGCCCCACCAAAGAACAATGTGCCCTGCCCTGTGTGGTAGATCCTGATTTTGGATTCGACGCTCAGGGCAGGGCCGCTTTTTTGAGGCATTTGGCATTTGCGCGGAAAGAGTGGATCACGAAAGGCACGAACGCTTCGCGCCTTTCATGCGCGAAAGGGGGTTTCGCGCTTTTCGCGGTCTTTCGCGAGTTCGCGGTTCAAACTCGCGAGCGTTTCACGCTGGGGACTAATTTCACGCTTTGGAGTTGAGGCTTTAGCCGGAGAAACCGCCTTCCAAAGGACGCAAAGCGAA
>JAFGFO010000154.1 GCA_016931085.1 Thermoflexales bacterium
ACCCGTAGGGCAGGTTTCCATACCTGCCACAGGTGCGGCGGCTATGGAAAGCCGCCCTACAAAACGCTCTCTCCGACAGGCTCCTAGATCAGCCGATATCCCAGGAAGAGCTGTCGCGCCTGCTGTATGCTGCCCAAGGCATCACCCGCTCACAAGGCGAGCTCCGTGCCGCGCCATCGGCCGGCGCGCTCTATCCCATCGACCTCTACGTGGCAGTGCGCAAGGTGACAGACCTCGAGCCTGGGCTCTACCACTATGCCGTGCAGGGACACGGGCTGGAGCTGCTCAAGGCCGAGGATGTCAACGCCGGCGTGATGAGCGCCGGGCTGGCACAAGGGCAGTTGGGACGGGCCAGCGTTTGCTTCATCCTGGCGGCTACCTTTCAGCGCACGCGCTGGAAATATCACGAGCGTTCCTATCGCTACGTGCTGATTGAAGCCGGGCACGTCGGGCAAAACATTTGCCTGGCGGCAGTCTCAATGGGACTGGGGACGTGCAGTGAATTCAACCCAACCTAAAACCTGAGACATTGAACCTGAAGCAGCTTGTAGGAGGTCAGCTTGGCCAGAATATTTGACACACCGATCATCACCAACGATCAAAGCATCGAGCGCGTGCTGGCGGCCGGTTTGCCAGTCGTGCTCGTGTTCCTGAACGACACAGGCTCGACGCCGCTCGATCAGGCCGAGCAACGCCTGGCGCGCGAGAACGCCGGGCAATTGCTCGTGGCGCAAGTGCCGGCCCGCGACAACCCGGCCAGCGTGCGCCGCTACCAGGTGGGGCAGCTCCCGGCCGTGGTGACTGTGCGGGAGGGAAAGGTACTGACAAAGGCAGAGACCATCTCTGCCACCGAGCTGGAAAAGCATACAGCCTTTCTGCTGGGCAAGGGGCCGCGGCCGGAGAAGGAACGGCCGGCGAGCACCCACGCACAGGCCCAGCCGGGGCCTGCAGCGGGGGCGAGCGAGGACCGGCCGCACGCCGCCACAGACGCAAGCTTTGACCAGGATGTGCTGCACGCCCGCCTGCCGGTGTTGGTGGATTTTTGGGCGCCGGGCTGCGGCCCGTGCCGTGCGATGGAACCGATCCTGGAAAAGCTGGCGCGCGAGCTGAGCGGCCGCCTGCGGGTGGTCAAGGTCAACGCAAGCCAAAATCCCTATACGGCCCAACGTTACGGCGTGCAGGGGGTGCCGACCATGCTGGTGGTGAAAGACGGCCGGGTGGTCAACCGGTTGGTAGGCGCGCTGCCAGAAGCGACGCTGCGCCAACGACTGATGCCCTGGCTGTCATAATAACGGGCTATCGGAATAGCCTGTTGACATTGAGGCTTTGCACGCATAAAATGTATCGAAATCGTAACTGCTCAGGCATAGCATGAATTAGGCTTTTTATCCGCGAATTTACGCCAATTAGCGGATAAAACAAAGGGCTGAGCAGTATACAAGTTACTCGAAATCAACCATGTGCTGCGAATAGCCATAATAGCTTGACTTGTTCTGCTGGCTGAATTAGCGTATAATAACCCTAAATTCGGCGGCGGCCTTGGGTCGCGCCACAAGTTAAAGAGGTGGTATGGAACGCAATTCATCCGGCATTAAACTGACTCCTCGCCCCGGCCAGGGTGAACTGGCCTGGTACGAATGGCTGCTGGTCTTGGGCGTGGTGGCGGCTGCCGTCGTCGCTTGCGCGATGGGCGGGCGAGCCATGCTGCGCTCCGAGGGGAAAGGGGCCGAGGTGATCGTCGAGCTGCCCACGGCCACTCGCCCGCCGACGCGCACGCCGCTGCCAACCTATACCTCCACACCCACTCCCACGTTGACGCCGACGCCGCCCGGAACAACCGCCGTCGACGGGTTCGTCGAGGTCTACGACGCTGGCCCGCAGGGTCTTAGCTTCCGCGCCGGCGCCGGGTTGGGAGAGCAGCGCCTGAAATACCTGTCCGATGGCGCCGTCATGCGCGTGATCGATGGGCCGGTGGAAAGCGACGGGCTCAAATGGTGGAGGCTGCAAAACCCGGACGATCCCAACGAAGTGGGGTGGTCAGCCGCTGACTATTTGCGGCCCGCCAACCCGCCTCAGTAAGCATTCGCAAGTCAGAAACACCAGAAATTGCGTTTTTAAGAAACCGGGTTTTTGCAAAGCACCCTCACAGGGGGAGGAAAAAAACTCGGTTTCTTGATCGTTTAACGTTGGGAACACAGTTGCTTGTCCACCCCGGCTCGCGACAGGCCGCCATTAAGAAATGGGGCGCTATTAGCCTCGATATCGAGACGAGCCGCTTCCAGCAGCATCCGCACGGCCCGGTAGGCCACCCACGCATAGGGCCCCGGCGGCACGCCGCCGGACACAGTCGCGTAATCGGCGTTAAACTGCTCGGCATAAGCGGCGAACTCGCCAGCCAGTCGCGCCGCCGCGGGGTCCAGACACACAGCCGATTCCAGCTCAGCCGCCGGGAGATCAGCCAGGATCAGCACAGGCAGTCCCTCGCGCGCATAGATGGGGGCGGCCGCGTCGCTCGTCTCCAGGCCAAAGTGGCCGATCACGCCCATCACGGCCGGATCGAGCGCCAGCATAGACGCCTGTTGAGCCGCCGCTTCAGGCTCCCCCCCGTCGTCGAGGGCTATCAACTCGACTCGATACCCCCCTACCCCCTCAGCCAGGTTCGCCTGGCGGATCGCCAGCCGCGCCGCGTAGATCACATCGTAGCCCACCTGGCGGGAGTGTCCCTCGAACGGCGCGACCAGGCCGATTTTAAAGCTGGGTTGGGTGGAGGCGGGGGAAGAGCAGGAAGTAAGGAGTAAGGAGTAAGAAGTAAGAAGTAAGAAGTAAGAAAGACGTGAAACGCCAAACCTGAAACCTGAAACCCTTTTACTGGCAGCCCTTGGCGGCATGCTCCTCCAACGTCTTGGAAAACATGTGTGTGCCGTCACCGCTGCACGAGGCGCGGAAGAAATAATAGGGAACCTGGGCCGGTTCGATGGCGGCGCTCAACGCCGACATGCCTGGGCTGCAAATAGGGCCGGGCGGCAGACCGGGATTGAGGTAAGTGTTGTAAGGTGAGATCACCGCGCGATAATCTTCGATGGTCAATTCGCGGTTCCACCACGTGTTCTGCGCCGGTTGGTAGCCCATGGCGTACTGCACGGTCGGGTCAGCGTCCAATGACATGCCGCTCAACAAGCGGTTATAATACACGCCGGCGATGACGGGGTGCTCGTCGGCCACCACTGCCTCGCGCTCGACAATCGACGCCAGGGCCAGCGCTTCAAATAGCGTACGTCCTTGTGCTCGCAGCTTGTCGCGCCCCCCCGGCGGCAGCTTGGCCTCAAGGGTGCTCAACATCCGCTCGATCACATCGTGCGCCGTGGCGTCCTCATCGAAACGGTAGGTGTCTGGGAACAGGTAACCTTCCAGCGTAGCGTCTGGCGGCAGTTCGGCCAGGAACGAAAAGCGGGACGAGAAGGTTTGCGGGGCGAGTGCCAGGGCGAGAAATTCATCGGCGTTGACCGACGATTGCTGGGCCACGAGTTGGGCCACTTCCTCCAGGCGCCGGCCCTCAGGCACGGTCAGGCTTATCTCGTTGTCGCGCCGGCCGCGTTGCAAAGCGGCAGCCACCTCGGCCATGGTCATGGTCTCGTTCAATTGGAATTGTCCGGCTTCTACGCTGCTATCCAGGCCATTATAGCGCAGGTAAAGGCGAAACAGCTCGGCGTCGCTGATCAAGCCTTCGCGCTGCAGGCGTGTGGCCACCTGCCCGACCGACTCGCCGGACTGCACGGCAAAAGTCACCGGCGTGCCGTCTTTGCCAGCCGGCAGAGACAAGTCACTGGCGCGCCAGTTGAGATAGGCGGCGATAAACACATCCTCGATTCGAGAGGGGGCCGGGATTTGCACCGAGCCGGGCTGGCCGCCGGCGGTGGACTGGCGTCCGATCATCGTCCACAACACGCCTCCCATGCCAAAGAGAACCAGGAGTGTGACCAGAAAGATGAGGGCACTTGTCAGTGTTTTTCGTTTTCGTCTCATGTCACTCGGAACCAAGATTACGCATTACGTTTCACGTTTTACGCTTCATATCATCCCGCGCTTGCCGAGGGACGTTTCACGTCTCCCGCTGCGTGTCCAGGTAACCCTGCAAAATAATCGCGGCGGCGGCGGCATCGACCTGGCCCTTGTCGCCACGAGCGTCACGGCGGCGGCGGCCGGCTTCCGCCAGGCGTTGCACAGCCTGGATGGTCGAATAGCGCTCGTCCCACAAAACGACTGGGACAGGCAGCGCCGCGGCCAGCTTGCGGGCATAGCGTTTCACCCGCAATGCCTGAGGTCCCTCTTCGCCGGACAAGCTGCAAGGGAAGCCAACGACGAGCGTTTCCACAGCGTACTCGGCCAGCAGAACAGCCAGCGCGCTCACATCGCCGGCCAGGCTAGAATGTGCGAGTGTCTTCAGCGGGCGCGCCAGTATGTGCAACTCATCACTCACCGCCACGCCAATCCGCTTTTCACCGACATCCAAAGCCAGGATTCTGCTCATGATTGTTTCAGGTTCCAGCTCCGGTTTCTGGCAAATCTCACGCCTGCTGCCGAATCTCGATCTGGATTCGCACCGGCAGCCAGGGCACTCGCCCCAACCACTCTGGCCTGACTGCAACGACGGGGTCAAAGCGCAGTGGCAGTTCCTCGGCCAGGTAACTGACGGCCTGCTCCACCGGCTTGCCGGCGATCGCCTGGCGTATCTGGTCACGATCAAAGCGAGCCGCTATGTAGCCCTTTGCAGTCATCTCCATCAAAATATCGCCGTTGGCGTCGGCCGGCACGATGATCTCGCCTGGCTCGAACGCCAATCCATCTGCAATCAGTTCATACTCTGGCGGCACCTGGGCCACCATCTCGGCGTAGGCCAGGGTATTGGCATCCGCCATGTGGCCCTTCAGGCCGAGCACGGTCAGGCGCATTTCCAACACGACCGTCTGGGCCTCTTCGGTCACGAAACGGTCGTAGGTCTCGTCCAGCACCTGGCTCACAAAAAGCGACTCGGCCACGATCAGCTCTTGTTCGCCCATTTCAACCTGCATCTGCTGATAAGCGTCACCCAAGAGATTTTGCATCAACTGCGAGCGAGCGCGGTCACGATCCTCCTGTGTGACAGCCGGTACCTCGCGAGAGCCGCCGCCAGCAGTTGGATAAGGGTTGGTCACTTTGACCGAAATGGCGGCCACTCCCTCGACCTCATTGATCAGGTTGGCGCCGATATTGGCAAACTCGCCAGGCTCCATCGCCTCGATCGGCGCCTCGGCCTGGGCGCCAAAACCGCCCGGCACACTGACATCGACCGTGGTGAAATAGCGCATGACCGAGCCAAACGCCGATGTGCGCACAGCAGTTCCCTTGGGGATATTGATGGGTATCCCCAATTGGTTGATAAAGACAACCGTGCCCCGGGCAGGGGAAGCAGGGATAGCCTTTTTACCTGTCGTGGGCACCTGGACAGTGCCGGCGACCTCGGCCGCCACGTATTCGGCCGGGATGCGCGTGCGGGCCACGTCCACCTGCTCAATATCGGTATCAAACGCGACGTAGAGCGACACGTTCATCGCTTCGCTGTCGGGCACCAACGTCACCTCGGCGCTGGGCACAGCCAGGGCGGCGGTGAGAGCAAAGCCCAGGAAAACACCAACGAACAAGGTCCAGGCCAATACCTGTCGCATCACCTGCGCGGGCCGCGAAGGGCGCCGGGTGCGGCGGGCGCTGGCGGCCTGCCATGCCTCGTCGCTGCGCCCGGGTGACCAAGGGTCTTCATCCAGGCCGGGCCGCCGCCAATTGGAACGCTTGCGCCCTTGCTCGACCGAGCCAAAGACCGGCAAGCCAATCTCACCGGCTTCGCGGACCATCTGGCTGTCACGCGTGACCAGGGCCAGCTCGAATTTTAATTGTTCGGCCTGGCGCTGCACCAGGCGCAAATCCACCCGGCTGCGCAGCACATCAGAATAAGGCGGGATCACTAACATCACGCGCGGCGCCCCGACCAGGTTCAACTGATCGCGCACCGAGAGGATATCGTCTTCGGAATGGAGATAGATAATTTGTTCCATGCCTCGTACACATTACGCAATACATCTTACGGATTACGTTTTACGTTTTTACGTTTTACGTATCTGTCGCCTTGAGCATCTGTGCGACCAGTTCCGGCGCTTTGGCCAGGGCTTCTGCCAAGCGGCTGGCATCGCGCCCACCGGCCTGCGCCATGGTGGGCTTGCCGCCTCCCCCGCCGCCCACCAGCTTGGCCACGGCACCGACCAACTGACCGGCGTGGACGCCGCGTTGAACCAGGTCATCCGTCACGGCCGCCACAATTTGGGGCCGGCCATGGATCGCCGCGCCCAGCACGATTACGCCCGAGTCGACGCGCGCCCTGAACCAATCCGTCATCTCGCGCATCGCGTCGACACCTGGCGCCTGCACCTGGACGGAAAGCACCGGCACGTCCTGGACTATCTTCAGCTCACCCATCAAGGATTCGAATTCATGGCGAGTCTTGTCACGCTGCAGGCGTGCCAACTCCTTTTGCGCCGACTGGGTTTCCTCCAGCAAAGCCAGGGCCTTGCGATCCACCTCTTCCGGCGAGCAGCCCAGGTAAGCCGCCGCGTTGTTCAGGCACGTCAACCGGCGGTGAACGAAGGCTTGGGCAGCGTGGCCCGTCACCGCCTCGATGCGCCGCAGGCCGGCGCCCACGCTGCTTTCAGAAACGATCACGAACGAGCCTATCTGTGCGGTCTGAGTCACGTGTGTGCCGCCGCATAATTCCTGCGATATCGAATTCTCATCCGGATGGGCCATCCGCAGCACACGCACGACCTCGCCATATTTTTCACCGAACAAAGCCGTGGCGCCGCTGGCCACGGCCTCGCGGTACGGCTCGTGCGAGACATTCACATGGTAATTGGCCAGGATGGCATCGTTCACGTCCTGCGTGATGGCGTCCAACTGGTCCTGGGTAAGCATGCCTGGGTGCGTAAAATCAAAGCGCAGGCGATCTGGCGCGACCAGGCTGCCCTCTTGTTGAACGTGGTTGCCCAGCACGTAGCGCAACGCGGCGTGGAGCAGGTGGGTGGCAGTGTGGTTGCGCATGACGTCCCAACGCCGTTCGTAATCCACGATCGCCCAGCATGGCTCGCCGGCGCGCGGGCGCCCGGCCAACACCTGGCCCTCGTGCACGATCAGGCCTGGCACCGGACTGCGTACGTGCTCCACCTGCACGGTCCAGATTGGCTCGCCGCCGTCCGGTGGGTAACGCAAGATCACACCCGTATCACTCACCTGGCCGCCAGATTCGACGTAGAACGGCGTGGCCGCCACTACGATCTCGACCCGGCTGTCGGCCTTGACGTGCTGCAAGGGTTGGCCGCTTTCGGGGTCGAGCACGCCCAACACGAGCGTTTCAAGCTCGGTCGAGGTGTAGGGGTCGTGGTCGACGCCGGCCGGCTCAAGCTTGCCCTCGGCGACCAGGCCGCGCAAGAAATTCGAGTAAGCCTCCAACCCTTCGGTGGCGGCGTAATCGAACGCGCCGCTGCCACTCACCTGGCGGTGATCTGCATCAGCCGCGTGAAAACCGGCCTCGTCGACTGCGAAGCCGCGCTCAAGAGCCACGTCGCGCGTCACCTCTAGCGGCAAGCCATACGTGGCCTTGAGGTCGAACGCGACCTGGCCCGGAACCACCTTTTGATCAGAGCCGGCCAGCTCGGCCAACACCTGGTCCAGGCGTGCCAGGCCCAGGTCCAGCGTGCGCCGGAAGCGGATCTCTTCGTCGGTGACCGCGCGCAAGATGTGTTCGCGGCGTGCCGCCAGGTTGGGGAAAAACAAGCCCATCTCATCGATGACCACCTCGACCACCTTGGCCAGGAAAGGCTCGGTAAAGCCCAGGCTGTGGCCAAAGCGCGCCGCGCGGCGCACGATCATGCGCAGGACGTACTTGCGGCCAACGTTGCCCGGCAGCACGCCATCGCCGATCAGGAAAGCGATCGCCCGGCTGTGGTCGGCAATCACCTGGTAGGCCACTTGATTTTCCTGCACCTGGGCGTCTGTGTGGCCGGCCAGGGTCTGGATGCGTTGGAGGATGGGCACAAACAAGTCCGTCTTGTAATTCGAGTCCACCCCTTGCAAGACGGACACGATGCGCTCAAAGCCCATGCCGGTATCGACGTGCCTGGCCGGCAGCGGCTCGAGCCGCGTGGCATCCAGGCGATTATACTGGATAAACACCAGGTTCCACAGCTCGGTGAAACGCCGGCAATCGCCGTTGACCTGGCAGACGTGGCCGGGTGTGTCGCGCTTGTCGCAAAAGCCGGCGCCGCGATCGTAGTGGATCTCACTGCACGGCCCGCACGGCCCGGCATCGCCCATTTCCCAGAAATTGTCCTTACGCCCAAAGAACAAGATGTGATCGGGCGCTATACCAGGCTGCTGCTGCCAGAAGGCGACCGCCTCCTCGTCGGTGGGCAGATCACCAGCCTCATCCTTAAAGCAGGTGGCGTACAGGCGCTCCTTGGGCAAGCCCCAGACGCCCGTGAGCAGCTCCCAGGCCCAGGCGATCGCCTCCTGTTTATAATAGTCGCCAAACGACCAGTTGCCCAGCATCTCGAACAGGGTATGGTGGGTGCCGTCGCGCCCCACGTCTTCCAGGTCGTTGTGCTTGCCGGCCACGCGCATGCACGGTTGGCTATCGGCCACGCGCGTATAGGGCCGGCTGCCCAGGCCGAGAAAGACGTCCTTGAACTGGTTCATACCGGCGTTGGTGAACAGCAGCGTCGCGTCGCCGACTGGAATCAGCGGAGCGCCGGGGATAACGGTGTGCCCGCGCTCGGCAAAGAAATCCAGGAACTGCTGCCGCACTGCGGCGCTGGTAAGTTGTTTAGAACCCATAAGACACCTCAAACGTCCAAGATCAAACGTCAAACGTAAGTTTCTATTTTACCACAATTATGGCTGCTGTCTAACGGGGAATCACTGAGAGAGCGGTAAATTGTTTTCCAGTCCGTTTGTGATATAATTCACCTTATGCCGATCCATCTTCTCAGTCCCGAGCTGGCCTCACAGATCGCCGCCGGCGAAGTCGTCGAGCGGCCAGCCTCGGTCGTCAAAGAGCTGCTGGAAAACGCGCTCGACGCCGGGGCGGGGCAGGTGCGCATCGAGGTGGTCGAGGGCGGGCGCGCATCGATCCGCGTGGCGGACAACGGCGCCGGAATCCCGGCCGCAGAAGTCCAACTGGCCTTCGAGCGCCACGCGACCAGCAAGATCGACTCGGTCGACGACCTGGCGCGCGTAAGCAGCCTGGGCTTTCGCGGCGAGGCGCTGGCCTCCATCGCGTCCGTCTCGCACCTGACGTGCGTCACCCGCGCGCGGGACGAAGAAGTTGGCAGCCGCCTGCGCCTGGAAGGCAGCCAGCTCGTCGAGCACAAGAGCATCGGCGCGCCGGCCGGCACGCTGATGACGGTCGAGCATCTGTTTTACAACGTCCCGGCCAGGTTAAAGTTCCTCAAAAGCGTCTCGACTGAGCGGCGGCACATCGACACCCTCGTCACCCGCTACGCCATGGCCTACCCGGATGTGCGCTTTCACCTGAGCCACGACGGGCGGCTGGCGTTCCAAACCCACGGGAGCAGCTCGCTCCACGACGTGCTGATCGCCATTTACGGGGCGGAAACGGCCCAGCAACTGCTGCCGGTTTCCAATCGCGATGAGCCGGACAACACTTGTGTCGTCAGCGGCTACGTCAGCCTGCCGGCGCTGACGCGCGCCAATCGCAATGAGCTGACTTTTTTCGTCAACGGGCGCTGGGTGCAGGACCGCAGCATCGCCTACGCCGTCATCCAGGCTTACCACACGATGCTCCAGGTCAACCGTTACCCGCTGTGCAGCCTGCATATCGAGCTGCCGCCCGAAGAGCTGGACGTCAACGTGCACCCGGCCAAGAGCGAGGTTCGCTTTCGCAACAGCGACGCCGTCTTTCGCGCCGTGCAAAAGACCGTCCGGCAAGCGTTGATTGGGGAACAGATAGAGATAGAGAGATCAGATAGAGAAAGAGAAGGAGATAGAGGGGGAGATAGAGATCGAGATAGAGAAAGACAGCTCCGGCTGCGGGCGTTGGACGTGTACGCGCCCTCGCGTGTGCCGGCGGTCGAGCCGGGCTTGGAGCAGGCGGCGGGCGGCTCGCAGGCTTTGCCCGCGGTCGATCTGGACGCCGGGCGTCCGCCGGCCGGGCCAGGCGCCCTCTCCCCCACGGCCGCCCTGCCCCCCCTGCGCGTGGTGGGGCAAATCGACACCACCTACATCGTGGCCGAAGGGCCGGCCGGCCTCTACCTGGTCGACCAGCACGCCGCTCACGAGCGCGTGCTGTACGAGCAGTTCATGGGCCAGCTCGAGGGCATGCAGTTGGCGGTGCAGCATCTGCTCAACCCGCTGCCCATCGAGCTCACGCCAATTGCCGTATCGTTGATCGAGGAAAAGCGCGAGCTGCTGGCCCGTGTCGGCTTTGAGCTGGAGAGTTTTGGGGGAAACACCTTCCTGCTGCGCAGCGTGCCGGCGGTGCTGGCCCGCTCTGACCTGCGGCAGGTAATCAACGACGTGCTGGCCGAGCTGGACGCTGGCGAGATGCCACTGGCGAGCAGTCAAGAGGCGCGGCTGGTGCGCCGCGTGTGCAAACAGGCCGCCATCAAGGCCGGGCAGGTGCTCTCGACGCAAGAGATGCAGGAGCTAATCCGGCAGTTGGAAAAGTGCGTAGCGCCCCGCACCTGCCCGCACGGCCGCCCGACGATGATCCACCTGAGTCACGAGCAACTGGCGCGCCAGTTTGGGCGGCATTGAGAGTTTGGATCGCGAACGCTTCGCACGCGAAGGCGCGAAAAACGCGAAACCCCCTTTCGTGCACTTTCGTGCTTTTCGTGATCCAAATTCCCCGCACGCCCTCCTGCACCCGCTCTCAAGTAGCGGCTTGCACCGCTTTCTTGCGCCGGCGGCCATTGCCCTTGGGGCCATTCCCACCGCCCGTCTTCGGCTGGGAGACGGCCTCCCACATAGCTAATGGGCGCTCGTAGCCGATCAACTTGAGGCCGGTGATGGCGGCTGTGTTCAGATCCATCGCTCGCAGGTCCTCAGTCGAGAGATCGACCGTGCGGCGGTGGCCCGACAGCATGGTCAAGATCTTGAGCTCTTCCGCGCAGGCGTGGATAAAGTTGGCCAGCCGCCGGCCAGTCTGGAGCGGGTCGAGCCGGGCGCGGAGCTCTGGCTTTTGGCTGGTGATGCCGTAGGGGCAGTTGCCCTGGTGGCAGGCGTAGCACACGCGGCAGCCCATGGCCACCTCGGCCGCGCTGCCAAAGCCCACCGCGTCGGCCCCCATCGCCAGGGCCTTGAAGGCGTCCAGCCCGTTGCGCATGCCGCCCAACACGATCAGCTTGACCTTGTGATGCACGCCGTGATCCTTGAGCGCCTGCACGGCCGGCGGGATACAGGCGACGGTCGGGATGCCCACTCCCTGGGTGACGACGTCGGGCGAGCAGCCGGTGCCGCCCGCCAGCCCGTCGATGCTGATGGCGTCGGCGCCAGCCTCGATGCAGGCGGCCACATCGGCGTAGGGGCGCGAAGGCCCCAGCTTGAACATGAGGGGGACCCGGTAGCCGGTGGCATCGCGCAGGAAAGCGACCATGTGCTTGATATCATCCACTGTCTGCACGTCGTAATAACGGCATGGACTGAGGGCGTCTGAGCCAACCGGCACGCCGCGAACGCGTGACACATCCTCGGTGACCTTGGCGCCCAGCAGGTGCCCGCCCATGCCGGGCTTGGCGCCCTGGCCGATCTTGATCTCGACCGCATCGCCGCTGTTGATATAGTCGATCGACACCCCCCAGCGCCCGGTGGACCACTGGGTAATGATGTAACCGCCGGGTTCCCACTCTTTGTGGCGGCGGCCCTCGTCGGCGTAGCCGCGCGCCAGCCAGGTTTCTTCGGGGAGCAGCCCACCTTCGCCGGTGTTGCTGGCAGTGCCAGTCATGGCGGCGCTGATCGCCAATGCCAGCCTGGCTTCTTTGCTCAGCGCGCCGAACGACATAGCCCCCCACACGAGCGGCATTCGAAGGCGCAGCGGCTTTTCACACGTGTCCTGGCCAATGACAACCTCCATCTCACATTCTTCGCGGTACTTGTCTTGCGGCACGGCGCTGGCGATCTGGCTGGGCACCACCGTGATCGCGTCAAAGTTGGGCGTGGGGCCTTGCGCGCCAAAGCCGCGCAGCAGGTACTCGCCGCTCTGCGCTTTGTAGTGGACTTCTTCCACGGCGGCCAGGGTCCAGGGATAGCGGCTGAGGTACTCCGATTCGGCCGGGTTGATGCGGATGGCGTTGGTCGGGCAGAACTCGGCACAGATGCGGCAGCCCACGCAGGCGTTGTAATTCTGCACGAGCATCTCGCCGGTGCGAGCATCCAAGCTGTAGACGCCGTGCGGGCAAACTTCCGCGCAGGTGGCGCACTTGCCCGGCATGCGGGCGTTCAGGCACACGTCCCGGTTGACACTGACACAAAAAGCGCCTACGACGGCCATGTTAGCCTCCTGTTTTTATCACGAATGTCACGAATGGACGATAGCCCCCTGCAGGGATCCGAAGCGGATGACACGAATTCGGCTAAATGGCCTTTGGAAAAAAGCTCAAACATTCGTGAAATTCGTAAATTTGTGTAATTCGTGATTAAAAAATGTCCGGCAGCGAAATTAATGATAAAATGGTTTTTCCGAGGCGGCCACGATCTTTTTGAAGGCGGCCGGGTCGGCGTCGATGCCGTGCATCTCAAAGTAGGCGCGCAGCCTGGCCACGTCGTCGCCGCTCAACGGCTCGACGCGCGTGTTGTGGCCCAGGCTCTCCCACGTGCCGCCAATGTAGACGTTGCCGCGAATCAAGTAGTTGGCAAAATTGCGCCCGGCATTGCCCACGACGATCAAATCGCCCTTGAGCATGTAAGTGCCGGCCTCGTCGCCCACGTTGCCGCACACGATGACCGTGGCGCCCTTGTTCATCGTGGCGGTAAAGTCGCCCGCGTCGCCGCGTATGACAACGGTGCCGCCGTAGCAATACTGGCCGGCGCCATAACCGGCGTCACCTTCGACAACGAGCGTTCCGCCCGTCATGTTGTCGGCCGCATAGTTGCCGGCGTCCTGGCTGGCCCGGATCGTGCCGCCGGCATTGAGCACACCCAGGTAATCGCCCACGTCGTCCAGGACGAGCACTTCGCCGGCTTTCAGGCCGGCCGCCAATCCGTGCAGGCCAGCCGCGTTTTTGACGGCCAGAACCTGGCCGTTGAGCGATTCCCGCAGCCAGCCGTTCACGGCTTTGAGATCGCGATTCTTGGCATTGATCGTCTCCATAGCTTTACCTCCAAACAATATCTGTGTCCTCTTAACACCCACCACAGCTGGTGCGAGCCGTCGAGGGCAGCTCAGAACGCGCCGGCGTCTGATACAGGCGCACGAACTGCTGGATGGCTTCGCCGCGCTTGAGCGGATCGGCCAGGGCATCCAGCATCAAGATGTGCAGCTCCTTGAAAGCCTGGGCGCGCTCGCGCCGGCCTTTTTCGCCGGCGGCGGCTGCCAGGGCGTCCGTGTCCACGCCGCCGCTCGTCTCCAGCAGCTTCATCTGGACGGCGTTGCGGGCAAACACGTCGCCGGCGCGGGTGCGCAGGATGAGGGTGCTGGCCCCCTCGGGCGCGCCCAGCGCCCCCACCGCCAGGTCAGCCGATTCACCCAGGTAATCGTCGCACGTGCCGCAGCCAGGGCGCGTATAGCGCTCCGCCTCCTGGCGCGGGATGCTGCGCAGGCTGCCATCCCACAACACGGCCTGCAACTGCTCGCGGTCCGGCGAGACTTGCAGCCGCCTGACGTGCTCGCGCGCCACGCCCATGCGCTTGACCAGCAGCTCGTCGATCAGCTCGGCCTTGTAGATGCCGGTGCAGAACACGGCCACGCTCAGGCGGATGGCGTCCTGGTAGGGCCGCAAGCGGGTGTTGGTAGAGGCCTTGAGCTTGCGCACCGCCTGCGCCGCGCACGGCGTCCCGACCACGGCCACGTTTTCCAGCCGCCGCTCAAAGATCGCCTCGTTGAGCGCGTCAAAGACCGGCGCCCACAGGTACTGCGGGCCGAGGCCATCCACAATGTCCCCAACCGTCGACGCCACGCGGGCGACGGGCTTGAGCTCCCAGGCGTCCACGTCGAGCATCACCACGCCGTCCAAGAGGCCCGCGCTGCGCCCGGCGGTCAAGATGCTGCGGATCACGTCGTTGGGTGCGCCGGACTGGACCGGTCCTCTCGCGCGCGCGGCCAGGATTTGCCTGGCTTCCAGCCCGGTCCAGTGTTCCAGGCGCGGGCAGGCTTCCTCGCAGAATTTCTGGCAGAACGAGCAACTGTCCAGCGGCCCTTTCGAGTAGCCGACGGTCTTGATGCGCTCCTCCTTCACCGGGTGATCGTGCCCGTCCCAGCGCAGTACTTGCTTGGAGCAGGCCGCCACGCACAGGCCGCAGCCAGAGCAGTTGTCGAGCGCCCAAACCTCCGTTTCCAACCTTGTTTTCATAGGCTCCCTCCACAGGTGCAACGCACCTTAAAGGTGCGTTGCACCTGTGCTTATCGCACCACAAAACTCTGTAACAGCGCGCGCAAAGCCCTCGCCGTCGTCGCCGGCCAGGAACTCGAGGCGCAGGCGGCGGGGGTCGATGCCGTGCTCGGCCAATTGTCCCTTCAGCGCCTCCACCCGTTGGGCGGCATAGCGATTGCCGTCGCCGTGGTGGCACTCACCCGGCGGGCAAGCCCCCAGGAACACGCCCTGCGCCCCGTTGAGAAAGGCCCACAAGATGTGATAGGGGTCGAAGCGCGCCGAGCAATTCAGGCGGATGATGCGCACGCCGGGCGGGTAGGACAGCCGGCGCGCGCCGGCCACGTCGGCGGCGGCGTAAGCGCTCCACTCGCACGCCAACGCCACGATGCGGCCGGCCGGCCGCGCCAGGGCCGCGCTGATCTGGGCCAGGATTTCAGCGTCGCCCCCGCCCGGCAGCGTGATGGCCTTGGGCGGGCAAACTACCAGGCAGTTGCCGCAGCCGGTGCAGCGCAGCGCATCCACGCCCGCCAGCGACAGGGTCCCACTCGGAAGTGGGGCGTCCTCACGTTTGTCCAGGCTGATGGCGTGAGCCGGGCAGACCGGCACGCAGTTGCCGCAGCCGGTGCACAGGGCCGCCTCGACGCGGGCCGCCGGCGTCTGAACGGTGAGCGCGGGCTGGCTCAAAAAACGCAGCGCGCGCGCGCCGGTCACGTAAGACTGCAAAAGGGTCGAGGCCGCGTCACCTGGCTGGTGAGCGCTGCCCAGCACGTACACGCCGTCGTCGGCGTACTGGCCAGGCCGCAGCCGCACGCGCAGCTCGATCATAAAACCGGCCTCGTCCTGGGGCAGGTCCAGCAGCGCGGCCACCTGCCCGACCCCAACGTCGTCCTGCGGCGCCGGTCGGCCATCCGCCCCCGCCGCGCGCGCGCCGCTGGCCACGAGGAGCGCGCCGGCGGCGACCGTCACGCCTTGGTCGTCTCGGACGATGCGGGCGTGGTAATCGCCGGGGCGGCCCGTCACGCCGGCCAGGTGCGCGCCCAACAAGACGTGAATGTGAGGATGGGCAGCGGCCTTTTCAGCCAGGCTGGCGGCCAGCTCGCGCGGCGAGCCGCCCAAGCGATCCGCTCGCTCGACGAGCGTCACGGCGATGTCGTTGTCGGCCAGCGCCAGCGCCGCCGCTAGCCCGCTCAACTCGCCGCCGACGACCAGGGCCGACTTGACAATGCGGCCCGTGTGCGAGCTGGCCAGGCTCGCCGCAGCCAAATTCGCCACGCCCATCTCGACCAGGCTGGCGGCTTTGTCCGTCGCCGCAGCGCCGTCCCCGGCGTGGACGTAGGCACAGTGTTCGCGGATGTTGGCGACTTGCACGCAGCTTCCGTCCAGCCCGGCGGCTTGAGCGGCCTGGCGGAACAGCTTGCCGACCAGGCGCGGCGCGCAGCCGGCCACGAGCACGCGATCCAATTGCTGGTGGGTGATCGCCGCCCGCAGACGCGCCTGGCCGTCCGGGCTGCACGGGTAGGCGTCACACGCCGCGTACACCACGCTGGGCAGGGCGGCGGCCTGCTGGCGCAAAGCTTGCGTGTCCACCACTCGAGCGATCTGGCCGCCGCAGTCGCAGATGAAGACGCCCAGGCGGAGTTCCGAGTTCCGAGTTCCGAGTTTTGAGTTTGCGATTTGCGATTTGCGATTGTCGATCACAGATTGTGGCATCGTCTTTTGCCTTATTCGTCACGCCAGGCTGTCAAGCTCCACTTCTTCAACCAGGCTCAGGCTGGCGTCGCCGCACACCTGGCAGTAGAGCCGCTGATAGTCAGAATCGACCGGGTGGACGCTGCGGCAGCCGCTCACGTCGCTCAGCTTGAGCACGCCGGTCGGGCAGATCAGCACGCACGTGCCGCAGCCGATGCAGCGCGAGGCCTCCACGTGGAACGGGGGGCTGACCTGGCGGGCGATGCCGCGCTTGATCATGCTGATCGCACTGACGCCGACGATTTCCTGGCAGGCGCGCACGCACAGGCCACATAAAACACAGGCGTCCACCTCCGGCATTTTGTAACGGATCTCCTCGACGCCCAACTCCTTGGCCAACGCCACGATCTCCGGCGCATTGTACGACCTGCTCAGTAGCAGCTCGGCAGTGATACGCCGGCTGCGCCGCACGGCCTCGGTATCGGTTTGGACCACCGCCCCCTCCTCGCACGGGTGCACGCACGAGGCGACCAAGCGGGGTGGACGCGGCGGCTGGATGACTTCGACCACGCACAAGCGGCAGCCGCCGTAGGGCGCGAGCGCGGGGTGATAGCACAGCGTTGGCACATAGATGCCGTGCTCGCGGCAGGCCTCCAGCAGTGTCCTGCCCTCGGCCACCGTGATGGCCTGCTTGTCAATGGTCAAGTGAATCATTCGAGATCCTGTCATCCTACGGCGCCCCATCTCAGCGGCGCATTTTTATCACGAATGGCACGAATTTACGAATGTCACGAATGGATTTCTCGATCTCAACCCATTTTCGTGACATTCGTCCCATTTGCCCCGAAGGGGATTCGTGTTAAAAATCTTTCTTCGTCTCCAGCCATTCCAGGTCACAGCGCAAGCAGCGTCTACACTCTTCCTGGATGGCAAGCTCGCCGGCAGACCGTTCCACTTCCGCAAAGCTGTTGCGGCGCTCGTCGAGCGGGATCACGGGGACAGCCAGCCGCCCAAGTCCGGCATACGCCTCCAGTTGGAATTTTTGCTCGACCGCCTCGTAGACGGGTCGGCTCTTGCCCCTTTCCACGCGGCCCGTTCGCAAATAGCGGTCGACCGCCCCGGCAAGCTGATTGCCCTGCGCGACGGCGTGAATGACCGTCGCTGGCTGGCTGCCGCCACCGGCAACGCCGGCAGCATCGCCGGCGGCAAAGACGGCCGGGCGGGTCGTGGCGAACGACTCGTCGACCACCAGCGCGCCGCCGGGGCTCATCTCGAGCCCATCGCCACCTTCCAGATCGACTTCCTGGCCGATGGCGGGGATGAGGACGTCCAGGTCTAACACGAACTGCGAGCCAGGCTCCGGCACGGATCGCCGGCGTCCAGAGGAGTCGAACTCGCCCAAGACCTGGCGTTGGCACTCGAGGCCCTGCACCCTGCCATCGCCGGTGACCTGGAGGGGCGCGGTCAGGAAATGGAACAGGATGCCTTCCGCCTGGGCCGCCTCGACTTCCTCTCTGTAGGCCGGCATCTGTTCGCGCTCGCGCCGGTAAACCAGGCGTACTTCTTTGGCTCCCAGCCGCCAGGCCGTGCGCGCGGCGTCGATGGCCACGTCACCGCCGCCCACCACGCCGACGACTTTGCCGGCCAAGTCGGGCGGATTGCCCAACGCCACCTGGCGCAGAAACGCCACGCCCGGATAGACGCCGGGCTTGTCCTCGCCTTCAACGTTGAGCGGGCGGCTCTTGTGCGCGCCGATGGCCAGGATGACAGCGCGGTAGCCCTCGGCCAGGAGCGAGTCGACGCTAAAATCACGCCCCAGGGCGGTCCCGGTCTTGACCTCGATGCCGGCCCGCAGGATCCCCTCGATCTCCTGCTGTAAAAGCTCGCGCGGGAGGCGATAGGCGGGGATGCCCACCGCCATCATCCCGCCCAGGACGGGCAGCTTTTCCAAGACGGTGACAGGGTAACCTTTTTGCGCCAGCCGCAGCGCGGCGGTCAGTCCCACCGGCCCACCGCCGACGACGGCGACACGCTCCGGCCTGGCCTCTTCCGGCCGGGGTGGTGTCCAGGGATGTTGCGCCTGGTAGTCAGCCAAGAGGCGCTTGGCGTGGCGGATGGCGACGGGGGCGTCGACGTCGCCCCGGCGGCAGTGCCTTTCGCAAAAGGCTGGGCAGACGCGGCTGCAGGCCAGGACGAAGGGATTGGCCTGGCGGTGGATTTCGACCGCCTCGGCGTAGCGTCCCTGGGCGGCCAGGGCCACCCAACTGGGCACGTCCACGCCGGCTGGGCAGGCGTTGACGCAGCGGGCGCGGACCAGGGAGCGGCAGGCGCCGGCTGCGCAGTGCTTGTCGTAGATGTGCGCGTCGTACTCGTGTCGAAAGTAGCGGATGGTTGAGAGGACAGCGTTCGGCGCGGTCTGTCCCAGGCCGCACAACGACGAACGCTTGATTTCTTCGCCCAGTTCCACTAGGTATTCCACGTCACCTGGCCGGCCCTCTCCCTCGCAGATGCGCTCCAACGTGGCCAGCATGGCCTTGGTGCCCAAGCGGCACGGCACGCACTTGCCGCACGATTCTTCCTGGACGAATTTGAGAAAATAGCGCGCCAGGTCGACCATGCAAGTGTCTTCGTCGGTGACGACCATGCCGCCAGAACCCATGATGGCGCCCAGCGCCGTCAAGGCTTCATAGTCGATCGGCGTGTCCAGGTGCTCAGCCGGGATACAACCGCCGGAAGGCCCGCCCAACTGCACAGCTTTGAAGCGTTTGCCCTTGGGGATGCCGCCGCCGATATCGTAAATCACCTCGCGCAGCGTCACACCCATGGGGACCTCGACCAGGCCGGTGTTGTTGATCTTGCCGACGAGCGAAAAGATCTTGGTGCCCTTGGAGCGGGCCGTGCCGATGGCGGCGTAAGCCTGGCTGCCCTGGCGGACGATGATGGGGACGGTGGCCCAGGTCTCGACGTTGTTGATGTTGGTCGGTTTGCCCCACAGGCCCGACTCGGCCGGGTAAGGCGGGCGCGGGCGCGGCTCGCCGATGCGCCCTTCAATGGAAGCCATCAGGGCCGTCTCTTCACCGCACACGAACGCGCCGGCCCCCAGCCGGACGTTCAGCGAAAAATCCAAGCTGCTGCCCAGGATATTCTGGCCCAAAAGCCCGGCCTGTCCGGCCTGCTGGATGGCGATTTGAAGGTTTTCGATGGCCAGCGGGTACTCGGCCCGGATGTACACATAGCCCTGGCGAGCGCCTATAGCGTAGGCGCCCACGACCATCCCTTCGATGACACTGTGGGGATTGCCTTCCACGATCGAGCGATCCATGAACGCGCCCGGGTCGCCTTCGTCGGCGTTGCAGATGATATAACCAGCTCCAGCCGCCTGGACGTTCTTGCGGCAGAGCTCCCACTTGAGGCCAGTCGGAAAGCCCGCCCCGCCGCGCCCGCGCAGGCCGGCGGCTTTGAGCTCGACGATGATGTCCTCGGGCCTCAGGGCGAGCGCCTTGGCCAACGCGGTGTAACCACCCAAGGCGACGTAATCCTGGATGCGCGTCGGGTCAATTCGCCCGTTCATACCGAGCACCAGCCGTTTTTGCTTCTGGTAAAACGGCAGATCAGGCTCGGTGTGAATGTGTTGTCCAGTCTGTGGATCGGTATACAAGAGCCGCTCGATCGTCTCGCCGGTGACGAGCGTCTTGTGCACGATTTCAGGCACATCGGCGGGACTGACCTTTTGGTACGAGAGGCGCTGCGGGTAAATCGTGATCAGCGGCCCACATTCGCAGAAACCGGGGCAGCCCGTGCCCACGACTTGAATCACCGTATCCAGCCGGGCGCGGTCGATCTCCTCGCGCAGGCTGGCCAGGACGCGGCGGCTGCCCAAGGCCCGGCAGCCGGTGCCATCGCACACGCGCAAGACAGGCCGGCTTTCATCCCAGCCGGCGGCCAGCCCGGCCTGCCAAGCCTCGAATTCGGTCGTGGAATGCAAGTGCTTCATGGCTTGGCTTCTTCCTCGGCTTGCGCGATGCCGGCGAGGAGCTGGTCGATCTTTTGCGGCGTCATCTGCCCCGAGTACTCGCTGTCGTTCACGACGATGGGTCCCAACGCGCACGCTCCCAGGCAATTGACCGTTTCCAGCGTAAACTGCCGGTCGCGGGTCGTGCTTCCGGCCTGGATGCCCAGCTTGCTCTCCAGCCGCGCCAGCACCTGCGGGCTACCGCGCACGTGGCAAGCGGTGCCCATGCACACGTGCAGGCAGTGCTTGCCCTTGGGTTTGAGGCTGAAGGCGTTGTAGAATGTGGCCACGCTGTAGGCTTGCGAAAGCGGCACGCCCAGCCGTTCACTGGCCAGCAGCAGCGCCTCGGGCGGCAGGTAACGGCAGCGGGCCTGGATGCGCGCCAGAGCCGTGATCAAGGCGCCGTCGCCGCGTGCTTCCTGCTCGATAATGTTGTGGATGTCGTCGAGTTCGTCGATAGAGATGGCCATACTAGGATGGTTTCAGGTTTCAAGATTCCAGGTCAAGCCTGAGTGCCACCGACTTTGGCGAGGAGCATGCCGCTCAGGAGGAGGCACTGAGGGTCACGTGTGTCATGCAGTGCGCGACCAGACCTGGATCGGGCGGACGTACAAGCTGTGCACCAACGCGCCGTAGCCTCGCCGCTCGCGCACCTCGGCATCGTCCACCATTTGCACGTCGAGGGTATAACAGGCCGAGGCGGCTTGCTTGCAGCGGAGCCGGCCGCGCACCCTCCCAGACAGGCTCGTGTCCAACGCTTCTACCAGCGCGTGCAGCGCCGCGCTCTTGCGTTTCACCCAGGCCACCATGTTGATGCTCGATGGCGGCTGGGCGACCGGCGCGCCATTTCCTAATGGCGCATCGCCACCCTGGGCATATTCAGGCTCGAACACATAAACCGCCTTGACGGTCGGGTCTATCTGGCCCAGGTATTCGGCGACCTGCTTGGCCAGGCCATAGCAAAAGTAACTGCATACATCGCACTTGCCGTCACGCAGGGCCGTCTTGGCTTTTTTGCCATCTCCGCTAAAAGCCTTGCTGGCGCAGAACGCCAAGGCTTTGTCGATCATTCCATCGGCTAGCTTCGGGTCAATCTGTACAGCAGACATTTCGCTCTCCTTTTCGCGTTGCGCTCCCCGACGAGGAGCCGGTCGATCCTACACCTTGAGTGTAGCACAGGAGAGATGAAAAAGTCATAAAAAAGGGGGACGAAAACATGAAAGGAACGTGAAAAGTAGGGGCGACCCCCTGTGGTCGCCCACAGCAGAAACAAGGGTCTGCTCAGGGCAGACACAGGGGTCTGCCCCTACATGCGCAGTTTCTTACATGAGCGGAGGAGCAGCAGGCGAAGAGGACGGGGTATAGGGCGGCTCGTCACAGGAAAGCATGTATCCCATGCCAGACACCGTGACGATGCGTTGGGGCTGGCTGGGGTTATCCTCCAGTTTCTTGCGCAGGTAACGGATGTAGGCGCGCAAATAGTCCACGTCGTCGCGGCACTCGGCTCCCCAGACGGCCGCCAGCAAGTCTTGTTGAGAGACGATCCGGCCACGATGGATCACCAGTTGGTGCAGCAATTGGTATTCGGTAGCCGTGAGGTGAATTTCTTTATCGCGCACAAACACCCGGCGTTGCGCCAGGTTGACGCGCAGCGCGCCACACGTGACCTGCACTTCCTCCTGGCTGGCCTGTTGGCCGCGCTTGAGCACGGCCCTGACGCGCGCCAACAGCTCCTTGGCGCTGAAGGGCTTGGTGATGTAATCATCCGCGCCCAGGTCAAAGCCACGCAGTATATCGCTTTCGCGCGCGCGGGCGGTGATCATGATGACCGGTACGCTGCTGAACTCGCGGACGCGCCGGCAAATCTCGTAGCCATCCAGCTCGCCCGGCAGAATGATGTCCAACAAGACCAGCGCGGGCTGCTCGACCGAGACCAGTTTCAGGGCCTGCTCGCCGCTGCCCGTACACGTGACACGGTAACCGGTGGCTCGCAAAATCTCGTTGATCAGGCGAACCAGCCTCGGCTCGTCGTCCACTACCAGAATATGTTCACCCGCCATAGCTACTCCGAAGATAAATCACGAATGGCACGAACGCTTCGCGCACGAAAAACACGACCGTCTGCTCGTCGTCGGTGCAGAGCAATCCGCTCCTGAGCGGGCCGCTCGGAAGCGGCACTCTTGAGAACTATTCGTTGTCCGCTTGATCGCTCAGGCCGAGGCGTGGCAGTGAGAAATACAAGGTCGTGCCCTGCCCCACCTGGCTTTCGGCCCAGATCCGCCCGCTGTGACTCTCGACGATGCTCTGCGAGATCGGCAGGCCCAGGCCAGAACCCGCCACGTGATGCCCGGTCGGCGTCTTGACGCGAAAAAAGTGGTCAAACAACTGGCTCAAATCTTGGGGCGCAATGCCTACACCCTGGTCAGATACGCTGACGACGACCTGCTCGTCTTGAACCACGCCGCGCACCACGACCAACCCACCCTGCGGCGAATACTTGACGGCGTTATCCAGCAAGTTGTGCAACACCTGGCCGATGCGCAGCGGGTCGGCGTCCACCAATGGAAAGCCTGGCGGGAAATCAAGCACAAAGCGATGGATTGTAGTACTATGCGAAACAGTCTCCACTTCGGCCTGAACCAGGCGCTCTAGCATCACTGGCTGAAATTCAATCTCGAGGCGGCCGGCCTCGATGCGGGCGGCGTCGAGGAAATCACGCACGATCTCTTCTAGCTTGTCACATTCCTCGTCAATACAGTGCAAAAATTCGCGGCGGTGCGCCTCGTCCCACTCGACTTCGTCGAGCAGGAGAGCGGTCGCGTAGCCCTTGATGGAGGCCAGCGGCGTGCGCAGCTCGTGAGAGATGGCAGACAGGATATCGGCGCGAAGCTGGTCGACGTCGCGTTGGTCAGGACCGTTAGGAGAGATTGGAGGCGTTGGAAGCATATCTTGTTCGCTGCGTAACTCGGGCTTGTTCGCTGGAGGTCTCCCAATCGAGGCGAATGGGGGCTCGGTCAGGAGGCCTTCACCCATCCTGGAGCAATGGGGGCGTATCGTAGTCGCTGCAAAGCCTGGGGCAATCGGGCCAACACATCACCAGCCACGACGCCGGCCGAGCCAATCTCGCGCCGGGCCAACTCGCCGGCCAGGCCATGCAGGTAGGCACCGCACAAGGCGGCCTCGAAGGGAGCTGGGCCTTGCCCTAACAGTCCGGCAATCGCCCCGGCCAGCACGTCACCGGAGCCGGCCGTGGCCAGGGCCGGGTTTGCAAACGGCAGCACGACCGTCCGACCTTGAGGCGAGGCGACGACAGTAAAAGCACCCTTGAGCACGACCACGTGCCCCCAGGCGGCGGCCTGCTGGCTGGCTATCTCCCAACGATTGGCCAGGCTGCGTTCTTTGTCTTGATCCAGCTTCATCAAGCGTGCCATCTCGCCTGGGTGCGGCGTCAGGATCGTCTGCGCCGGCAACTGTTCCCACCACCGCTCGATCGAGGCCAGGGCATTTAGCCCGTCGGCGTCGACGACCAGCGGCGGCAGGCTAACCTTGTCCGGCTGGCCGGCTTGCCCCTCGGCGTGCGTTTGGAAGCCGATCGACTTGCGGCCGGCCGGCTCAATCCCGAACAAGTGCTGGACGAAGGCCACGGCCTCTTTTTCAGCGCTGAGGCCAGGGCCCACCAGCATCACCTGATAAGCCGCCAACTTGTCCGCCAGCAACTTGGCGGCATTGGGCGTGACCACGCCCATGTCGTCGGGCAAAATCAGGTAGGTCGTTTCGCTCATGCTGGAGGCCAGGCTGGTATAAATCGCGCGCGGTGCGGCCAGGGTGACCAGCCCGCTGCCCACCCGGTAGGCGGCCTTGGCGGCCAGGACGGACGCGCCGGAATAAAAGACCGAGCCGGCCACGACCATCAACTTGCCAAAACTGCCCTTGTGCGCGTCGAGCGGGCGGGACGGCAGCAGAGGCCGTACCAGGGCCGGGTCGGCCACCTCCAGTGTCACGCCAATGGCCTTGTCAACGCCGCCGGCAAGAGAGTCCGTGCCGATATCGGCGACGATCAGCTCGCCGCACGCGCCGGCGGCCGGGAAGCGCAGGTGGCCCAACTTGGGATAGGCGAAGGTCACGCTGACGTCGACGGCCAACGCCAGCGGGTCGAGTTCGCCGCTGTCGTAATTCATGCCGGTGGGGCCGTCTACGCCGACCAGGAGCGGAAGCCGGGCGGATTCGGCGGCGGGGAAGCTCAAGCTCAGCAGGCTGGCCGGCCCGGGCGCGCGCCGCTTTTCGACTTCGGCAGCCACAGCCCTCAGCAGCGCGGCCATATCACCCTCGATGGGGCGGGCCGTGCCAGTGCCCAGCAGGGCATCGACCAAGACATCCACCCCTTGCACCTCTTCGCGCAGCGTGCGCCACTGCTCGTCGTCAGGCGCGGCTGTGATCAGGCAGCCTTTTTCCACCGCCGCGGCCAGGTTGGGGTCATCCTCGGCGCGTGCTTTAAAGAGATAGCAAGTCACTTGTGCGCCGGCCTGGCGCAGGATGCGCGCGGCGACCAGCCCATCGCCGCCGTTGTTGCCGGGGCCGACCAGGACCAGGACGTGCCTGCCGGCCGTCTCCAGCCCAAAGCGCTCGCGCAGTTTGGTCACGACCACATCGGCCACCGCCGCGCCGGCGCGCTCCATCATAGCGGCATAGCTGTAGCCGGCCGCGTCGGAGGCTTTTTCGATCGCACGCATTTGTTCGACGGAAACGAGTTTCATAAGGCTACTCCAGTAGTCCATTATACCCTCCTTGGGCGCGCACTGCAAGTCTTGCACTTTTTTTCCTTTCGGACTATACTTGAAACCAAGGATGAGATACAAGGTTAGTGTGCCAGCGATCTAGCAGGCTGTCGGAGAGAGCGTTTTGTAGGGCGGCTTTCTACGCCAAAGGCGTCCTGCGGATAGCCGCCGCGCCTGTGGCAGGT
>JAFGFO010000155.1 GCA_016931085.1 Thermoflexales bacterium
CGGGCAGCAGCAGCGCGTGGCGGTGGCGCGCGCGCTGATCAACAATCCCTCCATCATCCTGGCCGACGAGCCGACCGGCAACCTGGACACCCACTCCAGCCAGGAAATTATGGAGCTGCTGCACCAGTTACACCAACAAGGCGCGACCGATCGTGATGGTGACCCATTCGCTGGAGATCGCCCAGCACGCTCAGCGCGTGATCTACTTGCTGGATGGCAAGATCGCTTCAGACAGGCTAGACGCCAGCGGGATCGCCGGCCTGCACTATAGCCACAACGGAGGTGTGCAATGAACCTGGGAAAAACGTTTCAAGTAGCGTGGGAAGGCTTGACGCTCAACAAAGTGCGCTCGTTCCTGACCACACTGGGCGTCATCATCGGCGTGGCCTCGGTCATCATGATGCTGGCCGTCAGCGCCGGCGCAGAGGCCGAAATCGCCGACCAGATCAACTCGCTGGGCGCTAACCTGATCATGGTGTCGCAGTCCTTCACCAAGGGCGGCTTTGACCCCAGCCAGTCCCAGGTCGGCCTCAGCTACGCCGACATTGGGGCGATCTCTGAAAACGTGACCGGCATCAACGGCGTCTCGGCCGAGCAATCTACCACCCAGAATATCTCCAGCGACAACGGGAGCTTGGAAGACATCACGGTGCTGGGGACAACGCCCGGCTTTGTGGATGTGCGCGACTACCAGGTGGCGGAGGGGCGCTTTATCACGAACGATGACAATAACAAAGCCAACAAGGCCGTCGTGCTCGGCTCTGACGTCGCCCAAGAACTCTTTGGCAGCCAGTCGGCGGTAGGCCAGTTCATCAAGATCGACACGACCAAGTTCACCGTCGTCGGCGTGATGGAAGCCAAGGGCACGGTGGGCAACACCGATTATGACGGGCAGGTGTACATCCCCATCCAGGTCGTGTTCAAAAAGTTTACCAGCGCACGCTTCAATCGGGACGAGGTGCGCTTGATCTACGTGTCGGCCGAAAGCAAAGACACCATAGACAGCGTGATGTCCCAGGTGAGCGCCCTGCTCATCCAACGCCACGAAACCACCGTCGATTCGCCTGGCTTTAGCCTGACGACGCAGGACAGCATCATCGACGCGCGGGCCTCGACGACCGAGACCTTCCGCAATCTACTGGGCTGGGTGGCGGCCGTCTCGCTGGTGGTGGGCGGCATCGGCATCATGAACATCATGTTGGTCAGCGTCACCGAGCGCACGCGCGAGATCGGCCTGCGGCAGGCGCTGGGCGCGCGCCCGGGCGATGTGCAGCGCCAGTTCTTGCTGGAGGCGATCGTGCTCAGCCTGATCGGCGGGCTGGTAGGTGCCTCGCTCGGCGTAGGCGGCTCGTACTTGTTCAATGCAATCGGCACGATGCGCACGGCCATCGTATGGTCGTCGGTCCCGCTGGCATTTGGCGCGGCGGCGGCGATCGGCATCTTTTTCGGCTACTACCCGGCCACCAAGGCCGCCCAGTTGGATCCGATCGTGGCGCTGCGAAGAGATTAGCGAACAACACCTGCTGCTGGAACCAGGCGAAGAATGTCCTTTCAGAATCGAAATGTATGCCAGGGATTACGTCATACCATCTGCACGCCGAAGGCCGTCCAGCCGGTTATCGCCAGCCGGCCGATCTCGTGTTGAGCGGCTTGAGCGTGACTAACGATGGCGCCGGCAGCGTGCGCATCACAGGCACCGCCGTCAATCAGAATTCGTATACGGTCAAGGACGCCGCCATTGCCAGGACACTCTTGGACGCCAACGGCCAAATGATGAGCACGGGGTCAACGGTCGTGCCCGGCGAGCTCGCGGCCGGCGCCAGTGTGTCATTCGACTTGCGCATCGAGTACGCACCCTACGCACGTTACCAATTGCACGCCCAGGCGACGCAAAGTTAAACAATCCACCTCCCCGAAAGCTTAAGCCGATGAGTACATCGGCCGCTTTCGGGGAGGTAAGCCCTCTTTAGCGGCCCAGGGCGCGTTGGTCGGCGATGATGCGATCCATCAGCGCTTCGCGCTCCACGTCGGGTTGGTAAGTGCCGGCCCGCGCCTGAAAATACGAGATCACGCGGGTCATAAACTCGTCGAGCGTCGTGGGGCAGGTGAAATCGCCCACGACCGACTTGATCTTGCTGTTGTCAAAAACGACCGACCACGTCTTGTCGCCCATCAAGGGGCCTTCCAAGCCCGGATCGTAACGGATCAGCGTGTCTGTCGGCACGTGGACCATGTCGGGCTCCACACCCAAGGCCCGCCCGACCGCCAGGCAAATCTCATTCCACATATAGGCGTTGGGGCTAGTCAGGTGGAAGAAATCGTTCAAGGCCGCGTCGTTGCCCAGCAACTTGACGAACGGCGGGGCAAAATCCGTGCTGTAGGTGATCGTCCACAGGCTCGTCCCGTCGCCGTGCACGATGACCGGCCGGCCGGTCAGCATGCGGTGGGCGGCGATATCCCCCTCCCCCATCGCCGTGATCACGTGGGTGCGGCTGGTGTGGCTGGGCCGGACGATGGTATACGGCAGCGCCGATTGCGCCCGCAGCATGCGCTCCATCTCCGTCTTTTTCCGGCTGTACTCCCAGTAGGGGTTATCCAGCGGCACGTCCTCGGTAATGACGTGGTGGCGCACCGGCTTTTGGTACGCCGAGGCCGTGGAGATGAACACGTACTGGCCGCAGTGGCCACTAAAGAGCCGCATGTCGCGCTCGAGGTGTGCCGGCTCGAACAAGTGAAACTGGCACACCACGTCAAAGTGATAGTCAGCCAGACGGAAATAGGCCGCGTCGTCAAAGATATCGCCCGTGATGAACGTGCACGCGTCGGGCAAGCCGGCGTTGTTGCGGCCGCGATTGTAGACATAGACCTCGTGGCCAGCCTTGACCGATTCGTGAATGCAATCGAACGAGATCTCGCCTGTGCCGCCAATATACAAGATTTTCATCCTAACCTCCTATGACAATTTTTGAACTTGAGCCCGCACCCATGGGAATTGTAGCATGGCTGAAGCGGCAAAGCAAGTTCGTAAGGCCGAGATTGACCATTCCGCCAATTAGCGTATAATCTAGATTGATCGGAGGAGTAAAAGATGGAAATTCAAGGCGAAACATACCGGATAGCATACGATCCAGATACAAGCACGCTGAGACTTCAAGGCAAGCTCAGGCTGCTCAGAACGCCTCTGTACGAGCCGTTGGTTCGGCTTCTGGACGAGTTGGTTGACTCCAAGCCCCAGGCACTCACGCTAGACCTGCAGGCGCTCAAGTTTATCAACAGTTCCGGGATCGATCTACTGATCCACTTTATCCTCAAGCTGCACAAGAAAACCAACTGCCAACTGACGATGCGTGGGTCGGTACAGGAAAAGTGGCACAGAGGGTTACTGAACAACCTGCAGCGCTTCGCGCCGGCTGTCCGCCTGGCCATTGAGGACGAGACGACAGCAACGCTCAAGCGGCAAGCCGGGCCTATCATCGTCATCGATCTTTTCCCCGAGATCTTGGACAAGCTCGTCGAGCTTTTGTCTGGCCTGCCGGCCAATGACTGGAAGAAACCCACAGCCTGCCATGGTTGGTCGGTCAAAGACCTCGCGCTACACCTGCTGGGCGACGACGTCAGCCTTTTGTCGCGGAAGCGCGACGGATATTCGACTGGCGCACCCGTTCAAGACTGGGACGAGCTGGTCAGCCTGGTTAACGATCTGAACACCAAGTGGGTGGAAGGCACGCGACGGCTAAGCCCACGCCTCACGTGTGAGCTGCTCAAAATGACTGGGACGCAGGTGTATGATTATCTCCGATCGCTCGACATGCACGCCACCGGCGACGCGGTGAGCTGGGCGGGCCCCGAGCCGGCGCCTGTCTGGCTCGACGTCGCCCGCGAATACACCGAGCGATGGCTGCACCAACAACACATCCGAGACGCGGTTGCCAGGCCCGGCCTCAAGCAGTCCTGGTACCTGGCACCCGTACTCGACACATTCGTCCGCGCCCTACCCCACACCTACCGCGAGATTCAGGCTGCCGACGGGACGCTCGTGGTCCTGACCATCTCTGGCTCGTCCGGTGGGCGATGGTTTCTTCTGAGAGAAGATGAGCAATGGCGACTTTATCTCGACGATCCACGCCCGGCAAACGCCGAGGTCATCATCGACGAGGAAATCGCCTGGAGACTTTTTACGCGCACCATGAGCAAGGACGAGGCACGCAGCAAGATAGCGATGCTTGGGGACCAAGCGCTGGGGCTGCCGGTCCTGGACATGGTTTCCATCATCGCCTAGCAGGCTGGTAGAGAATATTTTAATAAGGTTAGCAATGGAAAAAAAGCAAAGTGACTGGGTCGTGCGTTTGGGAATCGTGGGCGAGCTGCTGCAGTTTTTGTGGAAGCGCAAGCTGTGGTGGCTAATCCCGATGATGGTGGTGTTGGTGCTGTTCTTGATCTTGTTGGTGTCGGCCCAAGGCTCGGCCGTGGCGCCGTTCATCTACACGTTGTTCTAGTAGGGAGTAAGAAGTAGGGAGTAGGGAGTATGGATGTGTTGAGCATGCTGGCCCTGGTGCTGCTGACCCTGGTGGGTTATTCCTCCGGGGCGACGCTGGTGGGTAAGGGGAAAAAGGTGACGCCCGATTTGTCGGACGTGGCGGCGGTGGTGCTCTTGTGGGCGGCGGCCGTGGCGGCGCGCCCGATCCTGGGCAAATGGCTGTCGATCGGCGTCTGGCTAGGCGTTGGCCTGGTCGTGGGGGCGCTGGGGGTCGCGCTGCGGCAAAGGCGTTATCCGCTCGACAAAGCTGCCGCGCCGCCGGCCGGCCGTGGGCTGGAGCGGCTGTGGCAAAGCTGGAAGGCATGCAGCCTGCGCTTGGGCAACTACCAGAGCCGCGTGTGGCTGGCCTTGTTTTACTTCCTGATCGTCATACCCTTTGGCTTGGGCGTGCGCTTGTTCGTCGATCCGCTGCGCTTGAAAGCGCGCC
This sequence comes from Thermoflexales bacterium, assembly GCA_016931085.1. The sequence continues at coordinate 4,965 of JAFGFO010000155.1, forward strand.
CGGCCGAGAGCGCCTGGACGGCGCGCGAAAAATCCGCCGCGGACCTAGAATCCGCCAGGAGCCAGTTTTAATGCACATTCTCGGTGTCTCTTGTTTTTACCACGATTCGGCTGCGGCGCTCGTTCGAGACGGCGTGCTCGTCGCCGCCGCCGAGGAAGAGCGCTTTAGCCGCAAAAAGCACGACAACGGCTTTCCGCGCCTGGCGATCGACTTTTGCCTGCGCCAGGCCGGCCTCCACGGCGCCGAGCTGGATTACGTCGTTTTTTACGAAAAGCCGCTGGTCAAGTTCGAGCGCGTGTTGATGAGCGCGATGGGCACAGTGCCACGCTCGTGGCGGGTCTTTGGCGAGGCGATGATCAACTATGCCGACGAAAAGTTGTGGATCAAGAGCATCTTGATGCGCGAACTGGGCCTGGCCGCCAACAGGGTCCTCTTTACCGACCACCACGTCTCGCACGCCGCCAGCGCCATGTTCGCCTCGCCCTTCGAGCAGGCCGCCATCCTCACCGTGGATGGCGTGGGCGAGTGGACGACGGGCGCTATCGGCAAAGGGACAGCCAACTGGGACGGCCGGGCGGGAGGAGGCAAGAACGCTATCGAGCTGTGGCAAGAGCTGCGTTTCCCCCATTCGGTCGGCTTGCTGTACTCGGCTTTCACCGCCTACCTGGGCTTTGAGGTGAACGAGGGCGAGTACAAGGTGATGGGCATGGCACCCTACGGCCAGCCGCGTTACGTGGACCAGGTGCACCAGGTGGTGCGCCTGGCCCAGGACGGCAGCATCGAGATCAACCTGGATTATTTTTCTTACCACCATTCGGCCACCCAGACCTACAATGCCCGCTTCGTGGAGCTGTTTGGTCCAGCCAGGAAGCCAGAAAGCGAGTTTTTTACACTGACGACCCACCCGGCCAGGAATCACCCCCGCTGGGACGAGCGGGCGGCGGCCGAGAGCCAGCGTTTTGCCGACGTCGCGGCCAGCATCCAGGTCGTGACCGAGGAGATTATCCTGCGGATGGCCCAGACGGCCCACGAAAAAACCGGGCTGGACAAGCTGGTGATGGCCGGCGGCGTGGCGCTCAACAGCGTGGCCAACGGCCGCCTGATGCGCGAGTCCGCCTTCAAGGACATCTACATCCAGCCGGCCGCCGGCGATTCGGGTGGGGCATTAGGCGCGGCGTTGTATGCCTACCACGTCTTGCTTGGCCGCCCGCGCTGCTTTGTGCAGGAGCACAATTACTGGGGCGAGGAGTACAGCGAGGAACAGATGGAGCAGGCCATCCAGGCGCGCGGCTTCCCCTACGAGCGCATCGATGACACCGAGCGCTTGCTGGATCGCGCTGTGGATACCATGCTGGCCGGCAAGGTGATCGGCTGGTTCTATGGGCGTTTCGAGTGGGGGCCGCGCGCGTTGGGCAACCGCAGCATCCTGGCCGACCCACGCCGGGCAGAGATGAAGGACATCGTCAACACCAAGATCAAGTTCCGCGAGCCTTTCCGCCCCTTTGCGCCGGTGATCCCGGAGGAGCGGGCGGCCGAATATTTCACCACACCTGGCCTGGACAAGCAGTACCCACCGCGTTTTATGTTGGTCGTCTCACCCTTCAGGGAAGAGGTGCGCGAGCGAGTGCAGGCTGTCTGCCACGCCGGGGGAACCGGGCGGATGCAAACCGTCCGTCGCGAGTGGAACCCGGCCTACTACCGCCTGGTCGAAAAGTTTGGCCAGGCGACCGGCGTGCCCGTGCTGATGAACACCAGTTTTAATCTACGCGGCGAGCCGATCGTGACCACGCCGTTGGACGCGCTCAAGACCTTTGGCAACAGCGGCATCGATCGGCTGGCAATGGGTCCTTTTTGGGTGGGTAAACCGTAGGGGCGGGTTTGAAACCCGCCCTACATTCCCATCTCACTTCTCAGGCGTGTTTCCAGCGCGTCCTTTTCTTCCTGGGGCAGAAAAGCGGCTTGCGCCGAGTTGATCAACATCTGTTTGATGTCACCCAGTTTCATTCGCATGGTGGTGAGCACGACCAGGTACTCGTCGGTCAGCGTCGTGCTGGAGATGCTGGGATCGTCTGTATTGATCGTCGTCCTGACGCCGAGGCGATAGAGATCGGGCAGGGGATGGTGGCCCCACTCGCGCATCACGCCGGTCTGGAGATTGCTGAGCGGGCAGACCTCGAGCGCCACCCGGCGGTCGCGCACCAGCTTGACGACGCTCGAATTTTCGATCGCGCGCACGCCGTGGCCGATCCGTTCAGCATCCAGGACCTCGATGGCCTCCCGCACGTTGCTCGCCCCGCCAGCCTCGCCGGCGTGGACGGTGATGTGCACGCCCATCTGCCTGGCTTGACGAAACAGGGGCACGAAGGGCTCGATGGGGTAATTGACCTCGTCGCCTGAAACGTCGATGCCCACGACGCCGCAGGCGAGGCCGTATTCCAGGGCTATCTTGACCATCTCGATGGCCTGCTCAGGTTCCTGGCGATTGGCCGAGACGAGCAACCTGACCGTGATGTCGTACTCGGCCTGGGCACGCTGCACGGCCTGCCAGACCCATGCCATCACGTCACGATAGCGAAAAGACTGGGCCTTGGCCAGCGCGACCGGGTTGAAGCGCAGTTCCAGGTATTTGACGTTATCGGCCGCCGCGTCGGCAGCCGCTTCGTAGGCGATGCGCTCCACCGCCTCGCGCGAGGTGTAGAATCGACGCAGCAGCTTGAATTTTTCGAGAAAATGGAGAAAGCCAGGCGGGTCATTCTCGGTCACCTGCACCAGCGGCCGCAACTCGTTGAGGTCATAGCTCGGCAAATCAACCCCGTGCTCGACAGCGATTTCAGCCAACGTCTCCAGTCGCAAGCTGCCCTCTAGGTGGCGGTGTAAGTCGATCTTGGGCAAGGCATGCAGTTGGGCGCGCAGAGACTGCGGCTCTTGGATCTCATCCGCGGTATCGGTCATGGGCAAGTGACGACAGATCATTTTTAGGGCCAGGACTCGCGAAATAACCATCCCCAGTAACGCCAGGCAATCACAGCGCCGAGCGTGACAGCCAGGGCAAGGGGTAAGTGATACGCCAACAAGTACAGACCAGGTGGGTAGGGTTCAACGCCGGACGACAACTGCAGGCTACTTTGAATGATACGCGCGATGATCGCGACAGCAATTAACCCCATGGCCACGTAGAAACCCCAGTAGTAAGGTTTCATCTTGGTGACACTCCCCAGGCGGCGGCTCAGGTTGGCCAGAATATACAGCATAAACAGGATTGACAAAAGTCCGATAAACCCCAATGGTGTGGTCAAGGCGCTCACGAGCGATCTCCCGTCATCAAGTCGAGCAAACGATAGCCGAGGGCGAGCAGGCTGCCCCCGCCCAACACCAAAAGTCCATCGCCCCAAGGGTCGCCGGCAAAGCCGCCAACCCAGGCGTAACGAACAGCCGCCAACAGAAACAAAACGAGCGGCAGAGCAAACCAGCGATAGTGTGAGCATTCGTCGGCTGTGGCCTGGTAGAAATGAGCGATGCGATACAGCACGACGAGTAAAAAAATGACCCCACCCCAAGCGTACAGGTCTAGAACCCGGCCGATCTCATTCATTGCCCCTTCGCTTTTTGACAAACGCTGCCTTGAACGAATCGGCCATCCGGTGGGGACTCCCGCTCATGATGCCTTCACGTCCCTCGAACCTGGAGCGCACTTCAATGCCGCGAGGCGTGATCTCGAACTGACGGATGTCTTTGGCGTGGTCGCTGCCGCGCAACTTGAGCACCAACAGCGCTTTGTTGATCGCGCTCTCGATCTCCACGTAACGCAACAGGATATACGAGTCGGCCACGAAGGCGATGTCTTCTTCTGTGGCTTCCGCTTCACCGATGAGAGCCGAGCTTTCGCGCGTGAGAATACTGGTCAAGCCGTGGCGCTTGAGCGCGTTGATAAAACTATACAGGATGCCACGCAGCTCGACCGGATCGGTCGTCAGCCGCTCGAAATGCGAGATGCTGTCGACCAGGATGCGCTGGGCGCCGATTTCGGCCGACATGGCCTGGATGCGTCCGTCCACGTTCGCCCAATCGGCACGGCTGACCTCTGGACTAGTCATGATCACCCGCAGCTTGCCGGCCTGTTCCAATCCGCGAAAATCCCAACCGAATATGGCAGCGTCACGATAGTATTGGTGGGGGAATTCTTCAAAGGTCAAGATCAGGCCGGGCTCGTCCTGTTGCATGATGCCATGGTGGATGAACTGCATGCCCAGCGTGGTTTTGCCTGTGCCAGGCGCACCTTCTACCAAGTTAGCCGTCTCGGATAGAAAGCCGCCGCCCAACATTTGATCCAAGCCCTCGATGCCGGTTTTGACACGGTTCATGATACTCTCCTTTACGTGTTACGCATTACGTATTACGTACATGTCCCGCGAGATCCCACTGAAATGCAGAACGTAAAACGTAAAACGTGAAACGTAATGGTCAGCGCATACCTCGAATGATGTGATAGATTGCTCGTACCCTGAACTGCCGGTCATTGCACGCCAACACAAAGCGTTCGATCAACTCGCGCGTCAGCGGATCGTCAACCAGCGAGTAAACACTCAGGTCGCCCACTCGCTGTCGTTCCAGGACGCCGGCGCCAACCAACTCCCCTAACTCGGCTTCTATGGCTGCCACGTCGCGCCCGGCATAACGTGCGATGTTTTCAGACGTGTCGGTCGTGTTCGGGTTCTCGTAAAAGAACCTGACCAGATCCCATTTAATGAACGAGTTGACCTTGTTTTTAAGAAAGTCGAGCAGTTGGGGATTGATGTCACCCATCAGTCGTGTAGCCAGGTCATTTCCTGTTACTGCTGTCATAATAACCCTCCCCGTCTCACGTCTATCTTTGGTCTACTTCGAAAATAGATCACGAATGACACGAATAGTCGAATTTCACGAATGTCTGCACATGACACCCATCTTAGCGGCGGCGCCTGACGCGGCCGGCGCCTCTCTGGAGGCTGGCCTGGGGCCGGGCAACAGCCTCAGGCTCAAGTCGCGCCCCACCACTCTGTCCGTGACAATGCTTGTATTTTTTTCCACTCCCGCACGGACACGGGTCGTTACGCCCAATCTGGTCAGCCGGCGCCGTTTTGACCGGGCGCGCCGTTTGGCCATCTCGACTCGTGTGCAGCGCTCTCCGTGAGGGTACTTGAGGCGGAGCGATGGACACGCGATAAATATCGCGGACGATGGACTCGCGCACGTTGTCAAGCAAGCCGGCGTACATCTCGAACGCTTCTTTCTTGTAAGCGACCAATGGGTCTTGTTGGCCATAAGCTCGCAGCCCAATGCCCTCGCGCAGCATGTCCAGGCCAGTCAGGTGGCGTACCCACAAATTGTCCACGGCTCGCAGCATGGTGATTCGTTCGGCCTGGCGCATCGCCTCGGGCCCCAGCTGCTTTTCTTTTTCGACGTAGGCCTCTTCAGCGCGTTCTAGCAAGAGCTCCTCAATCTCATCGGCATCAAGCTCTTGCCACTTGCCAGCGTTCCAACTGGCCGGCAAGGGCATCAGCAGGCGTGCTTCAGATAGCAATCCGGCCAAGTCCCAACTGTCGCGCTCGTTGCCGTTGAGGTAAAGCGCCCGCATCTGGCCGACCTTTTCGGCAATCATGTCCTGGATGATGGGCGTGAGCTGGGGCGTGGTCAGGATTTGCCGGCGTTGATCGTAGATGACACTGCGTTGCTTATTGACCACGTCGTCGTATTCGAGCACGTGCTTGCGAATGTCAAAGTTGTAGCCCTCCACCCGCACCTGGGCCTGCTCGATGGATTTGGATAACATGGCGTGTTCGAGGGGCAAATCTTCTTCCATGCCCGTCCAGTCCATGAATTTCTTGACCGTCTCACCGCCAAAGCGGCGCATCAGGTCGTCTTCCAGTGAGATGTAAAAGCGGCTGGAGCCGATGTCGCCCTGGCGGCCCGCGCGCCCGCGCAGTTGGTTATCGATGCGGCGCGCCTCGTGCCGCTCGGTGCCGATGACGTGTAATCCACCAGCGTCCAATACTTTTTCGCGGTCAGCCGCGCAATCGGCCTCGGCCTGGCTCAAAGCCGCTTGCCACTGTTCGGCCGGGATCTGGGTCAGGTCGACGCCTTGCTTGCGCAGCGCCTCGCGCGCCATACCTTCCGGGTTGCCGCCCAACAAGATGTCTACGCCGCGCCCGGCCATATTGGTGGCGACCGTTACAGCGCCGGAGCGACCAGCCTGGACGATAAACCCGGCTTCTTTCTCATGTTCTTTGGCGTTGAGGACGTTGTGGGGGACCCCCTTACGGCGCAGCATGCCGGATAACAGCTCCGACGTTTCGATGGCCACAGTACCCACCAACACCGGCTGCCCTCGCTGGTGACAATCGGCGATCTCGTCCACAACAGCCCTGAACTTGGCCGCCTGGTTCTTGTAGATCACGTCAGCTTCGTCCTGGCGGATCATGGGCCGGTGGGTGGGGATGAGCGCCACTTCCATGTTGTAGATGCGGCGGAACTCTTCTTCCTCGGTCTTGGCGGTGCCCGTCATGCCGCCCAGCTTGCGATACATTCGGAAATAGTTTTGGAAGGTGATCGTGGCGTAGGTCAGGCTTTCACGCTGGACGCGCACGTTTTCCTTGGCCTCGATAGCCTGGTGCAGGCCCTCACTGTAACGCCGGCCGTACATCAGCCGGCCGGTGAACTCGTCCACGATGATGACTTCGCCGTTCTTGACGATATAGTCGCGATCTTTTTTATAGACCGCGTGGGCGCGCAGGGCATTGTCCAGGTAGGGGGTAAGCTGAGCGTGTTCGGCGTCGTACAGGCTCTGCTCGACCGAAATACCCAAGACCTTTTCCACCCGCTCGATGCCCCTTTCAGTCAAGATGACGTTGCGCGTTTTTTCCTCGAGCGTGTAATCGCCATCGGCGCTTTCTTCGTCGCGCGAGGGTCGCAAGCCGCGCACGATCTGGGCGAACTTGACGTACAGATCGCTCGACTCTTCGGCCGGGCCCGAGATGATCAAGGGCGTGCGCGCCTCGTCGATCAGGATATTGTCGACCTCGTCGACGATGGCGTAATGCAGCCCTTCTGGCCGTTGGACGCACTGTGAGATATCCCACACCATGTTATCGCGCAGGTAATCGAAGCCGAACTCGTTGTTCGTGCCATACGTAATATCGGCGGCATAAGCCTCCCGGCGCGGCGCCGGCCGCAGACGGTTATAGCGGTCGTCGGCCGCCAGGTAATCTGGATCGTACACGAAAGAGGATTCGTGCTGGATGATGGCGACCGACACACCCAGCAGGTGGTAAATCGGCCCCATCCACTGCGCACCTATCTTGGACAGGTAATCGTTGGGCGTGACCAGGTGCGCGCCGTGCCCGGCCAGCGCGTTGAGATAAAGCGGCAACGTGGCGACCAAAGTCTTGCCTTCGCCCGTTTTCATCTCGGCGATCTTGCCGCGATGCAGCACCATGCCGCCCAGCAGTTGCACGTCAAAGTGGCGCAGGCCAATCGCGCGTTGGCTGGCCTCGCGCACGGCGGCAAACGCATACGGCAAGATCTCGTCCAGCACGGCTTCTTCAGCCTTGTGCAGCTCCTTGTCGAGCTTGCTCACGTCCTGGCCCACAGCGCGGCGGCGCACAGCGTCGGTTTCGCTGTCCATCTCGCGGCGTTTTTCATCCCACGCGTCGCGCGCAGCTCGCGTTTGGCTGGCAATCTGCTGCCTGAACTGCTCGCTCAACGCGCGCAGATCGGCGTCCGACTTGGCCTTGAACTCGGGCTCGAGGCTGTTGATCCGCTCGACAATAGGCTGCAGCCGGGCCAACTCGCGTTGGTTAGGATCGCCGGCAATCCGGCTGATGAAATTCTTTAGCATAAGTTATCCTGGTGTATCAACACCCCTATTATAGCATATTATTGGCTGGAAAGAAAAGGCCGCAGTTCGGAAGCCGAACTGCGGCCGGCGCTAAACGGGGCTGATGAGCGGGCCGGTGCCGCGCCGCATCAAGGGCAGTCGCACGAAGAAGCGGCTGCCCGGGCAGTTGGTCTCGTCGCAGCCTAGACTTTCGACCCAGATCTTGCCTTCGTGGGCGACCACGATGCCCTTGGCGATGGCCAGTCCCAAGCCTGGCCCGCCGCCGGCAAACTTGGTTACCCCCGACGAGTGCAGCGACAGCTTGCCGGTTTGGTAAAACTTTTCAAAAATGAGCTGCTGGTCTTCGGGCGCGATGCCGATGCCGCTATCGGCAATCTCGATTTGAACCACGTCGCCCATCTCGAGCGTCTTGATCAAGTCACCATGGACCGTGATGCGCCCCCCGTTGGGCGTGTACTTGATGGCGTTGACAATCAGGTGGTAAAAGACCTTGTACATCAGGTTGGGATCGACGCGGATGACAGGCAGCCTGTGAAGCTCGACCAGATCCAGGCTCAGCTTGCGTTCGTCCAGGGTGTCTTGAAACTCCCTGGCCAGACGCTCAAACAAGACAGAGAGACGCGTTGGGGCCTTGTCCAGGTCGAGCACGTCGGTATCGATGCGCGTGACGTCCAGCATGTTGTTGATGATTTGCAGCATGCGGTTGGTGCCGGTCACAATGCCCTCCAACAACGGCGCCGCGGCGGGGTCCAGGGCCACGCCGGGATTGGCGCTGAGCATGTTGGCATAGCCGGATATGACAGTAAGCGGCGTGCGCAGCTCGTGGGCGGCGATGCCGATAAAATCGGCCTTGGTCTGATCCAGCCGTTCCAGGGTCTTGTAAGCCTTGGCCAGCTCTTCGGTGCGCTCCTGGGCCTTTCGCTCCAGCTCGTCATTGATGCTGGCCATTCTGTCGTACAGGCGAGCGCTTTCCAGGAGGATGGCCGCCTGGGCGGCAAACGACATGGCCGCCGTGGCATCGTCGTTGCTAAAGGCGCCCCGCTCACGGCGGGTGAGCGACAACATGCCGATCGCCTTATCCAGCACGATCAGCGGCACCCCCATCCAGGAGTGGTTGACCTCCAACCAGTCTTGCTGAGACCAGGACAGCGAACGGGTGACGTCGTCCATGATCAAGGGCTGGTTTGTCCTGGCAATGTGCTCAAATATATCTCCCTCGCGGAGTGGGACATGCATTTGCAGCGCGCGCACCTGGTCGGGGAACCCCTGCGCCGCGACAGCGTGCATCTCGTTGCCCACTTGCAGCATCAATGCCCCACGTTCGTAAGGGACAAGCGCCCGCAGTTGTTCGAGGATGTGATTGGGCGCCTCCTGGGCCGTCATGTGGCCTGAAAGCACCTGGCCGGCCTCCTGGATGCGTCTGTCCAGGTAGCGCCGGCGGCGGTCGAGGCGGTGCAGCTCGGCGACGCGCAGCGCCAGGGCGATCTGGCCAGCCAGTGTCTGAAGCATCATCACTTCTTCCTGGCTAAAAGCCTGGACCGTGTCGCGTTGGATATCGAGCACGCCGGCCACCGCGTCGCCAGCGCGCAGCGGCACGGCCAACTCGGCCCGCGTGGCCATCAGGCAGTGATCCGGTGGCGGCTTGGAGGGAGCGTCGGGAAAGAGCTGTTGGGCGTGGATGCCGGTATGCGCGACCTGGCCGATCAGGCGTGACTCGTTGACCTTGACTCGCATGTGCTTCTGGCACATCGTATACCCAGCCTCGCCTGAAGCAGCCCGGATGGCCAACTGCTCGTCATGCTCGGTCAACAGCCAGGCCGCCACGAAACTGTAGCCAAATTTCTTGGCGAGCAGCTCGACCACTTGGGACAGCAATTCGTCCGGATCATGCAGCGCATTCGTCCACAGGCTGATCTCGAGCATGTGCCGGAATCGTTCGTCGCTGGGGGGAGGCGAAGCCGCTTTTGATGTACTCTCTTGTTGCTGCGCCATCACCTTCTATTGTACACGCTAATCGCCAATATGCAAGCCGGCGCACTTGCCGAGCACGACCACCAATTCAGCCAACACCATGGCCGTCGCTCCCCAGACTTTGTGGGAGCCGAGTTGGTAGAACGGCACGCGCGCGGCCTGCCCCTGGACGAGCCAATCCTCCTCGCGCAGGTTAGCTGGATCGGACAATGCCGCCAACGGCGTTTCGATCAGCTCGGCCACCTCGCCCGGCAGGGGGCGAAACGCCGGCCTGCGCGCAGCACAGGCCACAAAGGGATGCAGGTAAAAATTGCTGGGGGGGATATAGATCGGCGACAAGCCGCCCAGGATTTCGACTTGGGCCGGGTCGACGGCAAGTTCTTCGTGCGCCTCACGCAGGGCAGTCTCTTGGAAGGATTCTCCCTCCTCCTGCGCGCCGCCCGGCAGGCTGATCTGCCCCTTGTGCGTCTCAACCGAGTCGGTGCGGCGCGTCAAGGGCAAGTGCCACTCACCGTCGTGGGGATACAGCAAAACGAGCGCGGCGGCCTGGCGGCAAGTGGGAGGAGCGAGTTGACGCGCCAGATCCGCCCGGCGGTGAGGGGGGAGCATGGGCAGGATCGCCGCAAGCCCCGGCAGCGGCTGTGCCAGGGCTTGCTTGATCGTCGCGACGTCTGGTATGAGGTTCATCTTAGATGACCAACGACGAATACCCCCTGTTGTCTGCAAGTTCCTCTCGGTGAGGGCTGCCTCTAGGGTGACTCGGCACCGATGTTGAGGGGGCCATTGGCTACCGGTTCGCCAAAATTTGGCGTGCCGTCTGCATTCCAGTGCAGCCGTTGCACCCGCATGTGACGATTGGGGTCGTTCAGCGGGTCGCCAGAGATGCGCTCGTAATCGCGCCCGTGGTACACCAGAATGTCGTACGTTCCGTCCGGCGACACTGTGAACGAGTTATGCCCCGGCCCGTACACACCGTTCGCGCTCTTAAAGACCGGGGTCGGCGATTTACTCCACGAGCTGGCATCCAGCAGATTGCTGTCCTGCGACGCCGTCAGCAGTCCCATGGCATAATTGGCGTCCGTGGCGCTGGCCGAGTAGGAGATGAATATCCGCCCATTGCGCTTGATCACCGCCGGCCCTTCGTTCACCAAGAAGCCGATGATCTCCCAATTGTATTCCGGCCTGGAGAGCATGACCTGCTCACCGCTGATCGTCCACGGATTACTCATGGCGGCGATGTAGAGATTCGTGTTGCCGCCAATGGCCGGATTGTGTTGGGCCCACACCAGGTAGCGGGCGCCGTCGTGCTCAAACGTCGTCGCATCCAGCGAAAAGGACTCCCACTTGGTTTTGAGCTGGCCGCGTTCCTCCCACATCCCTTGCAGCGGGTCCGCCGACGCGTTCTCCAGCACGTATATCCGGATGGCCCACACATCCTGGGTGCTGCCGGCGGCAAAGTAGATGTACCACTTGCCGTCGATGTGATGTAACTCCGGCGCCCAGATGTGTGCCCCCATGATGCCGCTTGAACGTTTTTGCCAGATGACGGTCTCAGACGCGGAGCCAAGTTCCGGAAGGGTGGCGGCTTTTCTGAGCACGAGCCGGTCGTACTCTGGCACGGTAGCCGTGAAATAGTAATAACCGTCCGTGTGGCGATAGATATACGGGTCCGCTCGCTGCTGAATGAGCGGATTGGTGATTTTTTTGTCCGGCATAACTTGCACTCCTTTCGCTTCCTCTAATGACAATGTGGGCCAACCATCCGCGTCCCAATACAAAGGACGTATTTGCAAAGTGGCCCTGCCACTGTTCTCTTTATCGTAGGCGTGATTGACCAATATCGCCGAGTGTCCCTGCTGATAAACGGCATTATGGCCAGGCCCGCTCCAACGGCCGTGTCCTTCAAGGACCAGACTCCCGCCGCCCTGCAGCATACTGTTGCCGTCCTTATCCACGTACGGCCCAGTTATCTCCTGGGAACGCCCTACCACGATGTTATACGTGCTGAGTATGCTCCGGCAGCAGAAATCAAAAGAGACAAAGAGATAGTAATACCCATCCCTCTCGACGATGAAAGGCGCTTCTATGGCCGTGCTGCCCGGCCTGGACGCAACCGAATGCAGCGTCGCATCCGCCGCCGGCTTCATCGTCTTGGAGTCGAGGCCAATCAACTTGATGCCGCTCCAAAAAGAGCCAAAACTGAGCCACAAGTTCCCGGCCCGGTCCTGGACCACATTCGGATCGATGGCGTTATAATCGTTTGCTTTACTGGATTGAATGACGATGCCTTCGTCTACCCAAGCATAGTTGGGGGCCTGGGGGTCCAGCGTGGTGTTGGTGGCCAGGCCAATCGCAGAGATGTTGCTCCCGAAACTGGACACCGAGTAGTAGAGATAGTATTTCTCCTGATAATAGAATATATCGGGTGCCCAAAGGTTTCCATCGTTCCTGGGGATCGTCTGCTTGTGCCAGGCCGGCTGTGGATCGAACACCCGGCCTATGTTCTCCCAATGCGTGCCATCTTGGGAGCGTTTCACGCTGATACCCAGGCCGGTCGTAAATACGTACCAGGTGTCCTCCTGCTTGATAATGACCGGATCGTGGGCGTCGAGGTTCCCGGATAAAGTCCAGTCTACGTCGTAAAGCCCACCAGAGTAGGGAGAAGTTGGCGTTGGGGGTGGCATCGGTGCTGTAACTCTACAGCCGGATAGGGGAATGACAAGCAAGCACAAGGTCATCTCCACCAGCATCAGACGTTTCTGTGTACACAGCCTGCCGATGGACACCTTCCTCATCGTCGTTTCTTTCATGTGGCCAATTCCTCACTCCTCTAGCAGGCTGTCGGAGAGAGCGTTTTGTAGGGCGGCTTTCTATAGCCGCCGCGCCTGTGGCAGGTGTGGAAACCTGCCCTACGGGC
>JAFGFO010000156.1 GCA_016931085.1 Thermoflexales bacterium
ATATGCCGCCGCCATTGTCATCAGCAGAGTTGGAGGCAATGCGGTTGTCGTCGAGCACGGCATCGCTATAGTTAAACACAGCCAATCCACCCCCATAGGCAAGGCTGTCGCCAATACGGGCAGCCCGGTTGCTTGTCAGCGTGTTCCGAGAAAGCCTGGCCTGGCTGGCATAGATGTATATCCCTCCGCCGTAACCGGTCGTGGCATTGGATGTGAAAGTGTTGTCGTCAAGCACGGCGTCGCTGCCAGACAGGTATACGCCACCACCATCCTGGTGGCCGATATTGGAAGTAATGGCGTTGTTTTCAAGCCTGGCAAGGCTCGAGTCCTGTACAGCCAATCCCCCGCCGTGGTCGGCGACATTCAAGCTGATCGTATTCTCGCGAAGGGTAGCCGTGCTGCCCAGCCGCAGGTGCACCCCACCGCCGAAGCGAGCGGAATTGCCTGTTATGCGGTTATGCTTGAGGACAACCGCAGCGCCGGCAATAGCTATGCCGCCGCCGTTCTGGACATTATCCCCGCTCTGGTGCGCGTATCCCCCTGTGATGCGCAGCCCCTCGATCGTCGCGCTGATGGTCCCTGTGACGTACAGCCCGCGTCCTTGGCCGCCGGCGTCCAGTGTGGTGGGCTGGGTGAGCGGGTAGGAAGTCGTCCAGGCCGAGCCATCCAGGCTGCCGGCGATGTAGCCGCCCCGGATGGTGACGGTCTTGCTGAGATAAACGACCTGGGTGATACCGGCTCGTTGGTGAACGTCGGTATAGACACCGCCGGCGACGCGGATCTCGTCGGCTGGTCCGCCAGCCGCGGCAGCTTCGGCGGCGTCCACCGCAGCCTGCACGCTGCCGAAGCAGGGATCGACCCCTACACCACAGTCCCCGTTCGGGGCGACGTAGAGCACCTGAGCGCTTTGCCCCTCACCAGGAACGATGCTGGCAGCATCGTCGGACTCTAAGCTAAGACCTGGAACCTGGAACCTGAAACGGTCTTTGGAATAGGCGCTGTGTCCCTGGGCCGCCGGCGAGGAAAAATTCAGCCACAGCAGGCCGGCCGCCAGGCCCAACCCGGCGGCGCCAATCAATCCAGCATAGAGTGTAGAGCGCTTGATCATGCCCATAGAGACCATAAAGGTCTTGGAGACCATTAGGGTCTCTCAGATAGATTCATTCTAGCACGATTTGCCAATCGTGTGAAATGAGGGCCAACCTAACGACTTTCCTTTTCGCCACAGCAAGGTTATAATACGCCATAATGCCAAATACACACACAATCCAGGAGGCAAACTGTGTCCGTTGATTTTGACGCACCCTATTGGAACCCACGTCTGAGCGTCGAGGAACGCCTGGCCGACCTGCTCGGCCGGATGACGCTGGAAGAGAAGGTCGCCCAGATGTCCCTCGCGCACCTCGACGAGCGCAAGATGGGGCAGGATGGCCAGTTCGAGCCTGACTACCTGGACGCGGTCCTCGGCAATGGGGTGGGCGAGATTTTCCACCCCGCGCGCCACGAGCACCCGCCCAGGCAAAGCGCGTCAGTCGCCAACGCCCTCCAACACCATCTGCGCGAGCGCACGCGCCTGGGCATCCCGGCCCTGCTGGTAGCCGAAGCCTTGCACGGCTTGATGGCCCGCGGCAGCACCAGTTTTCCCCAAGCCATCGCCTTGGCCAGCACGTGGGACCCGGCCCTGGTCCAGCAGGCCTTTGCGGCGGCCGCCGCTGAAGCGCGCGCCCGCGGCATCCAGCACGCGCTGACACCGGTGCTCGACCTGGCGCGCGACCCGCGCTGGGGACGGACCGAGGAAACATACGGCGAGGACCCGCATCTGGTAGCGCGCATGGGCGTGGCGGCTATTTGCGGCATGCAAGGAAAAACCCAGCCCATCACGTCGCGGCACATCCTGGCGACGGCCAAGCATTTCGCCGTGCACGGCCAGCCCGAGTCGGGCCGCAACGCCGCCCCGGCCAACTACTCTGAACGAGAGATCCGCTCCAACTTCCTCGTGCCCTTCCAGGCCGCCGTCGTCGAGGCCGGCGTGCAGGCGGTGATGGCCTCGTACAACGAAATAGACGGCATCCCGGTTCACGCCAATCGCTGGCTCTTGTGGGACGTGCTGCGCCAGGAGTGGGGCTTCGAGGGCTTTGTCACCTCCGACGGCGGAGCGATCACGCAACTGCACACGACCCACAAGCTCGCCTCCAGCCTGGCTGAGGCGGTCAAGCTGGCCGTGAACGCCGGGGTGGATTTCGAGCTGGACAAGTGCTTTGGCGTGCTACCCGATTTGGTCAGGCAGGGCCAGGTTCCTGAAGCGCGGATCGACGAGGCAGCAGCGTATCTCCTGCGAGCCAAGTTCATGCTGGGGCTGTTCGAGAACCCTTACGTGGACCCAGACGAGGCCGAGCGCGTGGTCAACTGCCCGGCGCACAAGCATCTGGCGGCCGAGCTGGCGCGCCGGGCCATCGTGCTGGTGAAAAATGATCCCGCGCCATTAAGAAATGGCGCCCTTTTACCCCTCGATCCAGGCAAGATCAAATCGCTGGCCGTCATCGGCCCCAACGCCGCCGACGTGCACCTGGGCGGCTACAGCAGCGAGCCTGATTACGGCGTCAGCGTGCTGGAAGGCATCCGCCAAAAGGCCGGCGAGCAGATCCAAGTACGCTACGTGGAAGGCTGCCGCATCACGGAGGGTGTGCAGGGCTGGGCCGCCTGGGGAAACAACGAGGCCATCTTGAGCGACAAGGAGAACATCGCCGAGGCCGTGCAGGCCGCCCGAGAAGCCGACGTGGCGCTGCTCGTGCTGGGAGAAAACGAATCGACCTGCCGCGAGGCGTGGAGCGAAGAGCACCGGGGCGATCGTGACAGCCTCGATCTGCTAGGCCACCAAAGTGAATTGGTCCAAGCCGTGCTAGACACCGGCACGCCCACCGTCGTCCTGCTGATCAACGGCCGGCCGCTTGCGATCAACACCATCGCCGAGCGCGCGCCGGCCATCCTGGAAGGCTGGTACCTGGGGCAGGCCACCGGCACGGCGGTGGCGGACGTTTTGTTTGGCGAGGCCAACCCGGGCGGCAAGCTGCCCATCACCTTCCCGCGCTCGGCCGGCCAACTGCCCTTCTTCTACAACCACAAGCCTTCCGCCCGGCGCAGCTACCTGTTCACACCGCCAGAACCGCTATTCCCCTTTGGGCACGGCCTGAGCTACACCACCTTCCGCTTCGAGGGATTGTCCGTCAGCCCAGATCAGATCGCGCCGGACGGGAGTGCGACTGTGCGCGTCCAACTTACCAACACGGGCGCGCGCGCCGGCGACGAGGTGGTGCAACTGTACATCCGTGACCAATACAGCTCGGTGACCCGCCCGGTCCAAGAATTGAAAGCTTTTCAACGTATCACGCTACAGCCGGGCGAGACGCGGACGGTAGAATTCGAGCTGGGGCCTGGGCAACTGTCCTTCCTGGGGCCGGATATGTGGCCGGTGGTAGAGCCAGGCATGTTTGACGTCATGGTTGGCCCCAGCTCGGCGCAACTGCACACCGTGCAACTGGAAGTGACAGATTGACAGGCAAAGATCTGTGACCGATCCCAAACTAAGTTCTCGACCTTCCTGGAAGGTCAATCAGGCGGGCGCTTAGCCACCAAAAGAAAATCATGCCGGCCAGGTCGCACAGCGCATCGTCCAGGCCGGCGCTGCGCAGGGGAGAGAGGGCTTGCAGGCCCTCCTCCCCCGCAGCAAAGACAAAGGGGAGCAATATCGCCAGGGGAATCGTAGGGACGGTTCGCGAACCGCCCCTAGCCCTGCGCCCAGCGTAAAGATGCACAGTGCGCCCCTCAAGCCATATATTCAACCAGAAAGCCAGCAGGCCAAACAGCAAAAAGTGGAGCACCTTGTCGGCGTGCGGCCATTGCAAGAAATAGAGGGGCACAAGGTCGAGATAGGCCATCTGGGTCACGACGAAAACCACGGCCATCTGCGGCCACAACAGCCAGCGCCAGGCCCTTCCCCCTCCCCTAACCCTCCCTTCGGTCGCCACAAGGGGCGGGGGATTATGGGGAGAACCAGCCCCCGCCACGATCACCCCATAGCAGGCGGCACCCAGTGCCGCGCCGAGGACAGCGCCGCCCAGGATGTCGGACGGATAGTGCAGTCCCAGGTAGACGCGGCTCAACGACACCAGCCCTGCCCAGACCAGGCTCAACCACGGCCAGGGAGGGTGACGATAGCTCAATGCCAGGACGAGTGCCACGCCAAACGTGCCTGCGGCGTGCCCGCTGGGATAGGACGGGAAGCCGGGCGTGGGCAGCACCAGGCGCACCGCCTCAGGGCGGGGGCGCAGAGCCAGGAACTGAAAGAACATCATCAAGGCCCAACCGACCGCCAGCACGGCCAAGACAGCCGTGCCCACCCGGCGCTGCCTGGCGCCGATCAGCCCCAGCCCCAAACCAGGCAGCAGCCAAAACGAGTAGGTCAAGCCTACCATCACGCCATCGAGGGCGGGATGGGCCAAGGTCTGGTTGAAAAAAGCAAGCAGGGTGTGATCCATGTTAAGGTTAGGCTGAGGTTAAGGTTAAGGCTGTGGAGAGGGGCGTCAACAGGTAGACGGGAGCGCTGGCTCCTCTGGCGCAATGCGCGGGGCAGCCTGGCGAGGACTTGCCAGCACAGCCTCCAGCAAGGGCAGGAAACGAAAGACCTGCCCGGCCCGGATGACCGCGTCCCACACCGGTTCGAATTTTTTCCAGGCAGCGGTGTACGCCAGGTGCCGCACTCGCTCCAGAGGCGTTTCCTTCGTCCAGGCCGCCTTGAAAATCGACCCCCAGCGGTAAAAGTCCCGGTAAGCCTGCCAATAGCCGGCCTCCAATTCCTCGCCCGACATCCTGGCCGGCCGGTAAACGGCATGGCGCGTATCATACAGCGCCCAATTCGAGTGGGTGATCCGGCCCTCGGCCTGCATGCGCTGGTGGAGAACCGTGCCGGGATAAGGGGTCAAGATGTGAAACGTGGCCGTCTCAACACCCTGCTCGATCGCCCAGCCGACCGTGCGCTCGCACGCGGCCTTGTCATCCTCGTCCATGCCAAAAACAAAACTGGCGTTGACCATCACCCCCAGGCTGTGCAGGCGGCGGATGGCCGCGTCATAGTCTCGCCTGAGGTTGTGGTACTTGTGCAGCGCGCGCAGGTTGGCCGCGTTGAGTGTTTCAAAGCCGACGAACAGGCTGCGCAGGCCGCTTTCGACGGCCTTTTCCAACAAGCCTGGCCGCAGCACGGAGGCCACCGTGGCCGCAGACTGCCACAGCCGGCCCATTCCCTTCATCCCTTCGAACAAAGCGGCCGCAAAGCGAGGATCCCCCAGGAGATGATCGTCCAGGAAATACAGATGCCGCCCCGGCAGCCGGTCGATCTCGGCCAGCGCCTCGTCGACAGCCTGAGTGTAGAATGACTTGCCTCCCTTGAAAAAGGCCTCTTTGTAGCAAAAATCGCACGTGTGAGGGCAGCCGCGCGATACGACGATGGAATTGGGCACCAGGTAAAGATGCCGCTTGATCAAATCCCGGCGAGCCCGGGGCATGCCGGCCAGCGTGCGCACCTGGGAGCGATACACCGCACCAGGGCGGCCGGCCCGAAAATCAGCCAGGAAAGCCGGCCAGGTGTCCTCACCCGGGCCGACGAAAATAGTATCCGCGTGTTGGGCGGCCTCTTCGGGCAGCGCGCTCACGTGCAGCCCACCCAGGGCCACGTGGGCGCCCTTTCGCCGGTAGTGGTCAGCCAACTCATAAGCCCGGTAGGCCGAGGTGATATAGACCTGGATCGCGACCAGGTCCGGCTCATCATCCAGGTCCAGCGTCTCGACGTGCTCGTCTTGAAGCGTGATCTCGTCGTCGTCCCGCAAATAACCCGCCAAGGTCGCCAATCCCAGGGGCGGGAAGAGCGAGTACTTGATCGGGCGCCAGAAGGGACTGGTGGCCTCGGTCAATGCTGGCAAGACAAGTTTTACTTTCATCGAGGTGCTCCTCTCTAGCAGCTTGTCGGAGAGACACCCGTAGGGCAGGTTTCCATACCTGCCACAGGCGCGGCGGCTATCCGCAGGACGCCTTTGGCGTAGAAAG
>JAFGFO010000157.1 GCA_016931085.1 Thermoflexales bacterium
ACCTATACCCCTATGGACTGGGCCGAGGGGACAGGAGTTATGGTCGGTGTAGGTCGTGCCTATGAGCTGAAGGCGGTCTATTCGGACACGGGCAATTTGGCTCAGGTAGCGCCTGGCGCGAGCTATAGCGTCGTCATCACCTATACCGCCGGCGGCGCGGCGATTGAAGATACGTTGGCCCTGTACTACTGGGATGGCGCCGAATGGATTACCGAGACCACCAGCCAACTCGACACAACGGCTAACACTGTTTCGGCTGCCCCAAGCCATCTATCCAAGTGGGCTATCTTGGGCCAGACCCATCGTACTTACCTTCCGCTGGTGCAGCGGGAGGGGTAAATTCTGATACCGCCGGCGAATTGGGGATTGCGTAGGGGCAGACCTATGTGTCTGCCCAGAAGGGCACACACGCAGGTGCGCTTCTACTTGGACGTTTGGAGGTGACCAATGAAAACAGTTCTAGCTGCCGCGTTAGGCGAGTGCGTCCACGTGGCCGGCGTGATGAACTTTTTGCGCCTGGCCGAGGCCGCCGGCTGGCGCACGGTCTTTCTCGGCCCGGCCGTCTCGGTCGACCAAGTCCTGGAAGCGGCTCGGCGCGAACGGGCCGCCGCCTCGACCGAGCCTGGCGAGCTGTTGGTGGGCGTGTCGTATCGCCTGACGCCAGAGACGGGCGAGCGGCTGTTGGGCCAGTTCGCCGAGGCCGCCGACGAGCTGCGCTCGGCCGGCGTGCGCTTCGCCTTCGGCGGCACACCGCCGCTTGCCGAGCGCGCCCGTGCCATGGGCTTTTTCGAGCGCGTCTTTGAAGGCGGCGAGCCGGCCGAAACGGTGTTGGCTTACTTGAAAAGACCTGACAGGTTTTTAAAACCTGTCAGGTCTGAGGATGACTTTCCCCAAAGCACGGTCGAGCGCATCGCCTGGAAATCGCCTTATCCCATCCTCCGCCATCACTTTGGCTTGCCCACCATGGAAGCGACGCTTGAAGGCGTGCGGCAAATCGCCGAGGCCCAAGTCCTGGATGTCATCTCGCTGGGCATCGACCAGGACGCGCAAGAGAATCTCTTCCATCCAGAGCGCCAGGACCCGCGCCGCAAGGGCGCCGGCGGCGTGCCGGTGCGCAGCGCCGAGGATTACGCCGTGCTGTACGCCGCCAGCCGAGGGGGCAACTACCCACTGCTGCGCACTTATTCCGGCACCGACGACTTTATCGAGCTGGCCGAGATGTACGTGAAGACGATCAACATCGCCTGGTGTGCCATCCCGCTTTTCTGGTTCAACCAGATGGATGGACGAGGTCCCTGGGATCTGGAAGGCTCGATCCGCCAGCACCAGGAGGTGATGGCGTGGTACGGCGCGCGCGGCATCCCGGTCGAGCTGAACGAGCCGCACCACTGGGGCATGCGCGATGCCTCGGACGTGGTTTGCGTCGTTTCAGCTTATCTTTCCGCCTACAACGCCCGCGCCTTGGGCGTGCGCGATTACATCGCCCAGTTGATGTTCAACAGCCCGCCGGGCCTTTCGGACGCGATGGACCTGGCCAAGATGCTGGCGATGGTTGAGATTATCTCTCCCCTCTCCCTCGACAATCCCCCTCCCCTGGTGGGAGGGGATAGGGGAGGGGGTTTCCGCATCTGGCGCCAGACGCGCACCGGCTTGCTCAGCTACCCGCTGGACGTGGACGCGGCGCGCGCCCACCTGGCGGCCAGCGTCTACTTGCAGATGGCGCTCCGCCCCCACATCGTTCACGTCGTTGGCCACACCGAAGCACACCACGCCGCCACGGCGGATGACATCGTCGAGGCATGCAAGTTGGCCAGGCGCGCCATCGAAAATGCGCTGCGCGGCCAGCCCGACATGGCGGCCGACCCGGCCGTGCGGCAGCGCACGAGCGAGATCGTCCAAGAGGCCCAGGCGGTGCTGGAGGAAATTCGCCGCCTGGCGCAGCCGGGCGTGGTCGATCCCTTGACTGATCCGCCCACTTTGGCGCGAGCCGTGACATGTGGTATACTGGATGCGCCGCACTTGCGCAACAATCCCTTTGCGCGTGGCCAAGCCAACACACGCATCGATTCGCGCGGTGCTTGTGTCGCAGTTCGTTGAACGAGGAGAAATCAGCATGAACACACAACATTACACCGTTATCGGCGCCGGCCACGGCGGCAAAGCCATGGCAGCCCACCTGGCCTTAATGGACTTTCCGGTCACTTTGTATAACCGCACGCCGGAAAACATCGCCATCACCAAAAAGCGGGGCGGCATTGAGCTGGAAAGCTACGAAGGAGGGCCGCGCGGATTTGGCCGCTTGGCGTTGGCCACCTCCGATATGAAAGAGGCCCTGGAACACGCTGATGTCATTATGGTGGTCGTGCCTTCCTCGGCGCACGCCGATGTCGCCCAGGCCGTCGCGCCGCATTTGCGCGATGGCCAGATCGTCGTGCTGCATCCCGGCCGCACGTGCGGAGCGATTGAATTTGCCAAGGTGCTGAGCGACCAAAAATGCCAGGCCGACGTCACTGTGGCCGAGGCCGAGACGCTCATCTATGCCAGCCGTTCCGAAGGTCCGGCCCAGGCGCGCATCTTTCGCATCAAAGAGGCCGTGCCGGTGGCCGCCCTGCCTGCTAAGAGCACACCTCGAGTGCTGGAGGCGATTGCCCCGGCCTACCCTCAATACATTGACGGCACCAGTGTGCTGCACACCGGGCTGAACAACATGGGCGCTATTTTTCACCCCGCTCTCACTATCCTCAATGCCGGACGCATCGAGTCCACCGGCGGCGATTTCCAGTTTTACATCGATGGGGTGACTTCCTCCGTCGCCCGCGTGCTGGAGGTGTTGGATCGAGAGCGTGTGACGGTGGCTTCCTCGTTGGGCATTCGAGCCCAGACGGCCCAAGAATGGCTCAAGATGGCCTACGACGCCACCGGCTCGGACCTCAACGAGGCTATTCATAACCAGACGGGCTACTATGGCATCAATGCGCCCCCCACCTTGAATCATCGCTACATCTTTGAAGACGTGCCCATGAGCCTGGTGCCCATGGCGTCTTTGGGTCAAGCTTATGGTGTGTCGGTACGCGGCATGGACAGCATCATACGCCTGGCGTGCTTTATCCACCGCACCGACTACTGGCGGCGCGGGCGTACCTTGGACAAGTTGGGCATCGGCCAGTTGAGCGTGGGCGAGTTGACGCAGTATGTGATGGAAGGCAGGGATTCGAAGCGAAGCTCTTAGGCTTGACATTGTCGTGTACTCGCCTATAATTAGCACTCATGGGCAAGCACACGCACAACGCTCCGCCATCTCGTTCTCAACTGGACAAAGCCTTGGCGGCGCTCCTTAAACGCGGCCAGCCGGGCGACCGGCTGCCGGCCGAGCCGGCGTTAGCCGCTCAATTGGGTGTGTCGCGCGCGACTTTGCGCGAGGTGCTGCGCTCCCTGCAGGAGCGCGGCCTGCTCGTGCGCCGGCGGGGAGCTGGCACGTTTATCGCTTTTCCCCCCTCCAGCGTCGAAAATGGTCTGGAGAGCCTGGAGAGTTTTGACGCTATCGCCCGCCGCATGGGGCTGGAGGCTCAGACAGACCATAGCCTGATCGAGGAACGGCCGGCCCACCCTGAAGAGTTGGCCGGCTTGGGTCTCCGCTCAGCCGTGCGGGTGTTGTCCGTCACGCGCGCTGTGGCTGTCAATGGGCAGCCTGTAGCCTACCTGTCGGACGTGGTGCCCCTCGACTATTTACACAAGGGAGATCTGGGGCCAGCCTTCGATGGATCGGTGTTGGACGTGCTGATCGAGCGCGGCCGGCCTGGCCTGTCTCACGCACGCACGGAACTGGCCATTGCGTTGGCCGACCCAACCCTGGCGAGCCGCCTGAGCATCAAACGCGGCGCCCCCCTGTTCAAGCTGGAGGCGCAGGTGTATGCCCAAGATGGCCGGGTGGTCGATTATTCGCTGGGCTATTTCGTCCCCGGCTATTTCCGCTTTCACGTCATCAGACGTATAGAAAAGTAGCTAGCATGACTATCCGTTCTACCCCGGGAATGAAAATGCACGGCACTCAAGAAACCGAGTTTTCAAGAAAAAACTCGGTTTCTAACAAGTCGATCGCCGTCGTCGCCATCGGTGGAAATTCGTTGATCAAGGACAAATACCACCAGACGATTGAAGATCAATACCAAGCGGCTAAAGAGACCACCTATCACCTTGCGGATATGGTCGAGGCCGGCTGGGAGTTGGTGATTACGCACGGAAATGGCCCGCAGGTGGGCTTTATCCTGCGCCGCTCCGAGATCGCGCACAAGGTCGAAGGCATGCACGAGCTGCCGCTGGAAGTCTGCGGCGCCGATAGCCAGGGCGCGATTGGCTACGCGTTGCAGCAAAACTTGCAGAACGAATTGCACCGGCGCGCGATAGAGAAAAACGTGGCCACTGTTGTCACCCAGGTGCTGGTGGATCGCGGCGACCCGGCTTTCCAGGACCCCACCAAGCCTATCGGCGGCTTTATGGACGAAGCCGAAGCCAGGCGGCGCGAGCGGGATTTGGGCTGGAGTGTGGTGGAGGATGCCGGGCGCGGCTGGCGGCGCGTCGTGCCCTCCCCCCTCCCAAAAGAAATCGTCGAGCTCGATACGATCAAGGCGCTGCTTGGTGCGAGCGTCGTCGTCATCGCCGTCGGAGGCGGCGGTATCCCGGTGGTTGACGTGGGAGAGGGGGAGTACCGGGGCATCGCGGCCGTGATCGATAAAGACTTTGCAAGCAGCCTGTTGGCCAGCCAGATCGGGGCTGACCTTTTTGTGATCTCGACGGTGGTGGAAAAAGTGGCTCTCAACTTTGGCAAGCCGGATCAGCGTTGGCTCGACAGGATCAGCCTGGCCGAGGCCAGGCAGTACCTGGCAGAAGGCAGCCATTTTGCCAAAGGCTCGATGGCACCCAAGATCGAGGCGATCATTGGCTACCTGGAAAGCGGCTGCGCCATTAAGAAAAGGCGCGCCATCATCACCAATCCCGAAAATATCGGGCGCGCGTTGCGCGGCGAGACCGGCACGCATTTTAATGGTTAATGGTTAATTTTTAATTGTTAATTGTTAATTTGGAATAGGAGGTAACTATACGCCATAGCCTGCTCGTTTTATAGTATTACCCGCGAAAAACTAGCACGATCGCGAAGATTTTCGCTTGCGCGCAGAGCACGCAGAG
>JAFGFO010000158.1 GCA_016931085.1 Thermoflexales bacterium
CCTCCCCGCGTCGGGGAGGGGACGGGGGAGAGGTCAGTCGGCGCAGCAATTCGCGGCCTGACTAGGCCAATTCTGCAACACTCTCATCATGGGGGTGTGATTGGCTGGCTGCGATGTGGGCAGCAAAAGCGCTTACGTCCAGCCAATAATCGCTGTCAGGGTTGAACTGGATCGCCTCGCGGCTAACGTGCAGAAAAGGGACATCCGCTTTGTCGTGGATGGCCTGGCGGAGATTGAACAGCGCCTGGGCCAGGTTGCGGCGGGCGGCGCGCTCGGCCTGATCGGGCCAAAGCAGCCCGAGCAGGCTGTCCCGGCTGTGGGGGCGATTAGCCTCAACCGCCAGGTAGGCCAGCAGCGCCCGCACCTTGTTGGATTCAAAGCCGGTGACTGGCTCTCCGTCCAAACTGACACGGAGAGAGCCCATCAAATGAATAGAGAGATGTGCCATAGTAACCTGCTCGCCTGGCTTGCTCTGCATGGGCGATGCAGCCATTGTAGCACATTTTTTAGTTTCTGTTGAACCCTGCGACCGGTCTCACGCGGCGGGTCAACGTGACAAGAAGTGAATCTTGAGTTATGATAGGAGTCATTGACGCAAACTTTTGTGATTCGTGGATAAAATAGATGACAGCCGAGAGTATGTTTGCCAATTTGTATGCCCGCAGCGGTCTGCGCGCCGCGCTGCGCTGGCTGCTGCGCATGGATCAAGTCGTCCCGCTGCGCAGCGAGGCCGAGATCGCGGCCGAGGTGGAGCACCATTATCGCTGGAATTTTGCCGTCAACGTGCTGGACGGGGCCACGTTCTGGGTGGGCTCCAGCTTTATCTCGGCCGGCACGATCCTGCCGCTTTTTGTCAGCAAGCTCAGCTCCAGCCCCGTGCCCATCGGCATCCTGGCGATCCTCGTCCAGGGCGCGTGGTTCTTGCCCCAGTTGTTCACGGCGAACTGGATCGAGCGCTTGCCCCACCGCAAGCCGGTGGTTGTGAACCTGGGCCTCTTCCTGGAGCGGCTGCCGCTGTGGGTGATGATAGGCTCGGCCCTGCTGGCCGGCCGTTCGCCCGCCCTGGCGCTGCTCGTCTTCCTGGCCTGCTATGCCTGGTTTGGCCTGGGGTCGGGCCTCGTGGCGACGGCGTGGCAAGACCTGGTCGCGCGCTGCTTCCCGGCCAACCGGCGCGGACGCTACTTTGGCACGACCACCTTCGTCGGCGCCGGCACCGGGCTGCTGGGCGCGGGCGCCAGCGCGTGGATTCTGAATGCCTACGCCTTTCCGACCAATTTTGTCATTATCTTTGCCATCGCGGCTGCCTGGATCACGCTCAGTTGGTTTTTCCTGGCCCTGACCCGCGAGCCGCTGCAAGCGGTCACCGCGCCCCGCCAAAGCCAACGCCAGTTCTGGGCCAAGCTGCCGGCCATCCTGCGCGACGACCATAACTTTCGCCGCTTTGTCGTCGCCCGCGCGCTGTTGACCCTGGCCGGGATGGGCTCCGGTTTTGTCACGGTGGCAGCCGTGTGGCGCTGGCACGTGCCGGACGCCACGGTGGGGGTGTACACGGTCGTGTCGTTGGCGGGCCAAACGGCTGCCAACTTGTTTTTTGGCCTGCTGGCCGATCGCTTCGGGCACAAGCTGTCGCTGGAAGCGGGGGCCGTCGTCGCTTGCCTGGCGTTTGGCCTGGCCTGGTTGGCGCCGGGCGCGGAGTGGTACTATGCCGTGTTTGCCCTGCTGGGCGCTAGCGCCGGCGCTTTTATCGTGTCGGGCACCATGATCGTGCTCGAGTTTTGCGAACCCCAACGCCGGCCCACCTACGCCGGCCTGGTCAACACCATCCTGGGGGTAGCCGGCATGCTGGCGCCGGTGCTGGCTACGTGGCTGGCCAGCCTCAACTTTGGCTGGCTCTTTGCCGCCAGCGCGGCCCTCTCGCTGGTGGGGGCCGTCTTGATGCGCTGGTGGGTGCGCGAGCCGCGTTGGGAATCGTAGGGGCAGGGCTTGCCTCTGCCCTGGGTGACCACAGGGGGTCGCCGCTACGTAGCGGGTGTTGTGAGGATAGTCATGAGTGAGCGCGAGCGACTCGAACAATCCATCCACGCGTTGGAAGCGCAACGTGGCAGCCTGGGTGACGAGGTGGTCGACCCGGCGCTCGCCGCCATGCGCAAGCAGATGGCCGAGTTGGAGGCAAGCAGCGCGGCGCCTTTGAAGCGCGCCGAGCGCAAGCCGGTCACGATTCTCTTCGCCGATCTGTCCGGCTTTACCACGCTCAGCGAGCAGTTGGACCCCGAAGCCGCTCGCCGCTTGATGAACGCTTGCTTCGACACGGTGAAGGAGGTGATCGACTGCTACGGGGGACACATCGACAAGTACATCGGCGACGAAGTCATGGTGCTCTTTGGCGCGCCGACTGCTTGCGAGGACCACGCTGAGCGTGCCTTGCGCGCCGCGCTGGCGGTACGGGAACGAGTTAAAAGTTTCAAGTTTCAAGTTTCAAGCCTGGAGCTTATGCCTTGCTCTGAAACGCCCCCCGCCGAGAGCTCGAACATTCAGCTTGACATTGATATCCACATCGGCGTCAACAGCGGCCTGGTGGTTGCCGGCGGGATCGGCGCGCAGGGCAGCCAGCAGTACAGCGTGATAGGCGATGCCGTCAACGTGGCGGCGCGCTTGACCGAGCTCAGCACCAGCGGGCAGATCCTGGTGGGCGAGGCCAGCTACAACCTGGTGGCCCCCCTTTTTGATTTCAGGCCCTTGCCTCCCCTCACGCTCAAAGGGAAGCAGATGCCTCAATGGGTCTACGAGCTTGTCGGCCCCAAGACGCAGCCGGGGCGGGTGCGCGGCCTGGAGGGCTTGGGCTTGCGCGCGCCCATGGTCGGGCGAGACGAGGAGTTGGGGCGGTTGGAAGCTATCCTGGCGCGCTTGCAGACCGGCCAGGGCAGCCTGGTGGGAATCGTGGGAGAGGCCGGGGTGGGCAAGTC
Source organism: Thermoflexales bacterium (assembly GCA_016931085.1). The sequence continues at coordinate 2,964 of JAFGFO010000158.1, forward strand.
GCGCTTTGTGGCCGAGCTGCGCCAGCATAGCGGCACACTTTCCCCAAAGGGAACGACACGGCCCGTGCAGTGGGTAGAAGGACGCTGCCTGTCCTACGGCGAAATGCTCAGTTACCACCCTTTCCTGGACTTGCTGCGCAGCTTGATCGGCGTAGCGCCGGAGGCTGAGGCCGGCCTCCTGGAGACTCGCCTGCGGGTCTTCCTGGACGATTTGCTCCCCGGCCGTACGCACGAGTTGTACCCTTACCTGGCGGATTTCCTGGGCCTGCCGCTTCCCCCGGCCGAGCAGGAACGGCTCGAGGCGATGGCCGGTGAGAGCCGCCAGTGGCAGATCTTTCAAATCTTTGAGACCCTGCTGCTCCATTTGTCTCGCCGCGCGCCCCTGGTCGTCGTGATGGAAGATTTGCACTGGGTAGACCCCACCTCGGCTGTGCTGCTGGAGCAGTTGCTCCCCAAGACCTCGCAAAACCCGCTCGTCTTTCTGTTGGTTCAGCGGCCTTTCGGCTGCTCGGCCTGTGAAAAGCTCCTCCATACGCTGCGGGCCGAGCCGGCGTGCCGCTTTGAAGAGATCAGCCTCGCCCCACTTTCGGCGGAGGGCAGCCAAGCCTTGATCGGGCACTTGTTGGCCGTCGAAGCGCTGCCGGAGGCGATGCGGACGTTGATCCTGGAGCGGGCTGAGGGCAATCCGCTTTACCTGGAGGAAATCTTGCGCGCGCTCATCAGCCAGGGCGTGCTGCTGCGGCAGGACGACCGCTGGAGCGCGGCGCCGGGGGTCGAGTTGGCCCAGATTGACATTCCCACCACGCTGCAAGGCGTCATCCTGGCCCGCCTGGATCGCCTGGAAGACGAGACCAAGCTGGTGCTGCAAATGGCAGCCGTGATCGGCCGCATCTTTTGGTACCGGGTGCTGGATTACATCCTCGCCATCGAACAGCGCATGCAGCACGTGCTGGGGACACACCTGACCCGCCTGGAGCAGGTCGAATTGATCCGCGAGACGCGCCAGCACCCCGACCTGGAGTATATCTTTAAGCACATCCTGATCCAGGACGCGGCTTATCACAGTGTGCTCAAAGAGCAGCGCCAGCGCTTTCACCAGCGGGTGGCCGAGGCGTTGGAGTTCATCTTTGCCGACAGCCTGGAAGAACAGTACGGCTTGTTGGCCCACCACTACCAGGCCGCCGGCCAGGTCGAGCTGGCGGTGCGCTACCTGCAATTGGCCGGCGACCACGCGCGTCGGGCATACGCCCTGGACGAGGCGGCCGCTTATTATCGCCGTGCCCTCGATCTGATCCTGCCGGAGGATCGCCAGGCGCGCCAGCCCCTGCTGTTCAAGTTGGGCCTGGTGGACATGACGCGGGGCGATTTCGCACGGGCCGGCGAGTATTACGCCGCCGCTTTTGCCTGCCAGCCGGCCTCGTCCTCGCTCCAGCGCGCCTACGCCAAGCGCCCGCTGCGCTTGGTGCTGGGTAACCCCATGACGTTGGAACCGGGCATGTCGCTTGACTTGGACTCGAACCTGGCGGTGCAGCAGTTGTTTGCCGGGCTGGTCGAGTTCGACCCCGAGTTGAACATCGTGCCCCATATGGCCGAGCGGTGGGAACTGGACGACGATGGACGCACGTATCGCTTCCACCTGCGTCGAGACGCGCGCTGGAGCGACGGCGCGCCGCTCACCGCGCACGATTTCGTCTATGCCTGGCGGCGCTGGTTGCAGCCGGACTCGGCTTCCCAGTTGGTGCAGTGGCTCTATGTCTTGCGCGGCGCTCAAGATTTTCACCAGGGACGCAGCGGCGACCCGGCGACGGTCGGCGTTCGCGCCCTGGACGAGCTCACGCTGGAAGTCGAGTTGGAAGAGCCCCTGGCTTATTTCCTGTCGCTGCTCGTCGGCACCGTCTTTTACCCGCTGCCTCGCCATCGCTGGCCGCCGCCCCGCTCGCCGGAAGAGGAGCCGGAGGGTTGGGTGGGCAACGCACCTTTTCGCCTGGCGGCCTGGCGTCCGGGCGAGCGGGTGGTGTTCGAGCGCAACCCTTACTATTGCGGCCGCTCGGACGGCAATGTCGACCGCGTCGAGACCCTCTACTGGAAGAATGGCATGAACGCCGTGGAGCTCTACCAGGCCGGTGAATTGGACGTCTGTGAGGTGAACCGCGTGGAGGAGGTCACCGCCTTCGAGCGCATCGTCCCGCCAGAGTGCTGGCTGCACAAGCCCGGCCTGTACACGCGTTACTGTGGCCTGCTGCCCACACCGCCCCTGGACGACCGGCGGGTGCGGCGGGCGCTGGCCCTGGCCGTCGATCGCTCCCGCCTGGCCGCGATCGTGTCCGAAACGACGGCCAGGCTGGCCTGGGGTGGTTATGTGCCGCCAGGCATGCCAGGCCACTCGCCAGAGCTGGCGCCGCCGTACGCGCCGGAGCAAGCGCGCACCCTGCTGCGCGAGGCCGGCTATGCCGGTGGACGCGCCTTGCCCACCCTGCGCTGTGTCCTGTTCTCGCCGGAGGATCCCCTCGCGCTTGCCCTGGCGGCACAGTGGCGGGAGGCGTTGGGGGTCGAGTGTGTCATGGAGCGGCGGCTACTGTCAAGCTTGTCCAGCCAACTCCAAGACGATCCCCCCCACCTCTTTATCAATTCTTGGCTGGCCGACTATCCCGACCCTCACAATTTCCTGGCCCAAGGGCTCGTCGGCTTGAACACGTGGCAGGCGCCGTCTTACTGGGCCAAGGTCGCCCAGGCGGCCGGCACCCTGGACGTGCGCAAGCGGATGGCGCTCTATCACGAGCTGGACCGGCAGTTGGTGGCGGAGGATGCTTTGTGCATCCCCTTGACCTACCAGCGCAACAGCTTTGTGCTGGGCCCGCACGTCCGCCGCTTTTTCGTCTGGCCGGTGGCCTACGCCTCGTTCAAAGACGTGGTGATGGAATGAAATGGAGGAGCTAGGATGAATCCTCTTGCACTAGGAGCTTGTCGGAGAGACCCCCGTAGGGCAGGTTTCCATACCTGCCGCAAGCCTGGCGGCTATCCGCAGGACGCCTTTGGCGTAGAAAGCCGCCCTACAAAATCGTC
>JAFGFO010000159.1 GCA_016931085.1 Thermoflexales bacterium
CCCAGGCCCAGGATTCGCTCCCCATCGGTGACCACGATGATACGCACATCGCGGCCTGGCCAGTTGCGCAGGACATCCGCCACCCGCCCCTTGTCGTTGGCCGAGATAAACAAGCCACGCGGGCGGCGAAAGATGTGCCCATACTCCTGGCAGCCCTGTCCTACGGTGGGCGTGTAGATGATGGGCATCATGTCTTGGATATAATCCAGCACGACCCGATAAAACAGGGTTTCGTTGCGATCCTGGAGAGCGAGCATGTGGATGTACTTTTCCAGGGTGTTGGGCTTGCGGTTAAAATTCTCCAGGACGCGCGCAACCTGCTCGTCCTGGGTATGGACGTGCGGCGGCAGCAATCCCTGCAGGCCCAAGGCGTCGCGTTCAGCCTGGCTAAAGGCCGTGCCCTTGTTCAGGGCCGGGTTATGCAGCAGATCAATGCCTCTTGGAAGACCGGTATTTTTGTCGGACATGGGAACCTCCTAGTGCAATTGGGCCTAAATATGCCCTCCATTACGTTGAGCCTTTTGCCCAATTGCCTGAGTATTTCGCGGCGATTGCACGATCACCATGATAGGCGCATTTACGCCGCGAAATACTAGGGTGTATGGGCGGGTTTGCCTGTCCTGGGCTGCGCCACAGCCGCCAGCGGCCCTGCATGTCCCTTCGGTCGCAGGCCAGGGAAACTCTCCCCTACCTTAAAACTTGCATCACTCGTTCCACCGTGTAGGCGTCGGGGCCGCGCACGACCGTAACCCTATCGGCGCTCCACACCAGGCAGCGATACTGGTCAGGCAGTTGCCAGCAAGCGCGATCGGCCTGGGCCAGGTTAGCCTCGTGGCCGGCCACATCATCGAGGTAGCGCTTGTACTCCTCCACAAACTGGTCGGCTTCTGTCTCGTTGTCCCACACGGTGCGCCAGGCCAGCAGCAGGGCCGCCTGGGACTCGTGGGAGTATACGGCGTAGCGATCGCCGCCCCAACCTTCAGCCGCCTCGGCGGCAGCGAGGGAGCCGGTCTGCGGCGACAGGTGCAGGCGAGTGTAAAATTCGCCCATGATGTCTTCGTCAACGAACTGCCACCCGGCGCCAAGCGTATCGGTCAAGGGAGGCAAGGCGACGAGGCGCGGGCGATCACCCGCGCGGTAGCGCTCGGGGTGCAAAATCTGCTCGGTAGACTGGGGGGGGCGAGCAAAAGCGGCGTCCACAGCCGCCCACCCGCCCGACTCGTACAAGGAAACCACGAAGCGCTGCCCTTCCTGGTATGGAAAGGTCAGCCCGGCCGTCAACGCCTCGGGCGCGCTTTCGAGCGTGTCCATGTCTAGTTGCGCGTACTCCCAGCCCAAGCGCGCCCAATCGAGCGCGGAAAACGTGCGCATGTACATCGATTGCAGCAAGCTGGCATCGCCTTCGACCAGACCCACGATGCCGCTCATGTGTTCCGAATCCAGCTCGCCCCTGACCTGTTCGCCGTACCCCAACGCGTTCAAATCGTAATGCTGATCTTGCAACGCATGAGTCAGTTCGTGAGCCAGTATCATGCGCCCCAGCACGCCTATCTTGCCGTCCGCCACCACGTACAGTTCCTTGGTGTCGGTGTCGTACAGGCCGACGACTTGCTCTGACAAGAGGTCCAGGTACAACTGGTACAGGTCAGTATCCGGGTGCATCAGGTCAAAAGCGGCCAGGGTGAGCGCGTATTTGCGCGCTTCTTCGGGAGGCCATTCTTGCTCCAACTCGCGTTGCATGCGTTCGCGCAGCTCGTCCGGCGTCAGCGTCCGCACGGTCACCGGGTGGATAAACTCCAGGCCACGCATCTGGACGACCTGGTGCTGCACCACCTGGGCGAGCGCCTCTGGGTCAGTAGGATAAGCGGTGTATTGCCGCCAGGACCAGGCCACCAGGCCACTGCTCAACGCGCAGCACGAGCAAGTGGTCACAACAGCGAATAACGCTGCACAGCCAACCATCCAAGCGACAGCTCTACGGCGCGGCTGAGACAACTTTGGACTGTGAACTGTCATCCCACGACCGCCACGATCAAGGTCAAATCATCGTACATCTCTGCATCACCCATAAAGGCACACACGCCCGCAAGGATCCATTCCAGCAGCTCACGAGCCGCGAATCTTCCCGGCGGCTTGGCCGTCACGTGTTCTACCAGCCGGTCAAAACCGTACATATCGCCCAGCACGTTCTTAGCCTCCACCAGCCCATCGCTGCTCAAGATCAGTGCGCTGCCGGGAGCAAGCGATCCCTCCCAGACCTCGTACAAGCTATCTTCCGAGGCGCCCAACGGCAAGCCTTTCAGGTCAACCCACTCGACCATTCCGGCCGGGTTACAGATCAAGGGTGAAAGCAAGCCAGCGTTAGCCGCCTGCACTTGCCACCAGGCGCCGCCATCAGGTGGGGAGGCCAAGCGCTCCAGCAGCGTGTAACACAGGGCCGTGTTTAGCCCGCTGCGCCTGGTATGCGGGAGTATTTCCTTGTTCAACTCGGCCAACAAGGCGGGCGGGCTAACATCGGAGAGCGCCTGGTTGGCCAGCAAGCCAAACGACAAGGCCATCATCAAGGCCGACTCCATGCCCTTGCCCGAGGTATCACCCACGGCCAGTCCCACCTGCTGGCCCTCTCCAAACACAAAATAGTTGTAGAAATCGCCGCCGACCTGGCGCGCCGGCTGTGAGTAGCCGGCGATGTCCAGCCCATCGAGCGTGGGCGACTCGGAGGGGAGCAAGCTGACCTGGATCCGCCGCGCGATTTCCAGCTCGCGCTCGACCTGATCCAGCTCGTATTCGTGCAAGCGGGCATTTTCCAGGGCTACCGCCACCTGGTTAGCAAAAGCGAACACCACCTGCGCGTCTTGCTCGGTATAGGGGGTCTCGTCCGTTCGCCCCACGCTGAGCAAGCCGGTCGGGGCACCTTGGACCAGCAGGGGGGCGTTGATAAACGAACGAATCGCGCCCGTGGTCGGGGTAGGACACCAGCGCTCGTCGTCTCTCACGTCAGGCACCAGGAGTGGCTGCCTCTCTCGCAAGGCCGCCGCGTTCAGGGGATATTTGTTCACCGGCGCACTAGGCTCCTGGCTCACGCACTCACCGGCGTTCCATCCTCCTACAAGCTCCAATTCATGGCCGGCCAAGGCCCTCACGGTCGCATAATGGTAGGTGACAACCTTGCCCAATTGGCTCAACATCAGCTCAACGACGCCCTGAGGCTCCAAGCTGCTGCCGACAAAGGTAGCCACCTCGCGCAGCGTATCGGACAGCCGCAGCCGCTCCTGTTCGCGTTGGTACGAAGCGGCCAGTTGCTCATTGGTTTCGAACAGTTGCAGGTTCGCCTCGATCAGTTGGTCGTTAGCCTCGGCCAACTCAAGCGTTCTATCCAGGACGCGCCGATCCAGCTCCTGGTTGAGGGCGCGCAAATCTTGCAAGGTCTGTTCAGTGCTGTGAGTGGCCAGCCACGACACGGTCGCCACGACCAGGAAGCCGATGATGGTAAATGGCAAGCTCGACCGGTCGTCCACGCCTGCGTACAGGCCAAATGCGATGAGCAGCAGGCCAATCAAGCCGGTCGCGATAAAGCTGGAATGGGGACGCAGCAAGACGCTGGCGATCATGATGGGGATAGTCAGCAGAAACAAGCTGCGACCGGCGACGACTTGGCGCGGTTCATCTGTAAACAGGATGACCAAGGTCACGAGCAACACAAAGAGCCAACTGGCCCACACCCCCGAGCGGAAACGGTTGATAGCAAAGACCAGCACTCCCCCTCCCAGCAAGGCCAAAACTGAGGGATACACCCAACTGCCCTCTTCCAGGCTCGACACGCCGCTTAGAACGAGCGCGATACTTGCCAGAACCATCATAATCGCACCGGCTGCCACACCTGCCAGCAGGATATTGAGCAGCTTGCGGCGGCGCGCATCGTCGGGGTCTGTCGAAGGCACGTCCAGGAATAAGTTGATCAGTCTCATATGGCCCTAGTCCTGGCTCACGTCACTCTGCCAGGCGTAGACGATCTCCCGGTGCGAGCGGACGTTTTGAAGGAACGAGCGGTGCAGTTCCTCATCGTCAATTTTGGCAGCCTGCTCTTGCAGCAAAGTGTAGGCTGTCTTGAGAATGGCTGGGGCGCGCGGGTCTTGTACGGTCTGCAAGACACGATAGCAGGTGAGATAGACCTCGCCAGGGTCATCCGTTCCCTCCAGGGCGCGCGTCCCCGGCCGCTCTTCCATAAAAGTTACAATCTCTTCGACACAAGCCTGCGCCTGGGCCAGCCTCTCCTGGGCCATGAGAACACGTGCCAGCCCAGCCTGCGGCTCTATCGCCAGGTGGGCCTGGCCCATGTTCTGCAATATATCGACCGATTGCTGATACGCCTCGGCGGCCTCGGCCAACTGCCCCAGGCTCTCCAAAGCATGTCCCAGGTTTGTCAAAGCATAGCCCTGGGCGTCGAGGGCGCCTATCTCTTGCGCGATCTGCAGCGCTTGTTGGCTATACCTGAGTGCCGCCTGGCCATCCCCCACAGCGTGATAGGCCAGGCCCAGGTCATTCAAAGTCGTGCTCTGGCCATACTTGTCAGCCATTTCGTGGCTGATAGCCAGGGCTTGCTCGTAATGGCCCCTGGCCGTGGCATAATCGCCCTGGCGCAGGGAGACCAGGCCCAGGTTGTGGAACAAACTACGCTCACCCTGCCGGTCGCCGATGTCCTGCTTGATAACCAGGGCTTGTTTGTAATAACTGGTAGCGGCGCTAAAGTCGCCCTGATCGAGGGCGATAATCCCCAGGTTGTTGAGCACATTGCTCTCACCTTGCCGGCTGCCCATCTCGCGATTTATCGCGAGAGACTGCTTGTAACACACGCCAGCCTGTGCATAGCGGCCCAAGCGCCAGAAAGCGACGCCCAGGGTACGTAAGCTGTCGGCCTCCACTTGGCGCAGGCCGGTGGCCTTGGCCAGACTCAGGGCGCGCTCGAGCTTGGTCCGCGCCGCCTCATGGTCACCCCGGTGCAGATAGACCGTGCCGTACAGCGTGTAGATATGGGCCAATTCAGGCGTTGGCTCGCCCGGCTCCAGGTAGCGCGCGCCACGGTCCAACCAAGACAGGGCCAGATCGTATTCGCCGCGTCTTTCATACACGAACGCGATCTGGCGATGGAGGTCAGCCAACTGTTTGATGTGATTTTCGGGCAGCATCTCGGTTTCCAACAAGATCCGTGCTGTCGCGAAATGCTCCAGCGCTTCGCCGTGCCGGCCCAGCAAGGTGAGCACCTCCCCCATGCCGCGTTGAGCCGACAGCCGGAGGGGTTGGAAGGCTGGGATCTGCTCTGGGTCGAGCTGGTCGAGCACTTCCAGGGTGCGTTGATACCACCCCAGGGCCACCTCGTTGGCAAAGGCGGCTTGCATCTGGCGGGCAGCCTGGATGCTGTAAACAGCCGTCATCTCAAACTCGCCGGCCTCGCCAAAATGATAGGCCAATTCCCTGGCAATGCGCTCGGGTTCGGGCATGGCGCGCCGCTCCAGCGCCTCGGCCGCCTGGCGATGCAGGATGCGGCGGCGCAGGGGACCGATATCGGTATAGAGGACGTGATGGATTTCAGCATGGCGAAAGCGAAGCATGCCATTGCCCTGCATCTCCTCAACCAACTCTCGCTCCAGCGCCATGTCCAGGCAGTCCAGGATTTGCCGCTCGGACCAACCGCTCATCTCTCGCAGGTCATCGAGTTTAAAAGTCGGGCCTAGCACAGCCGCCTGGTGCAGCAAAGCGCGTGTGTCTGGGCTGAGATACTCGATGCGGCGCGCCACTACCTCGCGCACATTGCGCGGCAGGCTCAAGTCCTCCAGGGCCGGGAAACGCCACTGGCCATCTTGGACGGTGATTTGGCTCGCATCGATCAAGCCCTTGGCAACCTCTTCGACGTAGGTGGGGTTTCCCCCCGTATGCCGGTAGATCCTTTGCACCAAAGCCGTCGGCACGGGCTGCTGCCAGAGATTCACCAACATCAGCTCGACCCCAAGCTGATCCAGGCGCTCCAGTGCCACGAGATGGCAGGCCGGGTGGCTGCTCAAATCGTTCAGCAGAGCCAACAGCGGATGGCCCCGCTCTAACTCGAGGTCGCGATAAATCCCGACGACCATGAGCGCCATAGAAGGGACGTGCCAGGCCAGGTAACGCAGCACCTCAATACTACCCGGGTCAGCCCACTGCAGGTCGTCAAGGATGAGGAACCAGGGTCGCTGCTGGGTGGCCCGCTGAATAAATTGTGTCAGGCAGCTCATCATGTGAAGTTGTTCGTGCTCCGGCTCCAGCCCAGATGGTGCCGGCAAATCGGGCAGCATCTGGCGAACCTCGGGCACAAAATAGGCCACGTCGCTCAAGAGTTGGCGAGCCTGTTCGTCCACCAGTTCGGGTGGGACGGTGGAAAAATAGGCCTGCAAGACCTGGATGAAGAGGTAGTAGAGCGATGAGGCTTCCGTAAACTGCCGGCAGTGCCCGATCAACAACACGGCAGGTTGGTTTTGCTCAGCGGCTTGTTGAGCCAGGCTCGTCTTGCCCACACCTGCCTCGCCGCTGATAAAGACCAGTCGTCCCCGTCCAGCGCACGCCTCTTGCCAGCCCGTGCGCAGGGTGAACAACGGCTCTTCGCGCCCGATAAGGGGGAGCCGGCGTTTCCCACGCGAATCCTCCGTATTGATGACTAAACCGCCCGAAATGCGCCGCGTCTGCTGCGCGCTGGTATAGCGGTCGTTGGGATTCTTTTCCAACAGCTTGAGGACCAGGTGCTCCAACGGCGGAGACACGCGCGGGTTCAAATCGCGAGGAGGGCGAGGCGTCCGATTCAAGTGGGCCAGCAGCATCTCACGATCGGCCCCCTCGAAAGGCAGGTGGCCGGTCACCAATTGGTACAGGATCACTCCCAGTGTGTACAGATCCGTGCGCGCGTCGAGCACTTCGCCCAGGATTTGCTCCGGCGCCAGGTAGGCCGCCTCCAGGAAAAGCATGGGCGCTTCGAGCAAGTTGCGCCCCTCCTCCAAGCGTCCCAGGCCAAAGCCGTTCACCTTGACACCCTCGGGCACCAGGTAGATATTGCGCGGCTTGAGATTCCCGTGGACCACCCCCTGGCTGTGAGCGTATTCCAGGGCACGGCTGGCGTCCAACGCGACCCCCATGATATCATCGGCCGACAGGTGGACGCCGCCCTCCAGGTATTGCTGGAGCGTGGGGCCTTCCACGAATTCCTCCACCACAAAGTAGTGCGCGCCTTCCTTGTCCCAGGCCAGGCTCTTGACGATATTAGGATGCTCCAGGTTCACCACCTGCTGCGCCTGGCGCATAAAGCGGTCAATCGTGCGCTGGCTGAGCCAGGGGGCCAGCACCTTGATAGCGACCGTGCGGGCAGTCTGGATGTCGGTCGCCTTGAGCACGTCAACCAGTCCCCCTGAGCCGATCTTGGTCTCGATTTGATAGCGGCCCTTGAAAACCTGGCCCGGCAGGCCCAAAACCTCGCGCGCTTGCACAGCCGCGCGGGCTACATCGACCGAGGGGTAAATCGAAAAGTAATCCTGGTAGCCGGCCAACTCGATCACGTGCCGGACCCTTGCGGAAGGGGCCGCCAGGACGGTGGGGACACCCTCGCGCCCGCGTTGCAGCGCGACGAGCGCCTTGAGGCTGGCCGTCGTCAGCATCTCCACCTGGGATAGATCGATGATCGAGCTGGAGCCTTGCTTGGCCAGGGCATCCAACTGCCGCACCAGTTGATCCACTCCCCCCTCGTCAAAGACAGAGGCAGGGGTCAAAACGGCTGTCTCACCGTCGGCGGCCAATTGCAAGCTCACGCTGCCTTGCGGCACCAGGTCCAGGGTCAGTCCCTCGTAGGCCACCAAGATCTTGCAAGCGGGACGGGTCGTGTCTTGCGCCTGGTAAGTCTGAGCCGTCGCCATGATCTTGAGCAAATCACTGTCAGAATAGGCCGGGTCGTGGTGAAACAGGATCAACTTGTCGACGCCGGCCGCCCGCGCCAGGTCTACACCCACCCAGGCCGAGCTGTGTCCCCAATCTTCTTTCTGATGCCAGGCCTCGCGCAGGGTATATTGGGCGTCAAAGACCAACACATTGGCCCCTTTGGCGAAATCAATGTGGGGCTTCAAGCTAGCCTCGTCCAGGTGCTTGTGTTCGATGTCACTGGCATATACGAACACGCCGTGCTGGTCTTCAAAGCGGTAACTATAGGCATCACCGGGATGGGGATTTCGAATCAAGTTGATGTGGACCGGGCCGATCGAGAGTGGCTGTCCCACCTTCAACACTACGAAACCGATATCGGCCCGCATGAAACTGAGATCGTCTTGCACATACGACAGCGAGACCGGACAATTGAGCGGGTTCTGCTGGAGCTCGAAAGCCTTCTCGAGATCGTGAGGGCCATAGATGCGAATACGATTGCCGGGCACGTAGGCGGGCGGGAAGAAGGGGAATCCCTGGATATGATCCCAGTGGGGATGGCTGATGAACACATGCAAGACGCCCTGGCCTCGCCCGCAAGGGCCTTGCATCAATTCCATACCCAATTCGCGCAGCCCCGACCCGGCATCGACAATCAAGATTTCGCTGCCGGCCCGGATTTCGACACAAGGCGTATTGCCGCCAGCTGTGCCGCGTACTAAGGGAGGCAGGCTGCCGACGTAGGCCCGCACAGCTTCGACGTCTTGGGGATCAATATCAGGCAAGCCCAAGATAGCCTGGCAGATTTTTTCTTCCACATACTCAGGTCTGAGGGGCGATGGGATGGAGCCACGTGCACCCCAGAACTTGATCCTCACGTTTCCCTCTCCTGACAAGTAAAGCTTGACGACATAGGCTCCTCACAACTTGTTAACAGTATACCTCGATTTAACAAATATGACTAGCTCCCACGTACTCGTCCTTGGCGATCGCGCTGGCCAAATCCATTTTCTCGACCAGGCGTTCCAGGCCAGCCGCCTGACTGGCGTCGTCCCAGCGCGTCGCCCGCGCCGGGGCAAAGTAAACGGTGCTGCTCATTAGGCTTCTCCTTGTCAAATCAGCAAATCGCTCGATGATGCTATTATACTGTACCCTGTCCAGATTGGAAAGCCCTTCAGCTCTTCGCCCTTCTGTGTAGGGGCGACTCCCTGCAAAGCGAGTGCCCAGGCCCCCTTCGGGGCACAGGGGTCTGCCCCTACCAAGTGTTCTACTTGGAGCGCAGCACGGCGATCTTGGTAGCATGGTTGAAGGGGGTTGGGTCGACGGGCAAACTGCCCAAACGGGTGCGCGGGTAGCCGGTGAAATCGGGCGGGACCGGCACGATCTCTTCAAAGGACAGGTAGCCCTCGGCGCACAGCGCCTCGAGCGTGCGCATATAGTCGGCGCCGCTGACGAACAAGGCGTTGTTGACCGCCACCAGCCGGCCGCCGTCCCGGACCAGTGGGCGGACCTTGTTGATCAACTGGCGGCTGTGGGCAACCATATCGACCCGGCCCTTGCCGGTGGCCGAAAAAAGGGGGGGGTCGAGGAAAACGCAGTCAAAACGCTCCCCGGCTCGCCTCAGATGGGCGGCCTCGACCCAAAAGTCGCCAGCGCGGAAATCGGCCTTGTCGATTGGCAAGCCGTTGAGCGTGTACGAGGTCTTGGCCACATTGAGGAAAGCGCGGTTCCGGTCGAGGTGCAACACACGGGAGGCGCCACCGGCGCGGGCCGCCACCCCCAGGCTGCCGGTATAGGCGAAGGTGTTCAGCACGGTCTGGCCGGCCAGGTGGGCTTGGGCCCAGGCGCGCAGGTGGCGCGTGTCCAGGTACAGGCCCGCGTCGCGGCTTATCAAAAAATCGAGCGCGTACCACACACTGCCCTGCGGGTCGCGCACGCGCCGGTCGAGCCCTCCATCTCCACATGGGGCGGCCACGACCGTCCCGCGCCTGGCCTGGAGCGTTTCCGCCTGGCGGGCCTTGAGGACGAGCGCGCGCGCCCAGGGCAGCCGCTCGAACAGGTAACCCTGGACAAGCTGGACCAGCTCGTGCGCCGCCTGCGGCGGATCGGCATAGTTGTGCAGCACGAGCGTGCGCCCATACAGATCGATCGCCAACTCCTCCCAGCCTTCGAGGAAACCGTTGAACAGGCGAAAGGCGGCCTGGTGCTGGTCGTCGAACAAAGCGGCGCGCGCCTCGACGGCGGCCGCGAGCAAAGACAGTTTAGGGTCATCTTGGACAAACACGGATTTGCTTTTACGATTTACAACGATACAGGAACATTATAATCGGCAATCGATCCGCGTGCAAGCAGAGATGCGAGCGTTTCACGCTGGGGACTAATTTCACGCTTTGGAGTTGAGGCTTTCGCCCTTGGCGCGCAGAGCGAGCCGGAGAAACCGCC
>JAFGFO010000160.1 GCA_016931085.1 Thermoflexales bacterium
GCGCACCCCAAGCTGCGCCCGGTGGAGACCAACACCGACGGCGTCTTCCTGGCCGGCTGCGCCCAGGGGCCGCGCGACGTGCCCGATACCGTCGCGCACGCCGGGGCGGCCGCCTCGATGGTCCTGGCCTTGCTGGATAAAGGCGAGGTCACGATCTCGCCGGCCACCGCCAAGGTCATCCGAGAAAAATGTGTGGGCTGCGGCGACTGCATACTGGTCTGTCCCTACACGGCCATCTCGCGCGTTGACGGCAAGGCCGAGGTCAACGCCGCCCTGTGCAAGGGCTGCGGCACGTGCGTGGCTACCTGCCCATCCGGCGCGATCGAGGCGCTGCACTTTACCGACGAACAAATCGTCGCTCAGATTGAGGGGGTACTCGCATGGGTGTAGAATTCGAACCTAGAATCATCGCGTTCATGTGCAACTGGTGTACCTACGCCGGCGCCGACAACGCGGGCGTGGCGAGGCTGGAATCGCCGCCCAATATTCTGCCGGTGCGCGTGATGTGCTCCGGGCGCGTGTCGCCGGAAATGGTCATGCGAGCGTTTCGCTCCGGCGCCGACGGGGTATTGGTGATGGGCTGCCACCTCGGCGATTGTCACTACAGCAGCGGCAATCACCGCACCCTCAAGCGCATCCCGCTGGTGCGTAACCTGCTGGGGTACGTCGGCGTCAACCCGGAACGACTGGAGCTGCAATGGGTCTCGGCCTCGGAAGCGCCGCGCTTTGTGGAGGTCACCAATGCCTTTGTCGAAAAAATCCGCCAACTGGGGCCGCTTGCGCAGGAGGTGACAGAATGACAAGGAGACAAGGTGACACGGTGACGGGGAGACAAGGTGACGGGGTGACAAGGAGACGAGGTGATAAGGTGACCGGGGGACAGGCTGAGGCCAGGCTGCTGGCGCAGGAGGTGGCGTGATGATCGATCCGCAGGATGGCATTCGCCAAGAAATACGCCATGTCGTGGCTGAACGGCTCGATGAACTCGACGGTGTCGTCGCGCTGCGCAAGTCCCCCGAAGGGGTAGCGCCCCACGTCTTTAAGAAGGGGGATGACCTGTCTGGCCTGGAAATCAGCCCCAAATACCCGCTGATGACCGTCGTCTCCAAGCTGCACAAAGCCTTCCCGGCCGTCCGGCTGGGCGTGGTGGCGCGCGGCTGCGACGAGCGGGCCTACATCGAAATGGCCAAGCGCAACCAGATCGATCCCGAGCGGCTGTACATCATCGGCTTTGCCTGTACCGCCGAGGAGGCCCAAGAATGTTATTGCCCCGAGCCTTATCCGAAGCGACTGATGGTCGGGACGCCACCCGCGCCCGGCCCGGTCAATCCGCTCGTCGCCCGATACGACGCGATGCCAATCGCCGAGCGGCGCGCCTTCTGGAAGGAGCAATTCAACAAGTGCCTCAAGTGCTACGGCTGCCGCAATATCTGCCCGGAGTGCTTTTGCGAAGCGTGCGCGATGGAAGACGCCGCCTGGGTCGAGCCGGGGCTGCTGGCGCCGCCTTTCCCCACCTTCCACATGATTCGCGCCATGCACATGGCCAGCCGCTGCGTCGCCTGCCGTGAGTGCGAGCACGCCTGCCCGGCCCACATCCCGCTGACGGTCTTGTACGACCTGATGCGGCGCGATATGCACGCGCTGTTGGGCTACGTCCCCGGCGCCGATATTGCCGCCAGGCCGCCGCTCTCGGTCACGCTCGAAGAAACACCGCTGCTCGTGAAAGCGGGACACTAGCAATAAGGAGATCGAGTATGGACTATAAGAATACGTTGACGACATGCATCTACTGCGGCTGCGGCTGCAGTATGTATATCGAAACGATCGATGGCCAGATCACCGGCGTGTGGCCGGCCAAGACGAACGCTGTCAGCCAGGGGCGGCTGTGCATCAAGGGCTGGAACGTAAGCGGCTTTGTGAATGACCCCGGACGGCTCACGACCCCGCTGGTGCGCCAGGGCGAGCAGTTTGTCGAGGTGGGATGGGACGAGGCCCTGGCGCTCGTCGCCGGCAAGCTGGCCGCCATCAAGCAGGAAAGCGGGCCGGACAGCATCGCCCTGCTGACCTCGGCCAAGTGCACCAACGAAGAAAACTATTTGATGAACAAGTTCGCCCGCGCCGTGATCGGCACGAACAACATCGATCACTGCGCCCGTCTCTGACACGCTCCCACCGTGGCCGGTCTGGCTGCGGCGTTTGGAAGTGGGGCGATGACGAACTCGATCCCCGAGTTCGAGACGGACAGCAACTGTTTCTTGATCATGGGCTCCAATACCTCCGAGGGCCACCCGCTCATCGCCAGCCGCATCATGACGGCCAAGGAGCGGGGCGCCAAGCTGATCGTGATCGACCCGCGCGAGACCCAGATGGCGCGCCTGGCCGACCTGTACACGCCTTTCCGCCCCGGCACCGACGTGGCCGTCCTCAACTGCTTGATGAACGTCATCATCGCCGAGGGACTGGAAGACAAGCCCTTCGTCGCCGAGCGCACCGAAGCTTACGACGAGCTGAAAGCGGTGGTCGAAACGTACCCGCCGGAA
This sequence comes from Thermoflexales bacterium, assembly GCA_016931085.1. The sequence continues at coordinate 2,541 of JAFGFO010000160.1, forward strand.
CGCGTGGAGGAAATCAGCGGCATCCCGGCCGACACGCTGCGCCAGGCAGCCCGCATGTACGCTACGAACAAGCCCTCCGCCTTTATCTATGCCATGGGCATCACCCAGCACACCACCGGCACGGACAATGTCAAGTCGGTGGCTAACCTGGCCATGCTAACCGGCAACATGGGTATCGCCGGCGGCGGCGTCAATCCCCTCCGAGGGCAAAACAACGTGCAGGGCGCGTGTGACATGGGCGGCCTGCCCAATGTCTACTCCGGCTACCAGGTGGTGACCTCCGAAGATGTGCAGAAAAAGTTCCAAGACGCCTGGGGCAGCACGTCACATACCAAGGTGGGGCTGACCGTGACGGAAATAGTTAACGCGGTGGGCGAAGGTAAACTCCGTGCCTTGTACGTGATGGGCGAAAACCCCCTCATGGCCGATCCCGACATCAATCACGCCTATCACTGCCTGGAGCAGGCCGAGTTCATGGTGGTGCAGGATATCTTTCTCACCGAGACGGCCAAGCTGGCGCACGTGGTCTTGCCCGGCGCGGCGTTCGTGGAAAAAGACGGTACCTTTACCGGCACCGACCGGCGCGTCCAACGCGTGCGCAAGGCGGTCGAGCCGCCCGGCAGTGCAAAGGCTGACTGGGAAATCATCTGCGAGTTAGCGAAAAAGATGGGCGCGGGCGGCTTTGACTTTGCCTCGCCCAAGGAGGTGATGGTTGAGATCGCCAGGCTGACGCCCGCTTACGGCGGCGTCAGCTACGAGCGGCTGGAAGAGTTGGGCTTTTTGCACTGGCCGTGCCCCGCGCCCGACCACCCCGGCACGCCGTACCTGCACAAGGGCAAGTTCTCGCGCGGCTTGGGGCATTTCCACGCTATCGAGTTCAAAGAGCCGGCCGAGCTGACCGACCAGGACTATCCCTTTACGCTGACGACTGGGCGGCTGATGTTCCACTTCCACACCGGCACCATGACGCGGCGCTCGGAAAAGCTGCACCAGGAAGTGCCGGAAGCCTACGTCGAGATTCACCCGGACGACGCGGCCAAGATCAAGCTGAACGGCGGCAAGCGCGTGCGCATAACCAGCCGGCGCGGGCAAATCGAGCTGGGCGTGCGCGTCACGAAACGCATCAAGCCCGGCGTTGTCTTTATCCCCTTCCACTTTGTCGAGGCGGCCGCCAACGCGCTGACCAACGCCGCGATCGACCCGGTCGCCAAGATACCGGAATACAAGGTGTGTGCTGTGAAGGTACAAGTCGCGTAACTATTACGAGAGGTGGAGAGAATGGCACTTTTTACAGCATCCGAAGCGCTCGAAATGGCAATGGAAATTGAGAAGAGCGGGGAGGTGTTTTACAGGGCCGTGGCGGCCCAGGCGGCCGAGGCCGGCCTGAAGGAGCTTTTTGAAGACCTGGCGGCGCAAGAGCAAATGCACTACCTGGTTTTTCAAAAGATGGCCGGACACAAGCTGGATGCCAATCTGCCGGCCGTGGGCGTCGAGCACGACGAGTACCAGGCTTATTTGCAAGTAGCCCTGGACAACGCCCTCTTTGCCGGGCCAGACAAGGCCCTGGCGGCTGCTAAGAAGGCCCAAGACAAGACGAGCGCGCTGCGCGCCGCCCTCGGCTTTGAAAAAGACACACTGCTGTTTTTTTACGACCTGCGTGACATGGTCGGCGAAGCGGATCGGGGCGCGCTCGATCGCATCATCCGCGAAGAAAAGGCGCATCTGCAGCGTCTGGCCAGGATGCTATAGAACTTGGTTGCCTGGCAGACAAACTGGCAGCCGCAGGAGGCGCGAATGAAACTTGGCAAGGTATTAGAGGCCATTGAAGGCCGGGTAATCTCCAAGACTGTGGATTTGGAGATGGACGTCCCCATGGGCTTCGGGGCCGATCTCATGAGCGACGTCCTGGCATTCGCCCAGGCCGGGTCGCTGCTGATGACTGGATTGACCAATCCACAGGCGGTGCGCACGGCCGAAATGGCCGGCATCGCGGCGATTGTCTTTGTGCGGGGCAAGATCCCCCCGCCCGAAACCATCGCCATGGCCGAAGACAAGGACATCCCCCTGATGGCCTCCAAGTACACAATGTTCGAGACCTGCGGCCGGCTTTACAAGGCCGGGCTGGCCAGCTCCGGCTTGTTCGAGCTGACCTTGCAACGCTGGCACGAAACCTTTGATAACGGGCTGCTGGATAACAAGAAAGCCTAGGAGCTTGTCGGAGAGACGCCCGTAGGGCAGGTTTCCATACCTGCCACAGGCGCGGCGGCTATGGAAAGCCGCCCTACAAAAC
>JAFGFO010000161.1 GCA_016931085.1 Thermoflexales bacterium
AGGCTGATACAAAAAACGCGCCCAGGCGCGTTAGCCTGCTTTCAGCAGGCTTGCGACCATCGGGAGTATCAGCCCTGAAATTCATTTGGGTGTGACCAAAATCAGTTGACCGATTTGTCAACGCTCAGAACCCACTGCTGGGCGGCCAAATTCCCCTCCCCTTGTGGGAGGGGTTAGGGGAGGGGGAAAAACTATCGCCGCTGATCGTCCCCCCCCTCAATCCCCCCCACAAGAGGGGGGAGGTTGATGCCTGCCCGATGAAACAGCTTGCACCTGTGAGGGACGCTAAACAAGTACCATCAACCAAATTTGGTCACACCCAATTCATTTCGGGGCGACCAGCGCCCTATTCGTGCAAGACTTTGACGCCCACCCCGCGCCATACGCCCGGTTGCGCATTCTAGGCGCTTTGTGGTACAATGGTAAGAGAAGGGTCAGACCCGGCTGAGTCAGGTCATTTCGACATTCACCAACACCCTGTGAGGATTACGCGCTATGAGAGACGATGAACGTAGCACAGCAACTCTACCAATTACAAGAGCTTGATCTAGACCGCGACAAGCACCAGCAGCGGCTGAAAGAAATCCAAGCTCAACTAGGCGAGAGCGAAGCCCTACGCGTGACACGCGCGCAGGTGGTCCAGCTTGAAACAGAGCTGGGCCACGAACGAGCGCGCCAGCGGAACCTAGAACTAGAGATTCAGTCCCTCGAGGCCAAACTAGCCTCAGACGAAGAGCGCCTGTACAGCGGACGGGTGATCAACCCCAAAGAACTCACCGATCTACAAAAAGAATCTATTGCTTTGCGCAAGCACCACGACGTATTGGATGAAAGGTTGCTGACTGTGATGTTGGCCGTCGAGGAGAACGAAACCGCTCTACGTCGGGCCCGCCAGGCCAGCGCAGAACTTGAGGCGAGCTGGGGCGCGCAGCAACAAGGGCTGCAACGAGAGCAAAAAGAACTGAGAGCGGAGCTCGCTCAACTCGACCAGATGCGCGCCCAACACGCGAGCGAGCTGGCCCCCAGCGACCTGGATCAGTACGAATCGCTCCGGCGGGATAAGGCTGGTGTCGCACTGGCTCTCATCGAAGAGGGCTTTTGCGACAGGTGTGGGGTCGAGGTCTCGGAAAGCAAGATGACCCAGATTCTCCTGGACGAATCGTTGGTCTTCTGCGGCAACTGCGGGCGAATCCTGATGGAGTGAACTCGGGTCTGTCGAGAGGCAAAAGCGGTGGAACAACGCATTCTCGTGGTCGAAGATGATGCCAGCCTAGCTGACTTTACGCAGTGGCAACTGGAGATCCACGGCTATCAAGTCAGGGTCGCCACCCGCGCTCACGAGGGATTAAAGATCCTGGACGAATGGAAGCCAGACCTGGTCCTCATGGACATCATGATGCCAGATATGGATGGGTGGGAAGCTGCCCAGCGCATTCGCGAGAAATCAGATGTACCCTTGATCTTTACGACTGCCCTGGGTCAGGAAAAGGACGTGGTACGCGGACTCGAGATGGGGGCCGATGACTATGTGGCCAAGCCCTATGGCCCACACGAGCTGCTGGCGCGCATTCGCGCCGTGCTGCGCCGGCACGGTCGAAGCCAGCCGCCAGAGCACGTATATCAAAACGGACCGCTCAGCATCAACCTGGACAACTACCAGGTGTTTGTCAATGAGCAAGAGATTGGGCTGACGCCCCGCGAATTCAAGCTGTTGGTTTTGCTGGCAAACAACGAGGGCAAAGTGATCACCCACGATGTGCTGCTGGGCGAAATTTGGGGAACAGGCCACACTCGACACCGGCATTATCTCAAATTGTACATCTGGTACCTGCGCCGCAAGATCGAAGCTGACCCACGCCATCCCAGCTTGATCCTGACCGAGCGCGGCATAGGCTACCGCCTGGCCAGGATAGGAGATTAGCCCATGAACCAGCTGAGTGTGATGGCTATAACCTGGGCTGCGGCCGCCCCAGGCTGGACCTTCGACCTGCTATCCGCCCTGATCGGCGCAGCGCTGACGACCTTGATCGCGGTGATGATGTACAGATACCGGGCAGATATCCGCGACGCTTGGGAGGCTGCCCGCACGCAGTTCAGGCAAGTGCTCGACCAACTAACGGCCGGCGTCGAGCTGCGCTACTACGAGGGGCTAGCCAGTTATCTGGCTACGCTGGACACGCTGGGTGAGAAACTGCCGTTAGAGCCACTGTACGTCGCGCCGCGCTTTGTCACGCCTCAACCCCGCCCAACATTGACCGGAGGAGTCAGTCTGCCCGACCACTTGCTGTTAGGCAGCGTATGGCAAGGCGCCAGGTACTTGTTCGTAGCCGGCCGGCCGGGCGACGGGCGGACCGCACTGCTCGTTCACCTGGCTCGCACCTTCGTCGAGCAAAATCGCCAGGCTAGCTACGATCCCGCCGAGAGATCTATTCCCCTGTACGCCAGCTTGACCGAGATCAGCTCTTCCCTGGCCGCTACGGGCGAGTCCGGCCAGTCCGGCAAGCCAGCCGACCCGGCTGCGCCGCTGATTGCCGTTATCACAGCCCACGCCTCGGCCATGATCGCCGGCAACCTGGGTGGCATACTGCACCAGTGGCTCAACGATGGCCAGGCGCTGGTGCTACTGGATGGCCTGGATGAACTCAGCCCGCCGGGGCGAACGCACGCCATGGTCTGGATCAGCCAGCTCATCGAGCGCTATCCCAAGCCGCGTTACATCGTGACCGGCCCTCCAGGCGATTATGGGCTGTTGGCTGATTCCGCTTTTGCCGCGCTGCCGCTGGCCGCCTGGGGCTTGACCGAGTTGAGCGAGTTCACACGGCGTTGGAGCAAAGTTTACCCGGCCAGCGACGAAGACACCCAGCGGATGACAACGGCGCTCAAACCTCGGCCCGGCACCAGCTTGCGGCCGTTCGACGCCTGTGTCGCTGCGCTGGTGTGGCAGAAGCACGCGGCCCTGCCGCCGACGCCGAGCGCCGTTTACGGCCAATTCATCGAAGATATACTGCAAGAGATACAGGGCCATGGGGCATTGTCTCCCATGCTCAACCAGGCCGTCTTGGGCCGCCTGGCGACAGTCTTGCTTAAAGAAAAGCGGATACTGGCCAGCCGCCAGGAACTGGCCGAAATCGTCGCCGGGCTGCTGCCGTCCGAAATCAAGGCCAGCCTATCTGAGGACGAAGAAGCCAGCGGCAAAAGCACGGCCACCCCTGGCAAAACACCCAAAGCAGCCGCCGAGGCCATCCAGGCGTTGGTCAAAACAGGCCTGCTGGTCGCGCGCAAGGACGAATCGTACGTCTTTCCCCACTACCGGCTGCAGTGCTACCTGGCTGCCTGGAACATGGCTCAACTCAAAGACATGGCCACGCTGGCCGAGCACCTGGAAGAACCCGCCTGGGCTGACGTGTTCGAGTTTTGCGCCGGCATGGCCGACATCAGCTCGTTGCTAGACGCTTACCTGCACCCACAAGATGACGTGCTGCACACACGCTTGTGGACGGCCGTGCGCTGGTCGGCTGCTGCGCCACCCAGCGCCAAGTGGCGCGGGCGCGTATTGAGCGAGGCAGCCCGGGTGTGGGTGCAACCGAAGCAGCCCTCCCAAATGAGCGAACAGGCCATGTTAGGCCTGCTCGCCACCCAAGAAAAAGGCTTGCCCTATCTGTTCAAGCAGGTGATGGCCAATCCCAACCCTCAATTACGCGCCCAAGCCCTTCAGGGACTTGGCTTACTGGGCCGCGAGGCCGACGTGCCCGACCTGACCAAAGCACTTCGTGACCCGGCGCCCGAGGTATGTGCGGCGGCGGCCCGGGCATTGGGAGCGATCGCGTGTGACGCAGCCATTGAACCCCTGATCGACACGCTGCTGGAAGCTGAAGAGAACTTGCGCCAGGTGGCGGCCGAAGCGTTGGCCGGCTGCGGCGAAAGGGGACGGGCTATTCTGAAAGACGCGGCCAACGACGAGGACGTGCTCGTGCGCCGTTCGGCCGTGTATGGCCTGGGGCTAATCCACGAACAGTGGGCGACAGACTTGCTGGCCGAGCTGGAAGGCGGCGATTCGCAGTGGGCGGTCCGCTCGGCCGCGACCGACGCGCTAAACCAGTCTAAGGCCGGCCTGGCAATCGAATTCGACCTCTCACCGATTAAATTGGAAGAACAGGGCTGGCTGGTCGAATGGGGCGCCACACGCGGCATGAGCGTGGGGCTGGGACGCTCTGCCAAGCTAGTGCTGATGAAAGCAGCCTCCGAAGGCGAACCCAAGGTCAAGCTGGCTGCCATCCACACGCTGGCGTGGACCGGCGATGCCGAGGCTTTCGACGCCTTGCGGCAGGCCATGCAAGACCCCGACGAGGCGGTGTGCAACGCGGCCTGGCACGCCCTGGCCGAGATCAGCACCCGCCTGGGCAAAAGCGTAGCGGCTGGGAACTAGGCGGTGGCCTCGAGTATGCTAGACGGCTTTCGCCAAAGCCGATGGGCTACCCCCCTGACACTGGCCGTGCTCGCGTTGGCGACGCTGTTGGCCAATGCCTGCGGGCGAGCCACCTTCCCCTTCTGGCCCGACGAGGCCTACACCGCGCTGGCCGCCCGCGCGCGCGACTGGAACGAGCTGCTGACTATCGTGCTCCGCAACGAGGCTACCCCCCCCTTGTACTTTGCGCTGGCGCGGCTGTGGGCGATTGTATGGGGAGAAGCGAGCGAAGCCAGCCTGCGCCTCTTTTCGGCCGCCTGCCTGGCGGGAACGGTGCCACTGGTGGGCTGGCTGGGCCAACGCTTGTGGAGCCGCAAAGTGGGGCTAGCCGGCGCGCTGCTGCTGGCCGTCAACCCCTTCGCACACTACTATGGACAGGAAGCCCGCGTCTATGCGTTCACGCTGCTCGTCGCAAGCGCCGTGATGTTGGCCGCGCACACTTATCTGCACAGCCCCCGCCCCTCCTCCTGGGCAGTCTATGTCTCGACAGGCGCCGCCCTGCTGTATACGAATTATTTCGCCGGCTTCGCATTGGCCGGCATTGCCGCCTGGGTCGGGCTGCTGCTGCTCAAGCGGGAACAAAACTGGCGCAAGCGGCTGATGGGCCTGGGGAAATGGGGGCTGGCACACCTGGCCATCCTGCTCCTGCTCGCACCGTGGCTGCCCGGAGCTGTCTACCAACAAGTGGCAGTAGCCGTTCCCACGCTCACACCAGAGGGCCGAAACATCTTGCTGCAATACATGCTGGCGCTGCTCGTGCTGGGCGGGAGCTTGCCTGACGGCAGCCTCGCTGGCGCGGTGCTCGTCGTGCTCGTCGCCTTGGCCCTGCTGTCTGCCCTGGCCCTGGCCTTGCGCCGGGGCGACCTCGAGCAGCGCACCTTCATCGCCACCACCGTCCTTGCCCCACCACTGCTGGTGCTCCTGGTCGTGTTCCGAGGCGACGCCCAGTTCAACACCCGCTACATCCTCCCCTCGCTGCCAGCCTACGTCCTGCTGATGGCTGCCGGCCTGGGGCAAAGCTGGCGCTGGCAGAGGGTGACGCGCGTGCTGCTGGCGGCCACGGCCATCCTGTCGCTGGTCTACTGCTTCGCCGCCGCACCCAACTCCAGGCGCTTGGGCGGCTGGGACAAGATGGCACGCATTGTCGAAACGCAAGCGCGCGACACCGAGGACGGCGGCGACGCCGTCTTCATCGCCCCGCCGTGGGCACGCCCGGCCTTCACGGTCCAGTACACGGGCGATTTGCCCGTCCACGGGGCAGAAAGCTTTGCCGCCTACTATTACGAACAGCAGCATGCCTTTGACGAGAATCTAGACACCGCCGCGCTGCACACCCACCTCCAACGCGGCGGGCGGGCCTGGATCGCCTGGGACCGCGTGTATGCCCCACGTCCCGAGTTGCCCGCTGGCGTGAAGGTGGAAGAATATACCTTTGGCAGCACAAGCCTTTTAATTGTTAATTATTAATTATTAATTTTTAATTGTTAATAATGGCGAAGCGATGATTTGACACTCACCAATCGAAATACGAAATACGAAATACGAAATACGAAATACGAGCTGCCCGGCGTGTGGCTGTTGGTGCGCGTGCTCACGCTGGCCTGGGCGACGACTATCTTGATCGTGGCGGCCGTTTCGCCCGATCTGGCGATCGAGGGAATGAGCGCAGAGCCGGCCGCTCCCGGCTTGGGCCAGCCGGTGACCGTTCAGGTGACTCTCAGGAACAGGGGGACGAGCGACGTGTCGACGCCCTTCCGAAGCGGGCTCTACGTCGATACCGCCCCCAGCCTGTGCGATAGCGCTTGCGGGCAGGGCTGGGACGGTACTCGAACGGTGTCCTTGTTCACAGGGCTCACGACCACCTTGACGTTTACCCATCCAGGCTTTGACCAGGCCGGGCCGCACACATTCTATGTCCAGGCGGACGCCTACTGCATCGTCCGCGCCGATGTCGAACGGGGAAACAACTTGGCCGGGCCGCTGACTGTGACCGTGGGCGGGCCGTCGCCGGGCGGCTCGGCCAGCCTGTCCATCCCCCCTGGCGAGCCGGCGGCCCGGCTGTGGCCTCCCTCGGCGCCGCTTGGCGCCTGGCTGGGACGGGTGCTGCTCGTGCCGTGGGAACGCCGTGACGCCGTGTATTACATCTGGATCGTGACGCGCGGCTACCGGGCCGACGACGGCACGGCCCAATTTCACCCCCTACTGGCCTGGCTGGCGCTGCCGTTGGCGGCCCTGGTCGGCCATCCGACGGTCGGCCTGCTGCTGGTCAGCTCGTTGGCGGGGCTGGCGCTGCTGCTGGCGTTCGAGCGCCTGGCGCTGCTCGACCTGGAGCCTGAATCGGCGCGCGTCAGCTCCCTGCTGCTCGTCTTTTCGCCGCTCGCCTTTATCTTGTTTGCCGCCTACGCCGAGGCGCTTTTCCTGTTGTGGGCAGTGCTGTGCCTGTTGTGGGCGCGGCGGGGGCGTTGGGCGCTGGCCGGCCTGGCGGGGGCCCTGGCAACGCTCACGCGCCAGCAGGGCTTGTTCCTGGCGCTGCCGCTGGCGTGGGAGTTGTGGGAAGCGGCCGGGCGGGACTGGCGGCGGGCGGCGGCTGCCTGGCGGAACTGGCTGGGGCTGGGCCTGATCCCGGCCGGGCTGCTGGTCTGGCTGGTGTATCGCGGGCTGGTGCTGGGGGACCTGGGGGCGAATCTGAGCAGCCTGCACGCGCTGAGCTATTCGCTGCTGATCTCGCCCAGCGCCAACCAGGTCGTGCCGATCCAGACCTTTACCTGGCCGTGGCACGGGTTGTGGCTGGCGTTGGCCAAGATGGCGCGCGCGCCGGAATACAGCTTAGGCGTAGACCTGGTGTTGGGAGGTGGGTTTCTGGCCATGCTCGCGCTGGCCTGGCGCCGCATGCGGACGAGCTACCGCCTGTATGCCCTCGTTATCACGGCTGTGAGCTTTGGCTACCACACCGGGCCTCATTTCCCCTACCTGGGGCTGCCGCGCCACCTGCTGCTGGCTTACCCGGTCCTGATCGGCCTGGCCCCCCGCCTGAGCCGTCCATGGCAGCGCCTGCTGATGGTCGCCGGCGGGCTGCTGGGGATGCTCTTTCTGCTGTTCCAGTACGTCATCCACGGCTGGGTACCGTAGGCGCTTTCAAGGTTCGGCCTCAAGGCGCCGCCAGATCTGGCTGCGGCGATCCTCGTATTCCTTGCTCCACAGCGGATCGGCCGCCAGCGAGCGTGCCAACTCGGGCTGCTTGACGGTGTCCAGCACGATGCGATCGGCGCCATACTTGGCCAACAAGGCGTTGTAGCGGGCGCCGCGCGTGATCGCCGCGTAAGCCTGCCAGTGTTCCAAAGGGTACAGCTCGACCCGCGGATCGATAAAGATTCCTTGTTCGGGGACGGCCCACATCAGGTAGCTGCCGTAGCCCAGCTCGTTGAACAACCTGCCGCCCGGGTGCAGGCTCAGATATTCGGCGGCGGCCACCGGCGTGTCGGAGCCGAGCAGCGGCCCGGCCGGCGAGCCGCGCAGCACCAGATCCCAATAACGATCCGGCAAGGGCAGACGCTCGACGAACCACGGCTGGACCCAGACGAGCGGCGCGAAAAGCAGCAGGCCAATCGCCGCGTTCAACCAACGCCTCGACTGAGGTGCAGGAGCCAACGCGCCGGGCAGCAGTGCCGGCGGCAGCGGCACGCGCAGCCCAGCTACAGCCTGGGCCAGGATGGGCATGGCACTCAGCCCAAACCAAATCACGTTGCGCTGCGCCCCCCAGGCCAGCCACAAGAAGCCGGCCACGAGCAAAACGTCCGTGGGTGTGGGGCGATGGCGAGAATACATCCACACGACGAGCATCGCCAGGATACTGGCAAAGAATCCCACGTTAGCCAAACCCTCGGGAGTGGGCGATTTCCATTCGATGATCATGCTCTGAATGGGCTTGTCGGTCATGATATCGAGCACGTAGCCAAAGATACGCGATCCTTGGGGGTTGAGCAGCGCGGCGGCGGCCGTGAGCAAAGCGATGAGCAGCAGCCAGCCGATCGCTTTCCACGAGCGCGCGCCCGGCCATCTGAGCGCCGTCCGCAGCGCCTCGCCGGCGGCAAAGGCGCCCAGCAGGGCAAAACCCAGGATAAAGGCGCCGTGGACGTTGACCCAAAAAGCCATCAACAGCGGGCAGGCCAGCAGCCAGCGTCCCCGCAGTTGGCCGCTGGCATAGCTGCCCAACAGGATCAAAAAAGCTACAAAGGGCAGCCAGACCCACATCTGCGTCCTGACCGTCAGGTTATTGAGCGACATCAGGTAGGCCAGCGCGGCTGCCAGGGCCGCCAGCCGCCACGAGCCGCTCCGCCGCCGCGCCTCGTAGCCCACCAGCCCGAACGTCGCCAGCGCCAGCACGGTGCGGATAAAAAGCAGCAGCGCCACCCCACCCCAGCGGTACAACACATACATCAAATAGGCGCCCAACCAGGCGCCGTAGACAAAGGGGGCCTCGGCCGCCAGGGGCCAGGCGAACACGTTCGTCGCCGGCACCGCCCCGCTGGTATAGACCATCTCGCCTGTCTTGAGATGCCACCAGAAATCCTCAGGGGGCAGCGGGATGAGTGAGGTGTAAAAGCCAAAGCCGGCCAACACGACCAGCAGCCACAAGTGCTCGACGTCGAGCCCCCAGCGCCTGGTTTTGGGAGTGAGTGATGTCATCGTGCTCTCTTTAGTGATCCTTCGTGCCCTTCGTGGATAAAAACGACCAGATCTGGGTGCGTCGATCCTCGTACTCCTTGCGCCACAGCGGGTCAGACACCAGCGAGAGTGCCAGGTCGGCTTGCAACTGGACGTCCAGCATCACCCGATCCAGGCCATACTTGGCCAACAGCTCGTTATAGCGGGCGCCGCTGTTGATTTTGAGATAATCCCGCCACTGCTCCGGCGGGTACAGCTCGACGCGTGGATCGATAAAGACCGGCTGCTCGGGCAGCGCCCAGATCAGGTAACTGCCGTAGCCCATCTCGTTGAACAGCCGTCCACCCGGGTGCTGGCGGAGATACTCGGCGGCGGCCACGGGTGTGCCGGGCGACAAGAGTTGGCGCTTGTCCGCCGGCAGGGGCAAAGCGGCCCGCCACCAGGGCAAGGCCAACAAGACGAGCAGGCAGACAAGACCCAAGATCAGGCCGTTCAGCCAGGCTTTGCCGGCGTACAGGGGATAGGGACGATCCCACCAGGCATGCAGGGCGGCCGCCAGGCAAGGTGTGAGCACAAAGCCGTACCAGGGGGCATTGCGCCGGGCCAGCAGCGCCAGCGCTCCAAAGACCAGCAGGCTAAGCACCTGATCCGTATGGAGGCGAAAGCCACCTGGCCCGGTCCGGCCATAGGCTGCCGCTAGCGCCACGACCAGGAGGACAGAAACGGCGAAAAAGAGCGCCCCGTCCAGTTGGCGAATGGTCAGCGGCAGGAATTCCAGGTTGTGCTGAGTCGTCGTGCTGTTTTGGACAAAGCCCAGCACGTACTGGAGGATCCCCAGGGGGCCTTGGGGGTTGAGCGCCAGCGCGACGCACGCCAGGAGTCCCACACCTGCCATCTGCAGTGCGGGCCGCCGCTCGGGCGCGGCGCCATTAAGAAATGGCGATAGCCAGAATTCCCACAGCCGCCCCACGACGTACAAACCCAAGGCGGCCAGGCCAAACACAAAGCCGCCGTGGCAATTGACCCACACGGCAAACAGGGGCACGACCCACCACAGCCGGCGAGTCTGCCCGTGGCGGTGAGCCTCGACCAGGTACACCAGGAGGCCAAAGAACAAGAAAGAGATGGTTTGGGGGCGCACGAGCCAGTTGAGCACGCCGAGCGCCGTCCCCAGCAGCGCGGCCAACACGCCGGTGCGCAGGCCGTGATAGCGTGTGACGCTGCGCACCAGCAAGGCGTAACCGGCGCTGATGCACAGCGAGTGTGCCAGGATGAGCAGCGGCAAGCCGCCGGCCCGGTAAAGCAAGTAGAGGGCCACCTGCATCAGCCAGGCCTGGTTGACCCAGGGCTGGCCTGCGCGGGTAAAGCTGAAACGATCCAGGCTGGGGATGTGGCCCTCGTCCAGGATGATCTGGCCGAGGCGCACGTGCCACCAGAAATCGTTGGGGTGAATCTGCACCGTCAGGTTGAGCAGGCCCAACAAGCCCAGCGGGACCACCAGCAGCCAAAGCGTCTCCAGGTTTAACAAGCGGGCGACGGGGCCGGCGGAGGGCTGCGCGTCACTGTTCATGGCCGTTGTTTCCTAGCAACGCCTCATCCGGGCATTGCCAGGCCATACAGCCACGACAGCAAGATTTGCCGCACGAGGCTCAGGCCAAACACCACCACCAGGGGTGAAAAGTCCAGAGTGCCCACCACCGTCCAACGCCGCAGCGGGGCCAGCAGCGGCTCGGTGATCCGATAGATCAGTTGCACGATCGGGTTATAGGGATTGGCTCCCACAAGCGGCAAAAACACGCGGGCGATGAGGATCAAGAAATACAGCGAAAAGGCCGTGTCAACGAACCAGATAAGGATTCTCCACATAGCTCACCTCCGAAGACTTCCGAAGTCTTGGAGACTTGGGAAGTCTGGCCCGGCACTCATCTTTCACCAAATAAGGCGCGGCCGATGCGCACTGCCGTCGCGCCCTCCTCGATAGCTACTTCGAAATCGTCCGTCATGCCCATCGACAGGTGCCGGAAATGCTCCGCGCCAAAGCGGGCCGCGCACTGCTGCCCCAGTTGGCGCATGGCCACAAACACCGGGCGGGCCTGTTCCGGCTGGCTGACGACGGGCGCCATGGTCATCAGTCCCTCCACGCGCAAGCCAGGCAGGGCCAGGATCGCGTCGACGGCGGCAAGCCAGTCACGCTCCAGGCGGGGCTGGAAGCCATACTTGCTCGCCTCGCCCGACACGTTGCACTCGAGCAGGGCCGGCATCACGCGGCCCGCCTCGACGCACAGGCGGCTCAACTTGTCAGCCAACTTGAGGCTGTCCACCGAGTGAATGCTATCGAACAAGTCAATCGCCTCGCGCGCCTTGCGGCTTTGCAAATGGCCGATCATGTGGAAATGAGGCGTAGGGAGTAGGGAGTAGGGAGTAGGGAGTAAGGCTTCGCCTTGAGCACAAGGGGACACGTAGGCGCTTGGAATGTTGCGCTTCGATATTTGATATTTGATATTTGATATTTTTTCCCCGGCTGCTTCGACGCGATTTTCGCCAAAGTCGCGCAGGCCCAGTTGGCAAGCCTCCAAGACGATCTCGGCCGGGACCGTCTTGGTCACCGCCACCAGGGTCACGCTGGCCGGGTCACGCCCGGCGCGGCGGGCCGCGGCGGCGATGCGGTCTTGGACAGCAGGGATTGTATCAGCTAAAGTCATGCCATCACCTCGCGCGCCGGCCTATCACGAGGCCAAAGCGCCCGGTCTTTTTCTCCACGCGGTGCGAAAACCACTCGTCCACCCGGCAGGCCGTGCACAAGCCAGCGTCTTCGATGTCCACCACGCCAGCGGAGCGCAACTGGGCGGCGATGGCGGCCGGCAGGTCGAGGTGGATGCTTCCATCTGGCTGGGGGACGATGATCTGCGCCCCGGGCGGGCAAGCGGCCACGAGCTTTTGCGCCAGCTCGGCGCCGAACTGGTAGCAGCAGGCACGGATCGCCGGCCCGATGCCGGCCCACACCTGGGGCAGTTGGCTGCCAAAGCTGCGCTCCATCGCCTCCAGCGCGATCGTCACGATGTGGGCCGCCACGCCCGGCCAGCCGGCGTGGACGAGGCCCAGCACGCCGTGGGCAGCGTCCCACAGCACGAGCGGGGCGCAATCCGCAAAGCGCATAGACAAGAAAAGCTCTGGCTCGGCTGTGAGGAGGCCATCGACGTCGTGCAGGGTGGCGCCGCCGTGCTGGGCGCCCACGACGGCCACGCTCGTGCCGTGCTTGAGCCACGCGCTGACCGTCTGCTCGGTCCGCACCCCCAGCGCGGCCAGCATGCGGGTGTTATTTTCAGCCACGTTCTCGCTGCTGTCGCCTGTGGCACGGCTGAGGTTTAGGCTGGTCCAAGGCGAAGGGCTGACGCCGCCGTGGCGCGTAAACACACCGTGGACCAGGTCGGGCTGCGCGGCCAGGCGTTCGAACTGATAATAAGCCAGTTGCCCCCGCGTGAAACGTAACACGCTACAACAACTGTCCCCCGCCGCTCTCCAGCAAACCGCGATCCAACATCTCTTCAAAGGTGAGGAACTCGGTCTCGGTCGCCGGTTTTTCCCGCGGGGCAGGCGGCTCAGGCTGCGGCGTTACCCTCTCGGGCGCCACATCCACCGGGCCGCCCAGCAGGCCGCGCTGCATGGCCTCTTCAAACGACATGGTTTCCACCGGCTCGGTTGGGGATGGCTCAGTTGGCTGGGGCGCTGCTTCAGGCTCGTCCTGCCCCAAGCCGCCCAGCAGGCCGCGTTGCATGGCTTCTTCAAACGACATGGTTTCCACCGGGCCCGCTGGCTGCTCCTCCGGCATGGGGCCCGCTGCCACGGCCGGCTCGGCCTCCAGCGGTTCTCGAGCCATCATCTCGACCATGTTTCCCATCAAGCCCTGCGACATCGCCTGCTCAAAAGTGAGCGTGTGAACCGGGGCCGGCGGCGCTTCTTCCTCCTGCAATTCCTGGCCGAACACGTTCTCCGTTTGCCCGGACAGCTCCTCGCGCAGCTCGGCGCGGCTCGGCCCCAAGGGGCCAGTCCCCTTGCTGCTGGTGACCTCTTGAAGGGCGTGCTCGGCCATGCTCTCGATCTCGCCGGTAACCTTCCTGGCGTACAACCACACCGCACCCTGCTTGACGTACTTGGGCACCATCAGGACGAGGAACAAGCCCTTGCCCAGCCCGGCCGTGTACACACTCAGGCTCTGTCCTTCCAGGTAATTCAAAGCAAAGGGCTGCTCTTCACCCAACATCCTGGCCAGCTTGGCCGTCGTCGAGCGGCCGCCGGTGATCAAGGCCGTAAGAGTGGGCAGCTCGGCATGGTTGAAGGTGCCTTTGGCCGAGATCACGTAACCGGCCTCCTCCAGCAGCAGGACCGATTCGGCCGTGACCTGGGCGCGCAGCTCGCTCAACAGCCGCTCGATGCGAGCCAGGTCGCCTGGTGAAAAGAGATACAAGCGAGGCGGCTTTTCACCCGTATCGGGGGCAAGCTCGCTGGGTGTGACGTGCATGACAGCCGGCACGACAAAGCTGGCTTTTCGAAGCTCGCGCCTGACGACCTCTAACACCTCGTTGACCGAAAAAGGCTTTTTGAGATAATCGGCCACCCCGGCCCGCATGGCGGCGATCACGCTGTCCATATCGCCAAAACCGGTCAGGATCACCACGGGCAAAGAGGGCTTGATCTGCTTGACGTGCTTGAGCAGGTCCAGGCCGCTCATGCCGCCCATTTTCAGGTCAGTGATGATCAGGTCCATCTCGGCGTTTTCCATGATCTGCAGCGCCCGCTCGCCGCTGGGTGCCGTGCGCACAGCGTAACCGTTCATCGTCAACAAGTCACGCAATGCGCTGCAAATCGCTTCTGTATCGTCGACCACCAGGATGTTGGGAGTTTCTTCACTCATAAACTATCCTTCGTCATGATGCTGCCAGCGTCGCTCGAACTATGAGAACGACCAACACGAGCGCTGCCAGGCCATAGACGGCCCGCTCGCGCCCTTCGTCTCGGCCACGGGCATAGACATAAACGGACGGCCAGGCCAGCGCGATCACCAGCCCGTAAGCGATATGGATCGTTCGAGCCGGCTGCATGCCACTCAAGGCCAGCGCCAGCCCCGTCCCGGCTTGCACGAGCGCCAACGCTCCAGCGCTGAGCCATGTACCTCGAAAATTGCCCGAGAGCTCTTGCCGGCGTATGCACGCCCACACGCCCCACATCGCGCACGCCAAGGCGAACACGACCAGTGCCCTGGATATTCGCTCGTGGATGATGGGCAAGATCGCCATACCCTATTCTATCACACTTGGGGAAAATTGGAAGGGGCAGCCACACGGGGTTGCCCCTACGCGTCTGGCTCGGCCAGTTGTTCCTCCATGGCCGTGAAGCTTTCGTGGAGATAGGGCAAGGCCAGCGCCATCGTGGCCCAGCCAAACAGCGCGCCGGTGATCGTGCGCAAGATCCAGCTGCTTTCACGGGGGACACCGCCCGGCATCAGGCTGGGCACGATGTAACTAATCAGTTGGCTGACGCCGTCCAGGCCGATGGGGACCAGGCCCAGCGCGATGTACACCCAAACAGGGATAGGCTTGACCCGCCGGCGCAGCACGGAGAAGACCAGGCCGGACAACAACATGGTGGAGTAAATGGCCATATCGCGTTGGCACAGGGACACCTTGAAACCCATCTGGGCATTGCCGGTGAACTCGCGGTAGGCGCCGCCCACCGGGTAGCCCCACAGCGCATCCACGCCGGCCGCGTCAACCAGCTCTTGCAGCGAATACACGGCCTGGGGGCCGAAGAGAAAGTATGAGCGATGGGGAAGCTCGTGACACAGAAACAAGTAAAGCTTGTAGATGATCGCGGCCGGCCATTCCAGGCCATTCGCCATCAGGACGGGTGCCAGGAGCGGCAATCCGACGTAGACAGCCAACCACACGTTAATGGCCGCCAGCCAATGGCGGGCAAAAAAATTCGCCAACTTGTTAGCCACTACTCGCTTGCTCCACGCGTGCCCGCCCCACCGCGCGCCCGCCCAGGTAGCCGATGTAAGCCGGCACCAGTGGCAGCACGCAAGGCGACAAGAACGACAACAGGCCGGCCAGCACAGCCACCCAAAAGGTGGGTGAGGCGCCGATCGGGTTCAAATTCACCTCGACTTGAAACAAGGATTGTTGAAAGGCGCTTTGGGCCGCCCAGGTCTTGAGGGCGCTCAGCGTGGGCACCCAGCCCGGTAGACTGAGGTGAAAAGCGTCGATCAGCATCAGCGTCCCCAAGCAAACCAGCAACAGGCCCGTCACCCACTTGATTAGCGGCAGGTAACGTTGCAGCCTGCGCAGCACGAGCAGGGCGCGATCAAGCGCCAGGCCGGTCAACAAAAACGGGATCCCCAAGCCCAGGCAGTAACCCACCAGCAAAAAGCCACCCTGCAAGACAGTGCTTTCCTGAAAGCCCAGGGTCAGAATCGCACCCAAGGTTGGGCCGAGGCAGGGCGTCCAACCGGCTGAAAAGAACACCCCCATCATGTACGAGGAAAGCAAGCCCCAATCGCGCCGGGCGGCAAACTGCCGGCGCGTGTCGTAATTCATGAAAGAGATCTTGAGCGCGCCGACCGTGAACAGGCCAAACAAAATCACCACCAGGCCACCCACCTTAGCCAGGACGTCGACCCAGTCACCCATCAAGCGCCCCAGCCCGGTGGCTGCCATGCCGAGGATCACAAAGACCGTGCTAAAGCCCAGCACAAAGGCCAGGGCGTGCACAAAGGTCTCGACGCGCGGCGCGGGGGCGGCGGACTTGTCCACACTCATCCCCCACCACCTTTGAGCTGATAGCTCTCCGGCGGGGGCTGGACCACGGGCAAGACGACGTGAAAATCGCTCCCGGGACAGCTCTCCTCGTCATAGCCGGGGCTTTCGACCCAGATCCGCCCGCCGTGGGCCTCAACGATGCCGCGGGCGATGGGCAGCCCTAGTCCCGGCCCTCCACCCTTGAACTTGATTTTTCCGGAAGAGTGCAGATCTAACTTGCCTGTCCGGTAAAACTTGGCAAATATCAGCTCGCGAGTCTCGGGTGCAATGCCAATGCCGGTGTCGCTGACGACAATCTCGACGTAGCGCTCGGACGGGTCGTTGACGTGCCCATTCAATAGCTCGGCCGCGATGCTTATACTGCCACCATCCGGGGTGTACTTGATCGCATTGATCAAGAGATTGTAGAACACCTTGAACAGCGCGTCTCGGTCGGCTTCGATGAGGGGCAAGGCGCTCATATCGGGCAAACTCAGGCTCAGCTTTCGCTTGGTCAACGCCTCGGCCAAATCTTCCCGCAGAGAGTCGAACAAGGCTGGGAGGGACAACGGCCTGAAAGACAGGCTTAGCATACGGCTATCAATCCTGGCCATGTCGAGCATGCTGCTGACAATGTTGTGTATCCGAGAAGCACCGGCTTCGATTCCCATGACCTCCTGATAACGCGCGTCGTTCTGCCTGATGGCCGGATCAGCCAGGAGCATCTGGCTGTAGCTCTGGATGAGGGTCAAAGGGGTGCGTAACTCGTGTGACATCACCTGGATCGAGTCTGATTTGTTGCGATCCAAAAGCTCGAGATTACGATAGGCCCCTTCCAGCTCTTGGGTGCGTTTACTGACCTCGCTTTCCAATTCCTCGTTAAAGTGCACGACCTGGGCGTACAACTGGGCATTGCGGATGGCGATGGCGATCTGGTCAGCCAGCAATTGCAGCACCGTGACACTCTCGGCGTCAAAAGCGTCGACTTGCCGGCTTTGGATATCCAGCACGCCTATCGACTTGGATGCCACCCGCAGGGGCAAGCTCAACTCGGAGCGCGTATCCGGCAATTCCGGCACGCTCATGTAGAGGGCATCAGCGCTTGTATCGTTAACCTGGTAGAGTTGGCCTGTACGGCCCACGCGGGCGATCACGCTTGTCGTGGCATCCAGGGGGATATATGCGGTGCTAAAAGCGAGGGATTGGCCAGATACACTGCTGGCTTGCAGGGTGATCCGATTCTGCCGGTCACCGATCAGCCAAACGCTCACACAATAATAATCAAAACGGGTTTGAATCTCCCTGACCATGGATGGCAAGGCTTGCTCTATGTTGAGAGTGGACGTGACTTGCCGTGCCACCTGGCTGCTGGTTTCCAGTTGTACGGCCCGCTTTTGCAGGCGCTCCATCAGGGCGTACAGCTCTTCGGTGATGTTGTCTGCATGCTCTGTCGTGATGTCCAGCATCAACTGCAACTGGGCTATCTCGCGTTGCAATACAATCACATCTGGGTGCACAACCGCCTCAGCCATAAAGCTTTAGAGAAACCGAGTTTTCAGGAAAAAACTCGGTTTCTTGCGCGCAAGCTACTTGAACTCCAGGCGAAGGCTGGGCATCAGGCGCTGCAAATTATTCAGCGATTTACCTTGCCAGGGGACTTGCGACGACCCGTACACCACCACATGGCTCTGCCCCTGATCACGCATGTTGATAATAAAGCGCATGAGGACGTTAATGCCCGAACTGTTCAAAAATCGCAACTCACACAAATCCAATACGACATCGTCCGATGTCTGGCTGACCAGGTCGTTCAGCAATTGCGTGATCGGCGCATACTCGTCCATGCCGCGCAGGCGCAGCGTGCCCTGAAAACTGACCACGACAGACGCCGGGTCATAGCTAACCCGGTAACCCTCACCCGTAATATCCATATTCCACTCCTGTATGTTAATCGGTTTGTAGAAAAAGCAACGACCTAGCAGGCTGTCGGAGAGAGCGTCGTAGGGCAGGTTTCCATACCTGCCGCAAGCCTGGCGGCTATGGAAAGCCGCCCTACAAAAT
>JAFGFO010000162.1 GCA_016931085.1 Thermoflexales bacterium
CGGGGTTGCCGACCAACTCGACCGCGTTGAAGGTGCGTGACAGCGGATAGCCATACTCCAGGCCGCTGTAGCCCGTGTTGAGCGGGTGGTAGGTTTCAATCTTGACCGTAAACGTCACCTTGTGGCGCAGCGCGTCGGGCGCCTCGGCAACCTGGTCCGTGCCGTTCGCCGCCAGGCTGGCGTAAAAGGTCTCCCCCGGCCCGGCGTTGGCAAAGCACGGGTCCAAATCGGTCCAGGTCCCATTCACATAGGCTTGCACCCACCAGTGGTCACGAGTCTCGTCCAGCAGAGTCGGGTCTTCGGGCGGGTTGGCGGTATCTACGCCTGGCGGGACGTAGCCGGCGGTCGCCGGCGTTCCTGGGAACATGGACGCAATAAGCTCTTGGGCGCGGGGCGTGTCGAGCGTGCCGTGGCGGTAGCGGGCGGGCACCCCGCTACCGCGCAGCATGGCGATCAAGAGGCTGGCCTGGTCCAGCGAGTTGCCGGCCTCGCTCCACAGCGTGCCGCGCGTGCCGCGCAGGCTGCCCTTGTAGCTTTCGTAACCCAGCGAGCGGACGTAGCCAAACATCTGCTCCCAATCGTTGCCCAGCTCGGCCGCCTTGGCCACGGCGTACTCGTCGTAATAGTCGGCGTCCACGGTCCACTTCAGCCAGTCGCCAAAGCCATCGGGGGCCAACGAGGCCGGGGTGGTGGAAGCAGACACGGCGCGTCCCTGCAGCGTGCCCCAGGCGCTCGCGCCGGTATCCAGCTCGACAAAAGCGGCCACACTGGCAGGCACACTCAGCGCCAGCGTGGCGGTGATGCGGCCCAGCGGGGGAATATCGCCCAGGTTCCAGGCGTACTGGGCCTGGCGGCGGTCAGGCCAGGGCGAGGAAGAAACGAAAGTGGCATGGCTAGTCAGCGAATCGACCAGGAGCACGTTGTGGATGACGTTGGGGTCCTGGGAAAAGTCGACGGCCGCCACGGCATTGACGGCATCGGTGATGGTGGCAGCGGGCGGCGGCTGGGGTGGAGCGATAGCGGGGGCATGGTTGTTGCTGACCGTGAACGTCACGACCAGCGTGCCGGACACTGCGTCCGAGGCGACATAGGCCGACTGCACCCGCGAGACCGAGATGGGAGAGGCCGGCGCCGCCGCTTCCTTTTGCGCGGCCGCTCGCAGTGCGCCCATATCGATGATGTCGTTGGGGTCAAGCGTGCTCATCCCGGCCAGCGGACCGACCATCTCTGGCAAGGCCGCCTGCATGGCCTGCGTTGGCAGCAGGGAGGGGGCCGCGTGCGCGGCGCCCACGCCAAACAGCAGCGTCCAGCCTTGGGGTGGGCTTAACGTGGCGACGAGGGTGATGCACAATGCGATCGCCACGATCTTGTAGACCCGGTTGCGGTTCAGGGGGGAAGTAACCATTGTATTCTCCTATTGATTCAGATCAAGTCTCGTGTTTCAGCTTCCAGGCCCGCCATCAGCGGCACAAGCACCCCTCGTGAGTTCTGGAAAACCAGAACAGGCTGTCATTGTACTATACATCGCCCATCATCGCAAGCAAAAGTGAGGGCGGGTTTGAAACCCGCCCCTACGCCTGGCGAGGGCAGCTCGAGTGTTGCGCTATCCCCTTCGACCGCCCTGGTTGCCCGCCCGACACAACTATGCTATACTGGACAGAGGAGGAACGCGAAATTGCCACCCACGAGCATCGTCATCTTTGGCGCGTCGGGCGACCTGGCGCAGCGCAAGCTGGTGCCGGCACTGCACAGCCTGGCCTGCGGCGATCTTTTGCCGCCGGCCAGCCGGGTGGTGGGCGTGGCACGCAGCCAATTGTCCAACGAAGATTTTGGCAGCCGGCTCTACGCTGGCGTGCTGGACTATGCCCGGCTCAAGCCAGGCATCTGCCAGCTCTGGCCCAACTTTGAGAGCAAGCTCTCGTACCTGGCCGGAGATTACGCGGAAGCCGAGACCTATCGCCACCTGGCCGAAAAGCTGGAGACAGGCAACCGGCTCTTTTACCTGGCCACTCCCCCCGAGCTCTACCCGCTGATCGTCGAGCACTTGGGACGAGCCGGCCTGAACCACAACGGGGCCGGCTGGACGCGCATCATCGTCGAAAAACCGTTTGGCCACGACCTGACCAGCGCCCGCCGCTTGAACCAACAGCTTCACACCGTCTTTGACGAGGATCAAATTTACCGCATCGACCATTACCTGGGCAAAGAGACCGTCCAGAACATTTTGACCTTTCGCTTTGCCAACGCGATTTTCGAGCCGCTGTGGAACCGGAACTATATCGACCACGTACAGATCACGATGGCCGAGAGCGTGGGGGTAGGACACCGGGCCGGCTACTACGACCAGGCCGGGGTGCTGCGCGACATGTTCCAAAACCACTTGCTGCAACTGCTGGCGTTGACGGCCATGGAAGCGCCGGCCGCCTTTGAGGCCAAGGCGCTGCGCGACGAAAAGGTCAAGGTCTTGCACGCCATCCGGCCCATCACACCCAGCGTGGACACACACAGCCCGAATGCACGTTGCATGGGCGCACGCTGCGTGCGAGGCCAGTACCGCGGCTATCGCGACGAGCCGGGCGTCCAGCCGGCCTCTCAAACGCCCACCTACGCCGCGCTCCAGTTGTTCATCGACAACTGGCGCTGGCGCGAGGTGCCCTTTTACCTGCGCTCGGGCAAGCGCATGGCCAGCAAAGCAACCGAGATCGCTATCCAGTTCAAGGCCGTGCCGCACCTGATGTTCCCCTTGCCGCCCGGCGAGCAGATCAAGCCCAACGTCCTGTCGCTCTACATCCAACCTGACGAGGGTATTCACCTGTCTTTCGAGGCCAAAAAGCCAGGGGCGGGGATACGGACCCGCCCGGTGACGATGGAGTTTCACTATGCGCAGCATTTTGGCGACAGCGTCCTGCCCGAAGCCTACGAGCGGCTCTTGCTCGACGCGCTGCAGGGCGACGCCTCGCTGTTCACCCGCGCCGACGAGATCGAGCTGGCCTGGGGGCTGATCGACCCCATCCTGGCCAGTTGGGAAAGGCCAGACGTGCCGCCGCTTGTCTACTACGAGCCGGGCAATTGGGGTCCGGCCGAGGCCAGCGAGCTGCTGGCGCAAGACGGGCGAGAATGGCTGGCTGGAGTTTGAAGCGCCAAGACGCCAAGACCGCCAAGTTTTATAGTGAACTCTGTGCAAGAATTGGCTTTCCTACGCTCCCTTAATATTTACCCCGACGCCGAGCAGTTAGCCGGTGCGGCGGCCGAGCGCTTTGCCGCCTTGGCCCAGGAGGCCATTGCCCAACGCGGCCGCTTCTGCGTGGCCCTGGCCGGCGGGTCGACGCCGCGCGCCACCTACGAGCGCCTGGCCGGTCTGCACCTGCCTTGGGCACAGGTGCAGGTCTTTTGGAGTGACGAGCGCTGCGTTCCGCCCAATCATGCCGGCAGCAACTACAGGATGGCTCGCCTGGCGCTGCTGGATCGGGTGGCGATCCCGGCCGGGAACGTCCACCGCGTCCAGGGCGAGCTGCGCCCCGAGCAGGCCGCCAACGCCTACGAGGCCGAGCTGCAAGAGACACTCGGGGCGGATGGGCGCCTTGACCTGGTTCTGCTGGGGATGGGCGACGACGGGCACACCGCGTCGTTGTTCCCCGGCACGCAAGCCGTTGAGGTCTACGACCGCCTGGCTACGGCGGTGTACGTCGAGCGGCTAGACAGTTGGCGGGTGACGCTGACGCTGCCTGTCCTAAACGCGGCTCGCCACGTGCTGTTCCTGGTCAGCGGAGCGGCCAAGGCAAGCGCTCTGGCCCGCGTCCGCAGGGGCGAGCCATTGCCGGCCGGCCTGGTACGGCCGGTCGACGGGGAACTGGCCTGGCTGGTCGACCAGGCGGCCGGCGGCGCGCTCTAAAGGTGGTTTCGGGCTGTGGCTCAGCGCTTCTCGGCCAGGTAGGCGAAAAAGCCGGCCCGGCGCAAGGCTCTGAGCGTCAGCCCGCCCAGCAGCCCCCCTAGCCCGCCGAAAACGACGTAGCCGGCCACGGCCCGGATCTCGCCCAAGGCGATAAAACCCAGGGGCGCGCCCGAGGCCACCGCCAGCCCCCACTTGACCAGGAACTTGCCCAGGTGCCCAAAAACGCCCACCAGCACGGCCACGACCAGGTTTTCGGGATCGCGCAGCAGCCACAGCGCCAGGTCAGCGCTCACGCCGATCATCGTGTACGACAGGAGCGTGTTGAGCGGGCCAAAATCACCCAGCCCCAGGAAAGCAGCCATCACGCCTGAACTCAAGCCTAGCAGGCTGGTCGCCCCTGGCTTGGGAACGACCCCGGCCGCCACCACGATGATGGCCATCCAAAACAGGCCGGTGTGACCCGGCAGTTGCAGCGGCGTCCGCAGCGCGATCTTGGCCACCACGACCAACGCGGCCAACAGGGCCAGCAGAATGAGTTGGAAAGTAGTAAAGTAACGTTCCTTCATGGGCTTGTGACCTCGATCTTGTCGACGTCTTGGACCCACTCGTCACGCGTGTCCAGTTTGTCCAAGACGGACGCCAACTTGAGTGTGCCCCGGTTCGACAGGTCGAACATCACCCGGTTAGCCTCCTCGTTCACTTCTGCCCACGTGAGCTGGGCCGATTTTTCCCGGCTGGTGCTGCTCACCGTGATCAGCGTATCGGGCGTGAGCCGCGCCGCGTCCACGTGCAGCAACAGCACGTCGCGCAGCAGCCAACCGGCCTGCTCCTTACCCTCGACCGGATCGACAAAGCTGAGCTGTTTCAACTGCTCCAGGTCGGCCGGGCTAAACGCGCCGAGGCGCTTGCCATCCAGGTAAATCGGGATACTGCCGGGGGACAAATCACCGCTGCCGGCAGCCTGGCGCCGCAGCGCGTCGGCTCCCACCACGACGCCCACCAACACAACCAGGATAATTATAGCGATCAGAACACGTGTCTTTTGTGTCATAACGTAACCTCCTATCACACGCGAGCGAAACCCTTCTTACTAAAGTACACCAAGGCGAGAGAATTTCCCCCTTTGTGATTCAAAACCGCCAGAGCATCACAGCCGCGTTGGCAGTCAATGCCAGGCTCAACAAAAGCCAATCCAATCGTCCCATGGCCAGGCGGCGATAGGGCCGGCGGTGGGGCGAGTCAAAACCGCGCGCGTAAGCGGCCTCTGTCATGGCCCAGGCACGCTTGGCCGTCATCACGATCGCCGGCACAGCCAGCGCCACCAGCTCGCGCACGTAGCCCGGCAGCTTTTTCCAATCGCTCAGCGGCGCCCACGCCCCTCGCGAGCGCTGGGCCTCGCGGATGGCGCGCCACTCCTCGTCCAGCACGTTGATGCTCTGGAAGGCCAGGCTCAGGCTAAAAGCGTAACGATACGGCACGCCTATCCATTCCAAGGCCAGCCGCAGCTCGCCCGGCGTGGTCGTGGCAAAAAAGAGCGTAAAAGCCCCCGCCAGCAAGATCAGCCGCATCGTCACGATCACGGCCAGATCGAGCGAGATCAGCAGCCAGTCCAGCAAAAAGAGCAGGCTCAGTATCCACTTGAGCCGCCAGACCTGGCGAGCGGCCGGCGGCCATAGGCGCGCCCAGCCCAACAAAAGCAGATAGATTCCCATGACGGCCAGCAGTCGCTCCAATGGCAGCATGGCCGCCATCGACACACCCAGGCTCAAGGCCAGCTTGGTGCGAGGATCGGCCTGACGCAGCGGCGACGACGCCACCAGGCTTTGCGACCAGACCTGCCCAGACGCGGCTTGTCTCTTCACACCGGCCTCGGTAGACCGATCCGTTTCCAAGGCCCCGGATCGCCCATCACCTGGGATGGAGGGCCATCGGCGACCAAGCCATCCGCCCCCATCAGCAGCAGCCGGTCGGCCCGGGCCGCCAGGGCCAGGTCGTGCGTCGTCATGATCACAAGCTGGCCGGCGCCGGTCAGGCCGCGCGCCAGGCGAACGAGGGCCACCTTGTGCGCCGCATCCTGACCCAAGGCCGGCTCGTCCAGCAGCACGCCGTGCCGCGGCCGGCGCATCAGCACCGTCGCCAGCGCGAGGCGCTTCTTTTCTCCCTCGCTCAACAACAAGGGGGGAGTATGCTCGTAGCGCGACAGCCCCAAGACCTCCAACACCTGTCCATAAAAGCGCAGGTCCGGCTCGGGCAGATGGTACAGCACCTCGTCCCGAACAGAGGCGTTAAAGAGCTGCAGATCGGCATTTTGAAAGACCATTCCCAACTCGGGCGGCTCGCCATCGACCGTGACCGTGCCGCCGTGCGCTTGCAGCCCGACCAGGGCGCGCAACAGCGTCGTCTTGCCCACACCATTGCGGCCGACAACAGCAATCAACTCGCCCCCCTTGGCTGAAAAACTCTGCTCGTTCAGGACAAGCCGCTCGCCCAGCCGAACTGTCAGCCCACTTGCGCAGAGTTCGAAGGGAGCCAACTCGAAGTCAAAAACCGGCGGCTCGGACGGCCTCTCTTGAGAGTGGTCGCTGCCCAGGTGCACGATGCGCAGGCCGGGTGTGCCGGCCAGATAGTCCTCGCGGTGCTCGCAAATGACGACGCTCGCGCCCGACTCGGCCAGGTCGACCAGGTGCGCGAGCAGTTCAGCGGCGGCGGCGCCATCCAACATCGAGAAAGGCTCGTCCAGGGCCATGACGGCCGGCTGGCGGGCCAAAACGGCCGCCAGCGCCAGTTTTTGCTGCTCGCCGCCCGAAAGCGTGTGGGGAGAACGTTCGCGAAGCGCCTCCAAGTCAAAACGCGCCAGGGCGGCTTCCAGGCGTTGGCGAATGGTCTCGGACGGCAAACCCATATTTTCCAGCCCAAAGATGATCTCTTCCTCCACAGAAGCAGTCAGCATTTGGGCGGATGGGTTCTGAAAGACCATCCCGGCCCGCTCGGCAATCCGCCAGAGGGGCGACCGGGTGGTCTGCAGATCATCCAACCAGACCTCGCCGCTAAACGTCCCCCGGTAGAGGTGGGGGATCAAGCCCGTCAGGCAACGCGCCAGGGTGCTCTTGCCGCAGCCGGACGCGCCGCCAACGAGCAGCATCTCACCCGGCTCGACGCTCAGCGTGACAGGCGCCAGGCCGTGGTTGTTTTGGGGATAGCGAAAGGCGACTTGATCAGCTTGTAATCTCGAGGTTTCAACTTTCAAGGTTTCAGGATTTCAGTTGGAATAGTTCTTGATCACGGCTTTGGACAAGACACGCCAGGCGTCGTCCCTCCCCTCCTCCACCTGCTCCACCAACAGCACGGCCTCACCGCCGCGCAAGACAGGCCGCACCCAGCCTCCCAGCTCGACGCTGGCCGCAGGCGGGATGGACGCGCCGCCCGGCGTACAGATCGCCTCGATGCCGGTGGCAGCACACAAGGCGCTTGCCAGGTGAACGCCACCCAGATCCCCCCTTCCACCCTCTACATCTCGCACGCCACCGAGCCAGATAAAGCGCCCGTCGTTTCCGCCTGCCCTCAGCCCCACCGCCGCCAACGCGCCGATGACGCCGCAGCCTGTGCCGGTGAGGCCCTCCAGTAGCAGCCCAGCCTGCCGGGCCAAGTCCAGGGCAAGTGCGGCGCTCATCACCTCCCGCTTGGCTTGCGCGCCAAACGCCTGCGTGGTCGCTCCCACCGCTTCCCACGGCGACAGGCACAACCCGGCGTCCGAACCGGGCGCGCTCTCTTGTATGAGAAATTCGCGACACACCTGGGCCAGCCCCTCGGCCTGCCCAGCTTGCAGTTCCACGAGGAGACAAGCCGAGCTGTTGTGCGAGGTATAGGGAATCTCGGGGGCCACCAGCAGTTGGTGGCGGGTGATCCCCAACAGCCTGGCAAAACCGGAGCTTTCCAGGCTGGCGCCCAACTTGCGGGCCAAAAAACCCGTGCCCCGGCTGTCCACATTATCTGTATCGTCGATTCCTATCAAATAGCGCATCCAAGCTCCCTCGTAGGAGCGGGTCGCCCAACCACCCCTACGCACATTTGACAACTCTCATCATAGCTATTATAATCGTATCGACACAATTATACAAGTTAGACAGGCGTTTTGCATAACGCTATGCTAAAAAAACATAACGATACAGGAGAATAAAAAAATGAAGCACTACATCCATTCAATCGGAAAGCAATCACTTGTCTGGCTGATCGTCTTGCTGCTCCTTTCCGTCACCCTGGCCGGCTGCGGGGGCGGCGCTCAAGCACCGGCTATGCCGGCGAACGCCGCGCTCAAGGTGACGGGCAGCGTCGACAAAGAAGTGGGCTGGACCGAGGACCAGGTAAAGGCGATGAAAACCATCGAGGCCCAGGCTACCAACAAGAAAGGCGAGACCAGCACCTACACCGGCGTCCCCATCAAGGCGCTGCTCGATTTGGCCAGGCCCAAGTCTGGCGCGGCCACCTTGGTGCTCGTGGCCGACGATGGCTACACGGCCGAAGCGGCCCTGGCCGAGGTGCAGGCATGCCAGGACTGCATCGTCTCTTTCCGCGAGCAAGGTGGGTTCAGCGCCGTCCTGCCCAATTTCGCCAGCAGCCTCCAGGTCAAGGGAGTAGTCGAGATCCAGGTCAAGTGAAAGCGGTTTCAGATGACAGGTTTAAGGTTTCAGAGGGAAAAGCTCAGGCAGGTGCCATGAAACACGTAAAGCTCGTTGCTAGCTACTTGTTGTTGATTATGCTCAGCCTGGCGGCTTGCCAGGCTACCCAACCCACGGCCGCGCCCACCGCGCCGCCGGCCGGGCCGGTGCTCGAGCTGCAAGGGCCGGCCGGCAGCCGGTCGTTGACACTCGACGATCTCAGGGCGCTCCCCGCCGTCGAAGGCTGGGCTGGCCTCAAGTCGAGCACCGGGCGGATCGTCGTGCCCGAGCGCTACAAGGGCGTGGCATTGGACGAATTGTGCCGCCTGGTCGGCGGACTGACGCCTGATACAGGCGTCAATGCCGTCGCCAAGGATGGCTACGCCATGACGATTTCGTACCAGCAGATTGCCGATGGCGACTTTATCACCTACGACCCCGGCACCGGCGACGAGTTAAAAGTGGACGATCCCCTGACGGTCATCCTCGCCTACGAGCGCGGCGGCCAAGCGATACCCGAAGAGGACGGCCCGCTGCGGCTAGTCGTCGTCACGCCCAAGAACAATCAGGTGGTAGATGGTCACTGGTCGGTCAAGTGGATCAACCAGGTCCAGATCAAGTCGCTGGCCGAAGACTGGACGCTGGAGCTGCTCGGCGCCATCAGCGAGGAAATGGATCGCGGCACGTTCCAATCGTGCTCGGCCCCAGCCTGCCACGGCGCGACGTGGAAAGATGAAAAAGCACAAGTATGGAGCGGGGTTCCACTGTGGCTGCTGGCAGCGCGCGTGGACGACGACAACAGGCACGGCGATGAGGCCTTCAACAAAAGCTTGGCCGAAAAGGGCTACCAGGTCGAGCTGGTCGCCGCCGACGGCTACACGATCAGTTTCGACATCGCCAGCCTCAAGCAAAACAACGCTGTTATCCTGGCTTACCTGGTGAACGACAACCCGTTGGGCGACGAATACTTTCCCTTGAGACTGGTTGGCGTCGACCTGAGCAAGAAGGAGATGATCGGCCAGGTTGACAAGATCCGCGTCGTCCTGGACGGGAAATGATCTCATTGAGACGCAAGCGTCTGAGAGTTGCGTTCTCGGTGGCGTTGGCTGCAAGCCTGTGGGTGACGTCAGCCGGCTGCGCTGCCAGGCCCAAGACGCCGCTGCGGGTGTTTTTCGCCGGCAGCCTGATCATCCCTTTCGACGCGCTCGAAAAAGCCTACGAGGCAAAACATCCGGACGTGGACGTGCAGATGGAGGGGCACGGCAGCATCCAGGTCATCCGGCACGTCACAGAAATCCACGAGCTGATAGACGTAGTCGTCACCGCCGACCACGCGCTGATCCCGGCCTTGATGTACGGCAGCCGTGTCCCCGAAACAGGCCAGCCGTATGCCAGTTGGCACATCGCGTTCGCCACGAATCGCCTGGCGTTGGCCTACACGCCCAAAAGCAAGCACGCTGACGAAATCAATGCCGGCAACTGGTACGAGCTCATCGCGCGACCTGGCGTCAAGGTGGGCATCGCCGATCCGCGTTTTGACGCGGCCGGCTACCGTGCTTTGATGGCGCTGCAATTGGCCGAGGCGAGCTACGACGACCCGCTCGTCTTTGAAAACCTGATCATGGGGCGCTTCAAGAGCTCCATCACGACCCAGGAGGGAAACGGCCGGGTCGTCATCCACGTGCCAGAGATCGTGGAGGCCAAGCGTGATTCGGGCATCATCATCCGGGGGGCCAGCATCCAGTTGATCGCGCTGCTCGAATCCGGCGACCTGGACTATGCCTTCGAGTACGAAAGCGTCATCCGGCAGCACGGGCTGGAACTGTTGAGCTTGCCGGACGCCATCAACCTTGGTTCCGAGCAATACGCGGATCGCTACCATCAGGTGCAGGTGCGGCTGGATTTCCAACGCTTTGCTTCGGTCAAGCCGGAATTCGACGGCGAGCTCATTGGCTACGGTGTGACGATTCCTAGCAACGCCCCCCAGCCCCGGCAAGCCGAGGCATTTGTCGCGTTCCTGCTGGGGCCAGAAGGCCACTCGATACTCGAGACACACCAACATCCCCCCATCGCTCCACCCCAAGCCGATCGCCACGACGCGGTTCCAGAAACGCTCAAGCCGCTCTGCGTTCCGATGCCATCCCAGTAGATACTCCTCGCCAGGCATGAAAATTCTTCACCGCAAAGGCACGAAGAATGCAAGTTTTTTAATGTCTTCTTTGTGCCCTTAGCGTCTTGGCGGTTATTTTCAAAGTAGAAAGGTCAAGTATGTCCAAACAGATTTCTCAGGGCCGGCTCAGAAAGCCTGATCTTTTTACAAGCAGCTTTGCAGCAGCGGGATCGCTGCTGCTGATTTTTGTATTACTGCCCTTGTTGAGCACGCTGCTTGGAACGACGCCGGCGGCGTTGTGGGATACGCTGCGTGATGCGGACGTGATCGCCTCGCTGGGGCTTAGCTTTTACACGGCGGCCTGGGCCACGCTCCTGGCCATGCTCAGCGGCGTGCCGCTGGCCTACATCCTGGCGCGTTACGATTTCCCTGGCAAGTACTGGGTAGAAGGGATCGTCAACCTGCCCATCATCATCCCGCACACGGCGGCCGGGATCGCGCTCTTGATGGTCTTTGGGCGGCAAGCGCTGCTCGGCCAGGCTCTTGGCGCGGCCGGCTTGCGTTTCACCGACGAGGTGGGAGGCATCGTGGTTGGCATGCTGTTTGTCAGCCTGCCATTCCTGGTGAACACGGCCCGCGAGGCATTTGTTCTCGTAGACCCGGAGCTGGAGCAAATGGCTCAAACGATGGGGGCAAGCCGCTGGCAGGCCTTCCGCTACGTAGCGCTGCCACTGGCCTGGCGGGGGATCGCAGCCGGCGCAGTGATGACGTGGGGGCGAAGCGTCAGCGAGTTTGGCGCCGTGGTTATCCTGGCCTACCATCCCAAGATCATCCCGGTGTTGGTGTATGAGCGCTTTGCAGGCTACGGCCTGGCCGCCGCCACGCCGGTGGCAGTGATTCTCATCCTGGCGGCATTAGCGATATTCGTGCTGCTGCAAGCGCTCCTGGCCGCCTGGCAGCGAACGATAGATGAATAAAAGCCGATTTGCCAATTAACGTGCCCGGTAGTATAAATAGAGCATGGACAGTTCGGATAAAACGCCGCTCTACCAACAAATTGCCGAAGCGGTGCGCCAAGAGATCCTGTATGGCCACCTCAAGCCAGGCGACCCGCTCCCGACCGTACGAGAGACAGCCATCCAGTGGGACTGCACGCCCGGCACGGTCCAACGCGCCTACAAGGAGCTGGCGCGCCAGGGATTGGCGGTCAGCCACACCGGCCAGGGTACCCGCGTGGCAAGCACCCTCTCCGCCAGGCAAGAGTCACCCCTGCGCCAGGCCAGGCTGGTTCACCAGGCTGAAGCGTTCTTGCTGCAAGTCTTGACGGCCGGTTACGCTCCCGAAGAAGTGGAGCAAGCCGTGCGCCTGGCGCTCGACCGCTGGCGCGCCATGGACAAGCAGCCACACCCGCCGCCGCAGCAGCTCGTTCGCTTTGTGGGCAGTCACGATCCGGCGCTCGCCTTCATCGCGGCCCGCTTTGCCGACATCGTGCCTAATCACAGCCTGGATCTCAAGTTCGCCGGCAGCTTGGGCGGGCTGATCGCCCTGGCGGAGGGCCAGGCCGACGTGGCAGGCAGCCATCTGTGGGACGAGGACAGCGATACGTACAACACGCCCTTCGTCCAGCGACTTTTGCCCGGACGGCGGGTGGCGTTGCTCACCCTGGCTCGCCGCCGGCTTGGCCTCATCGTCCCACCTGGCAACCCGGCCAAAGTCTGCGGGATCGAGGATCTGGCTCGGCCCGGCTTGCGCTTTGCCAATCGCCAACGCGGGGCCGGCACGCGGGTCTGGCTAGACGCCCAACTGCGCCGGCGGCGGATGGCGCCGGCGCAAATCACCGGCTACCCAAAAGAAATGCTCACGCACTCGGAGGTGGCGTGCGCCATCGCCGAAGAGCGGGCCGACGTGGGCTTGGGTATAGAGAGCGCGGCCATATCTTATGGCCTGGACTTTTACCCTTTGACGATGGAACGCTACGATCTCGTCATCCCAGCCGAGGTGTGGTCGTGGCCAGCCGTTCAGGCCCTGGCCGGGTGGCTGAGCAGGCAGGCAGCCAAGACGGCCATCGAGAAGCTAGGCGGATACGACACGCACAAGACGGGCTGCGTGGAATGGGTGGGGTAGTCAAAATCCAGCTTTCTCAAGCTTGCGCCGCAGACACCACGACCAGGGTCAAATCGTCGTTCACCTCTGCCCCGCCCGCGTAAGCGCGCACGTCGGCCAGGATCCAATCGCGCACTTGGCAGGCTGATGCGCCGAGCGGCGCGGCCGCAACGCAGGCCGTCAGCCGGTCGAAGCTGTACAACTGGCCGGCCGGGTTCATCGCTTCCACGATTCCATCGCTGCTGAGAATGAGCAGGCCACCCGGCACGAGCCGATGGCTGGCGCTGCCATAGTCGCTCTTCATCTGTACGCCCAACGGCAATCCGCCCAGGTCTAGCCATTCCACCCGGCCGTCGGCGTGGCGCAGCAGCGGCGCGATCAGGCCCGCGTTGGCCACGTACGCCTGCCAGCCCTGATCGCTTCGCTCCAATGCCAGGTAGCACAAGGCCGTGTTCAAGCGCGTCCGGCAGGTGTGAGGGTAAATCTGCACGTTCATCTCGGCCAGCAAGTCAGCCGGGGTGCTGTCGCGGCGCACCTGGTTGGTAAGCAAGCCAAACGACAAGGCCATCATCAAGGCGGCCTGAATGCCTTTGCCCGAGACGTCCCCGACGGCGATGCCCAAGCGGTCCTGGTCGAACACGAAATAATTGTACAAGTCGCCGCCGACGTGGCGGGCCGATTGGGAAAAACCGGCAATGTCCAGGCCATCGATCGCCGGCACTTCGGCCGGCAGCAAGCTGGCCTGCAGTTGGTAGGCGATGGCCATCTCACGCTCGTAAGACGCTTGCAGTTGCGCCTGCGACTCGCGCAGCTCGGCGGTTCGCTCGGCCACCCGGCGTTCCAAGGTCTCGTACAGGCGCGCGCTGTCCACCGCGCCGGCGATTTGGCTGCAGACCGTGACCAACAGATCCTGGATGTCCTCGGCAATGGCGCGGCCCGTCACGGCATTGTCTACGCCCAACAGTCCCACCGCCTTACCCTGCGTGATCAAGGGTACGGCCAGGAATGACGACGCCCCCCAGGCAGTCACGTAGCTGAGCGCGCGCTGGTGCATCAATTGGGCCACGCTCTGGATCAACAAAGGGCGTCCGCCGCGGATGATTTGCGCCGCAAAACCATCGGCCTCGTCCAGCGGAAGCTCCATTTGCTCGACCAGGGCAATCATTTCAGGCGAGCCGCCGATAGCGTGCCCGTGGCCAATCACGCGCTTATCCTCATCCACCAGCAAGATCATGGCGCGATCGAAGCCAAGGTGAGAGATCACCGCTCGCAGGCTTTTATCCAACAATTCGTCCACGTCGAGCGTGGTGCTCAAGGCCTGGCCGACGTCGTGCAAAGTCGTCAACTCGGACACCCTCTCCTTGAGCGTGAGCAGCGATGCCTGCAAGTCGGCGTTGGCCTGCTGCATGGCATCGTATTGCTCTTCAGACTTTTCGCGGTGATCCAACAAGATGTTTTCCTGGCGTTGGCGCTCGTACTCCGAGCTGCGCAGCGTAGCCGCCAGCCAGCCCATGCCCAACGGCAGCAAGGCCATCACCACGGCCAGCGCTTGCCAAGCTGGCCAGCGCAAGGCCGTCCAGGCCAGCAGCACGAGCGTGGCAGCCACCCCCATCCACAGGCCCAGCCCCCAGCCGGGCTTGACGACTTGCCAGATGAATTCCCACTCGCAGCACTCATCCCCGCGCAGCACGCAGCGGCTCTCCCTGATCTTGGCCAACGGCAAATTGGAATGTTGGGCAGGAGCGGCCGCGAACACCCCCTGGTACGCCTGGCAGCCCATGCGAGCGTAACGCTTGTGCAAGCTCTGAGGCAGGCGGGAAAATTGCACGTGGGGATACCACTGGATCACCGCCGAGCCGGGAGTCACGCGAACCACGCGGATGTCCGTTTCGGTCACCTTGGCTACCAGGCGCGGCATCCAGGTGTAGATCTGGCGCAGTGACAGCGGGCGGACGATATTGATCAGCGCCGGGGGCGTGCTCCGAAGCCCGCGCTGAAAAAACAGATAGGGATCGTCAGCAATCAGGCGCGCGAACTCGTTGACAAAGAGATTGAACTCGTGCGAGTAATAGTGGCTGGCATCCAGCAGATACTCACGCGAGACCTGGTAGCGGCGATCCGGCATGACACCATTCAGGCGCTCGACCAATTCATCCAATGCATCGGACTGGGCCTGGGCGATACGCGCCGCACATTCTTCCATGCTGAGATGAGCTGGCAGTTCTTGGGCCAGGCGCTGCTGGATAGAGCTCTGCATGTACTCGATGACGCTCTTCACCGACGAACCGGTGATGTCTCGAATGGGCTCCCCAGAAGCGTTCGCACCAAAAGGCGGGCCGGCCAGACGAGCGGGCAGAGGAGGCATGCTGCTGTCGTCCGGCGGGGGAGAGGCTGGCTGCGCTACCATCATGCTGGCGATGTGATCCGAGCCTGGGGCAGCCTGCGCTTGGGCGCGGCGACTAAACAGCCCACGCCACGCGGGAGCTTTGGGAGGCTCTTGCCAGCTAAATTCCCACTCGCAGCACTCGTCGCCGTTGAGCTGGCAGCGGATTTCGCGAATGCCGGCCATCGGCAGGCCGGAATGGACCTTGGGGATGCTGGACAGTGTGCCCTGGATGTATTGACAACTGTAGGCGATAAAGGCACGCCGAAGGGCGTCGGGCAGCATGGCCAGCTCTTTGGTGCTGTACCACTGGATGGTGGCCGAGCCTGGCGCGACGTGCACGACGCGGAACTCGGTGTCGGCAAACTTGCCGGCAAAGCGAGGCAGCAAATTGTAAACCTGGCTGAGCGGAAAGGGGCGTGCCAGGAACAGGATAGAGGGGGGGATGCTCTTGGCGCCGCGATTGAAGTGAAAGCGCGGGTCGTCCGCCAGCTCGTAGCAAATATGACTGAGAAAGGCGTCGAACTCGACCGAGTACGCGTGCCCCTCGTTCAGCAAGTATTCGCGCGTCACGTGATAACGCGGGTCGGGGACGGCCTCGTTGAGCCGTCTGACCAGTTCGTCGAAAGCCGCGTCTTGCGCCTGGGCGACGCGCGCCTCCCTCTCGGCAGCCGGCGTGCCGGGCGGCAGCAAACGAACCACACGCTCGGCCACGCACGCCAGCATATGCTGGATGGTGGCAATGATGATGACGCCCTTGTTGCGGTTGATCGGGCGGCCCGCCTCGTCCACCCCAAAGGGCCTTCCCACCATCTGTGGTGGTAGGCGTAATGAGTATGGCGTAAAAGTCGAAGAGACTCCCATGGCCTGTATTCCATCCGTACGGCAACGGCTTGTCTAATTATAACCCGTCTCCCAAAATGCGCAAATACGAAGGCGGTTTGGGCATTCGCAGCGAAAGGCAATTGCGGGTATACATCCCCCATAATGGCGTCACTTTGCGGCCTGGTGCCCCACTTCTTACCTCCCCGAAAGCTTAGAGCTTTCGGGGAGGTTGCCCTCGAGCGATTTGCTACGAATGGCCGGTTTCAGGTCTAAGGCCTGGGGATCAGTCACCGGCAGGCGGCACGTACCCTCAGTGCAGACGTAGGCAGTAGCCCGATTGTCTATCTGGTGGCGGCCAGCCAGGAGCGGGACAACATCGCCTGTTCCCACTGCTACAATCTGGTGCGGGCGAAAGCCGGCCGTGGCAATTTTCAGCAATGCCTGGGTATCCGCAGCGCCGGGATCGCCCACGATGGCGATCTCTTTGGGGTTGGAGAGGGCGTAATCCAGCGCCACCAGCCACTGTCCAAAGCCCAGGGGATAATGGGCCAGGAATTCCTGTACCTGGCCCAGGCTCTGCCTAGCCAGTTCGGCATAGCGCGGCTCGGTGGACAGACCAGCTAGCTTGAGCAGAACCGTGGCAGCGGCGGCATTACCCGAAGGTGTGGCGTTGTCTTGGATCTCGCACGTGCGGGCGAGTAGTTCTCCATCGTCGACCGTGTCGTAGAAACCGATCGGTGCATTAAAATGCTCGATCATGGCATCGACCAGGCTCTTGGCAGCCTGGTACCAGCGTGGGGCAAAAGTCACTTGGTACAACTCGATCAGCCCTTCGGCCAGGTAAGCGTAATCTTCCAGGTAGCCGTTGATTCTGACTTCGCCCGCGTTCCAGACGTGATATAGCCGCCCATTCTCGGCACGCAAGTCCTTCAACAAAAAATCGGCGTTGCGTTCGGCGGCATGCCGGTAATCATCCCTGCCCAACACACGTGCCGCCTCCGCAAAGGCAGCCAACATCAGGCCATTCCACGAGGTCAGGATTTTCTCGTCGCGGCCCGGATGAACCCGATGCTCACGCACTGCCAGTAGCTTTTGCCGTGCCTCAGCCAAGGCATGGCGTTCTTCCAGACTACCTCTGAAGGCTAGAATGGTCTTGCCTTCAAAGTTCCCTTCCTGGGTAACGTGATAAGCCTGCATAAAGCTCGTGGCTTCCTCACCACCCAGCGAAGTCACCAGCTCGGTCGGCGTCCAGATGAAGAACTTGCCCTCCTGGCCCTCACTGTCGGCATCTTGGGTAGCGTAAAAGCCGCCTCGTCCATCCGTCATTTCGCGCAATATATAATCCAAGATTTCTTCGCAGATCGTGCGGTAAAACGCGTTACCCGTCACCTGCCAGGCATGCAGGTAAACACGAGCCAATTGCGAATTGTCGTAAGACATCCGCTCAAAATGCGGTGTTAGCCATTTTTCATCGACCGAATAACGATGAAAGCCGCCGCCCAGTTGGTCGTAGATCCCGCCCCGGGCCATCGCTTCCAACGTCTTTTCGACCATCGCCAATGCTTCGGCCTCACCTGCGGCCGAGTGGTAATGCAGCAAGAATTCCAGCGTCATGGGCTGGGGGAACTTGGGTGCGCTGCCCCACCCGCCATGGGCCGTGTCAAAACTTGAATGGGCGGTCTGGTAAGCCGAGCGGAGGGTTTCTGGTTGCAGGGTTCCAGGTCTAAGATTAGCGAGTGCGCTTGTTCGCTGGCGAATGGACTCGACCAGTTTGTCACTGTTTTCGAGTAGTTCAGACCGACGGTGCTCCCAGGCATCGATGATAGCCCGCAGAACGTCGGCAAAACCGGGCATCCCGTAGCGCGGCTCGGGTGGGAAGTAGGTGCCGCCGAAGAAGGGCTTGCCCTCGGGCGTGAGAAAGACCGACATGGGCCAGCCGCCGCCGCCGGTGATGGCCTGCACGACCGCCATGTAGATACGGTCGAGGTCAGGACGCTCCTCGCGGTCGACCTTGATGCAGACAAAGTGCTCGTTGAGGTAGGCTGCCACAGTCCCGTCTTCGAAGGACTCGTGGGCCATGACGTGGCACCAGTGGCAGGCCGAGTAGCCGATGCTGAGAAAGATGGGCTTGTCCTCGGCCCTGGCCCTTTCCAGAGCCTCCGGCCCCCACGGGTGCCAGTCCACCGGGTTATGGGCGTGCTGGCGCAGGTAAGGGCTGCTTTCGTTGACCAAGTGATTGGGCATCTGTGATACCTCTTTCAAACCACCATGATTTAGTTTTGTATTCCCCCGCTGGCCTGTCGTAATACCCTCACGAGAATGTTGCAGAATTGGCCTAGTCAGGCCGCGAATTGCTGCGCCGACTGACCTCTCCCCCGTCCCCTCCCCGACGCGGGGAGGGGAGATC
>JAFGFO010000163.1 GCA_016931085.1 Thermoflexales bacterium
CATGGTGTTTTCCAGCAGCGACAGCGTGGGCAGCAGTTGGTAGAATTGAAAGACGATGCCCAGGTTGCGCCCGCGCCACCTCGACATTTGGCTCTCGCTCAAGGTCTGCACGTAGGTGCCGCCGATTTGAATTTGCCCCGAGGTGGGGCGGTCGATGCCGGTGATCATGTTGACGAGCGTGGATTTGCCGCTGCCGGACTTGCCGATGACGCTGACGAATTCGCCCTTGTAAAAATCGGTGTCGATGCCCTTCAAGGCTGTAAAGTCGCCTGCCGGCGTTTGAAAGGTCTTGACCACCCGCTGCATGCGAATGAAGGCGCCGTCCTCGTTAGCGAGGAGGGGCGGGGAAGGTGGTCTGAGCATGCGTCTAAGCAATTTGGTTGTCATGATGTCGTGTTCCTGCTCCAAAAATAGATCGCGAATGACACGAATGTTCGAATTGCACGAATGTCTGCTGGTATCATCTCAATATTTCGGGGCGCTTGGGCTGCGGGCCAGACTTCCGAAGTCTTCTCTCCCCCGCTTAGAAGTTACGTCTGCTGTTTCCTGAAAGCTGACAGATAGCCAAATTCGTGTCATTCGTCCGATTGGTGACATTCGTGATTAAAAATTTTATCGACTAATTTCTGCTGTCGCTGACGAGTTTCCCATCCGCGATGTGCAGCGTGCGCGTCATGCGCTGCGCCAGGCTCTCGTCGTGGGTGACCATGAGGATCGTCTTACCCTGCCGGACCAGGCTCTCGAACAGGCTCAATATCTCGTCGGCGGTGGCCGAATCCAGGTTGCCGGTCGGCTCGTCGGCGACGATGATGGGTGGGTCGTTGGCCAGCGCGCGCGCGATGGCCACGCGCTGCTGCTGGCCGCCCGAGATGCGCGCGGGCGTTTTGCGGGCGTGCTCTTCCAATCCCACCTGCTTGAGCAAATGCAACGCGCGCTTTTCACTCTGGCGCGGCAGGTAGCGCCCGCAAAAATCCATGGGCAAGACGATGTTGTCGACCAACGAGAGCATCGACAGCAGCTCGAAGGATTGGTAGACCACGCCCACGTTGCGACCCCGCCATAAGGCCATCTGGCTTTCGTCCAAGTGGTGCAGCGATACGCCGCCGATGGTGACCTCGCCGGCCGTCAGGTGGTCGACGCCCGTGATCATGTTGACCAGTGTGGATTTGCCGGCGCCGGACTTGCCGATGATGCCGGCGAACTCGCCCTGGCCAAAGCTGGCCGTGATGCCCCCCAAGGCCGTAAATTCGCCGGCCGCCGTCGGGTAGACCTTGACCACGTTTTGCAATTGGATGAGCGGCTCGGCCGACTCTCGCGGCGGCCTCGATCCCGATTTTTCTTCCATTTGACCTTAACCTTTTCGTTACTATTCCAAAAATGCTGTTTTGTAGGGGCGGTTGGGCGGCCCGCCCCTACGAGCGTTTTCATTCTTGATGGTGACAACCTCTCCATTCTATAGTATATGCCCGTTTTGTCAAGGTGGATTTCCCAGGGTCCCAGGGGGCATGTGACTTTATTCGCATTTGTGATACAATAGCGACAGGACTATTGAGGAGTTGTGGTTGGAAGCTGAAAGTCAGCAGTGGAAAACGATAGACAGTGAGCCTGAGTCCGACCGGCCAGAGGCCGGCCAGTTGATCCGGCTGGACGTCAGCCTGCGCTCCGGCGGCTTGTGGATCGGCCCGGCCTGGGCCGTTGTCTGTGGCATCGTGGCCTCGGGGCGTTTCGCGTGGGACGCGCGCGGGCTGCTGCTGGCCGGCTTGGCCCTTTTCCTGGTGGATGGCGTGTGGGCCACGCTGTGGGCATCGGTGGTGGAAACGGACTGGGCTGGCCTGGCGGCCGGCTGGGATAGTTCTCCCCCGCCTCTGCGCGCGCGCCGGCTGCTGCCCTACGTGCAGGCCGGCGCGCCCGGCGATCGCGCGGCCGGCTGGCTGGCTCACCTGGCTCGCTGGTGGCAAAACCGGGCGCAGCCTATGGCCGGCACGGCGGTGTCGAGTATCGCCGTGTGCCTGCCGCTGGGGGCGGCGCTGTCGGCGCTTTTGGGCTGGCAGATGCTGGCGCTTTCGGCGGCTGCCCTGGCCATGGTGCAACTGGGCCTGGTCGCAAACCGGGCCAGCGGCCGGCCGGTGCCGCTGCTCCAGGCCGGGCTGGAATTTGGCCTGGCCTGGCTGGCCGGGCAGGCCGCCTTCGGGCCGGTCACCCTCCCCTCAGCCTTGATGGCGCTGCTGTTTGCCACCGCCTATTACGGCGGCTTGCGACTGGTAGAGCAGGGCGCTGGGCTGGCTAACTGGCGTTGGCCTCAGTTGATTGTCGCGCTGGTGCTGCTTGTCTTGCGCCAACCCCTGCCGGCGCTGGCGCTCTTTTTTATCTTGTTTGCCCAGGTGCTGTTGGAGCCTGCCCTGGGGCGAGGTCGCAGCGGGGCGTGGTTCGTCCGCAGCAGTCAGGCCTGGCTGATGGCGGCCATGCTCGTCGTGGCGTTCACGATCAGGTAGCAACTGGCTGTCGAACATTCAAATTTCTTTATCACGAATGTCACGAATGTTTTTCAATGTTTTTGGCGCGTGTCCTCTGACTCTCTGGTCTCCTCCTGCTCTGGTTTTACTCCTCGCCGCCTTGCTGCTGCTTGGCTCGCTGGCCTATTGGCAATTGGTCGTAGCCGAGGGGGTCCACCTGGGCCAACGCGTGGTCAGCTTGCTGTACGATGGGACCGCCCATCGCTACGATGCCATCAAGTGCTTCAACTCTGATGACGAGGACTTGTTCCTGGGAGCGCCCTTGGCCCAGGCTTTGAGGCTTGCCACGCCGCTGGTGCTGGACGTGGC
The DNA here is from genome assembly GCA_016931085.1 of Thermoflexales bacterium. The sequence goes on from JAFGFO010000163.1 coordinate 2,823, forward strand.
GTGCGGCACCGGCCGGCTGCCCAGGACACTGCTGAGCCAGCCGGAATTCCACGGCAAGGTGGTGGGACTGGATGCCTCACGGCGCATGTTGGCCAAGGCTGGGCAGTTGCTGGGGGATGGCGTGCCGTTGATATGGCAGGTAGCTGAGCGGCTGCCTTTTGACGACGCCAGCTTTGACGCGGTGACGTGCCTGGAGGCGCTCGAGTTTATGCCGAGTGCGCCACGCGCGCTGGCCGAGATTGGGCGCGTGCTGCGCCCCGGCGGCTTGCTGCTGACGACTAACCGGGTGGGGCCGGCAGCCAGGTGGCTGCCCGGCCACACGCTGAGCACGCCGGCTCTTGAGCAGTTGTTGGCCAGTCTGGGCTTTGAGCAGGTCAGGGCGCAGATCTGGCAAGTGGAATATGACCTGGTGTGGGCCAGGCGCGGCGGCTCTGAGGGAGGCAAGCGCGAACACGCCTACGGCCTGGCGGCTATCCTGTGTTGCCCGCACTGCCGCACCCGCCTTGGCCGCGTTGCTGGCGCCTGGCGCTGTGGTGCGTGCGAGCGTATCTATCCCGTCGCGCCAGATGATATTATCGAGATGCTGAATCGCTAATGGGAGTGTAAACTATGATTATCGTACAGTACCAGTCCCAGTCCGGTCCGTCTTATGGGCTACTCGAAGATTCCACGGTTTATGAGCTGGCCGAGCGCGACATCTTTGCTTTGCCCAAGGAGGGAACCCCTGAGGTGGGGGCACTGGCCGGCCGGCTTGACACGCTGCAGCTCTTGCCGCCGGTCTGGCCCGGCAAGATCGTGGCCCTGGGCCGCAACTATATCGAGCACGCCAAAGAGCACGGCGCAGAGGTGCCGCAGCAGCCCCTGGTTTTCCTCAAAGCGCCATCCAGCGTCATCGGACCGGGACAGCCGATCGTCCTGACGCCGCTTTCAGAGCAAGTGGAGTACGAGGCGGAGCTGGCCGTGGTGATTGGCCGCCGCTGCAAGGCCGTCCCCGAAGCGGATGCCTGGGACGTGGTGCTGGGCGTGACGTGCGCCAACGACGTGACCGCGCGCGACTTGCAACGCCGCGATGGCCAGTGGGCACGCTCCAAGAGCTTTGATAGCTTTTGCCCTCTAGGTCCCTACCTCGTGACGCACCTGCCGCCAGAACGACTGGAGCGCCTGGACGTCATCTGCCGCGTCAATGGCCAGGTGCGCCAACGTGGCAACACCGCCGAGATGGTCTTCAAGATCCCCTACCTGATCGCTTACATCACGGCGGCTATGACCTTGCTGCCCGGCGACGTGATCATGACTGGCACGCCGGCCGGTGTCGGCCCGCTGCACAGTGGCGACGTGGTCGAGGTCGAAATCGAAAACGTTGGCCTTCTACGTAACCCGGTCGTTAACAATTAATAATTAATAATTAAAAATCAATCTTCTTTTTCCAGCATGAGCAGCGCCTCTTCTCGCAACGCCGGTCCGAGCTGGTTGCCTTCCAAGCTGCGTTCCAGGTCCTTGCGGGCCATTGTGCGGTTGCCGGCGGCCTGGTAGGCCAGGGCGCGGTAGTAAAAGCGCTCGGCGGTGGGGTAGCGCGCGATGGCAAGCGAGAAATCCTTGATCGCGTCGCTGAAGCGGCCCAAGCCGTGCAGCGCCCGCCCGCGCCACTCGTACATCACCGCTTGCTTGGGAGCCGGGGTCACGGCGCGGATGGCTTGATTGAGCGTGCTGACGGCTTCCGCGTAACGCCTGGCCAAGACCAGGGCCTGGCCCAGGTACATCAGTGCGTCTTCATCGCCCGGCCTGGCTGCCAGGGCCTTGTACAGGTTCTCGATCGCCTGGTCGTAGCTCTCCAAGGCCAGCATCACGCGCCCCAGTCCTATGGCCGCCTCGGCCAGGTGTGGGTCGCAGACAAGAGCGTTGTTGTAGTTGATGCGCGCCAGCGTCAGCTCGCCGCGTTCGAAATAGCTATCGCCGCGGCCGACCAGCGCCCCGGCCAGATCGGGTTCCAGTGCCAGGGCGTTGTCAAAGTCCGAAAGTGCCCTCCCACTTTCGCCTAACTGTTGGTACACTTTTCCCCGCTGGTACCACGTGTCAGCCTCCGTGGCTGCCAGGGCCAGGGCCACGCTCAGGTCGTGCAGCGCGTCGGGGTAGCGCAGCAGCTCGGCCTGGATTTGCCCCCGCAGTACGTAAGCTTTGGCCAGCTTGGGATTGATGCCCAGGGCTTTGTCCAGGTCGTCCATCGCGCGAGTGTGGTGGCCGGCCGCATGGGATAATAGTGCGCGCCGGTACAGCAGCTCGACATGGCCGGGCTGCAGTTTGAGTGCACGATCATATTCTTCCCTCGCGCGTTGGATTTGACCGTCCTGTGCGTATCGCTCTGCCCGGCCCAGGTATGGCGTGATGAGCTGCCGGTCCATGCGGGTCGCGGCGGTGTAATCGCTCCAGGCTTTGGCCGGCTCGCCCAGCGCGTCGAAGCATGTGCCGCGCTCGGCCAGCGCCGCCGCAAAGCCGTCTCGTCTCTCAAGTGCCATGTCGAAGGATCGGACAGCTTCCTGGCAGCGCCCGGCCGCGGCTAAAGCCAGGCCGTGATAGTAGTGCACGTCGGCCATTTCCTGGTTTAGCGCCGTCATCAGCTCGTCAGGCTTGCTCGCCCCGCAGCAGGTCTCTTGAACATCCCACACCAGGGCGCGCTCGAAATAGTCGAGTGCAGCGGTGTAATCGCCGGCCAGGTAAGCCTGCACGCCGCGCTCGTAGGCGCCGTTTCGAGGGTGTGGGGTATAGTCTCCGCGCGGCGTGGGCGTCAGAGTCAATTGGACGAGCGCGGCAAACTCGGGCAAGACTGGCGCGCCATTTCCTAATGGCGCAAGCACGAGCAGGGGGGTGGGTGTGGCCTTGGGTGTAGCTGGCGGGCGCGTGGGCGATGGGGTGGCGGTGGGCGGTGGAGGCGGCGGAACGAGATAGACGGCCTGGGTTGGCACTTGCGCTGGCATGACGGCTGCCCTCTGCAGGACATTCCAGAGGATGAACATCACCGCGCTAAAGAGCGCGGCAAGCCCGGCGATTGCCACCAGGCGGCGGGGGCGTATGCGGTAGATGAGGGGGGTGGGGGGGTGTGACGCCTGCGTGACGGTCGATTCTTGCGCTTGGCCGGACTGCTCGGCCAGGCTCGGTGTGGCAAGCTCTGGCCTGGCTACGGCTGTATTGTGCTCTTGCGCATGGTGGTTGTTGTCTGGCGTAGAGCTTTGCTGGGGCGCGGACGGTTGAGCTTGTCTGTTCATCACGCCCAGGCCGTGCTGGGCTAACTGATTATCGGGATTGGCCTGGAGCACGCGTTGGAGACAATAGCGGCGCTGTTCTGGTTGCTCCAGCAAATCGCTCAACCACAACCAGGCCAGCTCGTGATCGGGCTGCTCGAGCGTCAATTGCACAAGCAGGCGGCGCGCCTGGGCTTTTTGGCCGCTTTTGATCAAGGCCATCGCCTGGTGGAAAAGACCTGTGCCGTCCATAAATGCATTATAGGCTAATCAGGCCAGATAATCAAGTGGGGACTGACACAGATTTCTTTTCATGGTATAATCTTTTCAGGAGCACGATATATAGATGATTCTCATACCGTGGCGTAGGCTGGTATGCGTGTTTGAGTTGGATGGGCCGGAACGATACTTTGAGCTGCTTGAGCGGTGTTGATTGCGCCATTGTCGTCGGTGGCGGACTGGCCGGCTGCGAGGCAGCCTGGCAGATCGCCGAGAGCGGGTTGCCGGTAGACCTGTACGAGATGCGCCCGGCGCGGATGACGCCTGCCCACACGACCGATCGCCTGGCCGAGCTGGTGTGTAGCAACAGCCTCGGCTCGGATATCCCCGACCGTGCCCCCGGCCTGCTCAAGGCCGAGCTGCGCCGCTTGGGCTCAGTCATCATGCAGTGTGCTGACGCCAGCGCGCTCCCGGCTGGCGGGGCGCTGGCGGTCGACCGCCAGCAGTTTGCTGGCTTGGTCACCGACAAGATCACACAGCACCCGCGTATCAGCTTGCGCCGCCAGGAACTGCTCGAGCTGCCCGCCACGTTGGCCGTCGTGGCCACTGGCCCGCTGACCTCGGATGCCCTGGCCGCCGACATCGCCCGCCTGGCCGGCCAGGACGCCCTGTATTTTTATGATGCCATGGCGCCCATCGTCAGCGCCGATTCGATCGATCTGTCGGTGGCCTTTCAGGCGTCTCGCTACGGCAAGGGACAGTCTGAGGAGGGCGATTATGTCAACTGCCCGTTCACCCAAGCAGAGTACGAAGCGTTCGTAGACGCCCTGCTTTCGGCCCAGAAGGCGATGCTGCACGCCTTTGAGCGCGAGGATCCGCATTTCTTCGAGGGCTGCTTGCCGGTCGAAGAAATCGCCCGGCGCGGACGGGATGCGCTGGCCTACGGCCCGCTGCGCCCGGTGGGGCTGCGCGACCCGCGCACGGGGCAGCGCCCGCATGCTGTGGTGCAGTTACGCCGCGAAAACGCGGCCGGGACGCTGTATAACCTGGTCGGCTTCCAGACGAACCTGGCCTGGCCTGAGCAAAAGCGCGTGTTCCGCATGATCCCCGGCCTGGAGCGGGCCGAGTTTGTGCGTTACGGCGTGATGCACCGCAATACCTTCGTAAACGCCCCAGCCTTGCTCGAACCCACGTTACAGTGCCGCCGCCAGCCCGGCTTGTTCTTTGCCGGACAACTGGCCGGTGTCGAGGGCTACCTGGGCAGCACTGCGGCCGGCTGGGTGGCTGGCTTCAACCTGGCTCGCCTGCTCAAGGGGCAGACGGTGCTGTCCCTGCCATCCACGACGATGATTGGCGCTCTTTGCCAGTACCTTTCGTCGGCTGAGGCTGCCACCTTTCAGCCGATGAAGGCCAACTTTGGCCTGCTCCCCGCCCTCGAGCCGCGCGTCCGTAACAAGCGTGCCCGCTTCGCTGCCTATGCCGAGCGTGCCTTGGCGGCCTTGGACCAATTTATCGACAATGCTCAGTTGCCGCATTTTGTGGTATGATATAGCAGTTTCAAAAATATCCACGAAGAACACAAGGTGTTAATAGTGGAAAAAGGTTCTTGTTTTTGCCCTTGGTTGTGCGTACTATGAAAAAGATACTGTTTGTTCTCGGTGCAGTTGGCATTGTGCTGCTAGGTGCAGCCATCGTGCTGAGCCGCCGCCAGCCGCCGCCCGCGCCCTTTAGCGGCGAGCGCGCTTACGAGCACGTCCTGGCCCAGGTGGAGATCAACCCGCGCCACACTGGCTCGCCGGGCGGTTGGGCCACCGGCGACTATATCATCAAGTCGCTCGAGTCCAACGCGTGGCGGGTGCGCACCCAGGAATTCGACTATATGGGCGTGCGCGCGCGCAACATCGTCGGGACGGTCGGGCAAGGGCCGCAGATCATCGTCGGCGCGCATTACGACACGCGCAAGCGAGCTGATCATGACCCCGTCTCACCCGACGCCCCCGTGCCGGGCGCCAACGACGGCGCCAGCGGGGTGGCCGTGCTGCTCGAGCTGGCCCGCGTGCTCGACAAGGCCAAATTGCAGAACCAGGTCGAACTGGCCTTCTTTGATGCCGAGGACAACGGTTACCTGGACGGTTGGGAGTGGATCGTGGGATCGAGCTATTTCGCGCAGCACCTGGACGCGCAGCCTGCGGTGGTCATTATCGTGGACATGATCGGCGATGCCGACCAGCAAGTCTACTGGGAGCGCAACTCGAACGCCGAGTGGAACCAGCGCATCTGGCAAGTGGCGGCCTCGCTTGGCTACCAGGATTATTTGATGCCTTATTTCAAGCACAGCATGCTTGACGACCACACCCCATTTTTGGCCAGGGGTATCCCGGCGGTGGACATGATTGACTTTGATTATCCGTACTGGCATACCACGGCCGACACGGCTGATAAGGTTTCGCCGGCTAGCCTGGAACGCATCGGGCGGACGCTGCAAGTTTTGCTCGAAGAGGGCGCTCAACCCTAACGGCGTGGCCAGGTTTCTAAAACTATGGAGGACAACTATCGCTAAATCACCAGTCTCCACTCAAACGCCCGCCTTGCGGGCCTTCCTGGTTGGCGTAGAGATCAAGGGCAGTCGCCCCTTGTTGTCGCTTGACGATAGCCTGGAGGAGCTGGCGCTCCTGGCGCAGACGGCCGGCGTAGAGGTGATGGGCCAGGCCGTGCAAAGGCTGGAACGCCTCGACGCCGCCACCTACGTGGGTTCAGGTAAGCTGGAGGAGATCGTGGCCCTGGTTGAAGAAACCGGTGCTGACTTGGTGTTGTTTGACGATGAGCTCAACCCACGCCACCAGCGCAACCTGGAGCGTGAGTTTGGGGACAAGGCGCGCGTGCTCGATCGTACCGCGCTCATCCTCGACATCTTTGCCCAACACGCCAGCACACGCGAGGGTGCCTTGCAGGTCGAGCTGGCGCAGTGTGAATATCGCTTGCCACGCTTGACTCGCCAGTGGACTCACCTGGCACGCCAGGCTGGCGGCGCGGCCGGACGTGGCGGCACCAGCGGGGTGGGCCTGCGTGGGCCAGGCGAAACGCAGTTGGAGGTAGATCGCCGCCGCGTTCACGAACGAATCGCGTTTCTCAAGCGTGAGTTGGAAGGCGTGCGCGCGCATCGCCAACGGCATCGTGTCCAACGTAAGCGTGCCCAGGTGCCTGTCGTGGCAATCGTAGGCTACACTAACGCCGGCAAATCCACCTTGCTCAACGCACTCTCCGGCGCCGATGTGCTGGTCGAGGACAAGCTGTTCGCTACGCTGGACCCGACGACGCGTCGGGTGCGCCTGCCGGGCAGCACTCAGCGTGTGGCGCTCTTTACCGACACGGTCGGCTTTATCCAAAAGCTGCCAACGCAGTTGGTGGCAGCCTTCCGAGCCACGCTTGAGGAAATCGTCGAAGCAGATATGCTGCTGCACGTGGTGGACATCACGCACCCAAATGCTTCCGAGCATGCCCAGGTAGTCAGCGATACCCTGGCTAGCTTGGAGACGCAAGATTTGCCTGTGCTGATGGCCTTGAACAAGATCGATCGCCTGGATGACATCGAAACCATCCGTGCCCAATTGCCAAGCTCGCCCAACACTCTGTTCATTTCGGCCGCACGGGGCGTGGGTTTGAGCGACTTGTTAGCCCGCGTGGAAGATGTGCTTTACGAGCAACTGGTGCCTGTCCGCGTGCAGTTGCCCTATCGTATGGGTAACCTCATTGCCCTCTTGCACAGCCAGGGCATTGTCGACGTTGAAGAGCACACAGAAAAAACCGTCGCGCTTTCGGGCCGGATCCCTGGCCGGTGGGTGTCAGCGTTCAAACCTTACCTGGACAGAAGGCGGGATTCTTGACAAAGAAACCGAGTTTAAGAAACTCGGTTTCTAAGGAGTCGTACCATGGAAGAAGATCGTCTCGCGCAATTTATCGATGCTATCTCGAACTGGCTCGCAACCCACAAAGGTGCGCCTGTCCTGTTCGGTGTACTGCTGGTCATCATCGGCTTGCTGCTGCAGCCGTTTGCCGGTGTGCCGGTTATTGGGAGCATAGCCAGGAGTCAACTCTTGCTGCACCTGGGAGTTATCATCGGCTTGCTAGGCGTTCTGATTGGGGACGCGTTGTGATGGCGATCAATACAATCCCCAATCGCTCGCCCCGCCATCCTCCATCATGGTAGGCTCCCACATCTCCATGCCCATCGTCACGCGCGCAGGCAGCTTGGCCGTTTTCTCCACAGCTTGGCGCACTTGCTCAAAGATTTGGGGGGCTAGGGGACAAAAGGGTGTCGTCAAGATCATGGTGATCTCGACCAGGTCGGGCTGAAACGCGATCTTTCTGATCAAGCCCAGCTCGACAACGTTCATCCCCAACTCGGGATCGTACACCTCGCGTAGCGCTGCCTTGATTTGTTCCTCTAACTGGATTTCTACTTGTTCGATCATGTTGCTCCTTCTGGCTGGCATGTAGTGGCGGACATTATAGCATGCGTCCACCTCCTTGTCAATAAAGGTGACGCTGGTCTTTTTTAAAGTGGAAAACTCGGTTATGATTTTGGAATACTCAATTGGCTGTTCTGTGATACACTGGAGAATAGAGGCAAAAGATAGGGGCTCCGACCCTTTTTATCTTGTCTTGACTACTATATTGTAATGTTAAGGATTCAAATATGGATCGAGAAGAACGAGAACAAAACTATAAAGTAGTGCTCAACCACGAAGAGCAGTATTCGATCTGGCCGGCCGAGCGCGAGAACGCGCCTGGCTGGCGTGATGCTGGTGTCATCGGCACCAAGGCCAAGTGCCTGGCCTATATCGAGGAGGTGTGGACCGATATGCGGCCGCTCAGTCTGCGCCAAAAGATGCAAGAGATGGAGGAAAGGCGACAGGCCGGGGAGTAAGCCTGCGGTGGCTAAAAGCTTGTTCTCTTTTTGATACCCAGTTCCTTGACCAATAAGCTATAAGTCTTTATAATATGCCCAACGATATCATTTCTGGCTAGAAAGCAAAGGACTAGATACTATGACGCGCTTGCTCAAATTGTTCAATCTGCGCTCACAAGAATGGCCGCGTGTGGCGTTGGTGCTATTAATGATTACGATCACGAATATCGGCGGCCTGTGGGGATCGGTGGTCGCTTACGCTGCCTTTTTGAATCAGGTCGGGGTCGGTGCGCTGCCTTGGGTTATGATGTTTGGCGCGCTGGGTTCTATCCTGGCTATTGCGGTTTACTCGATCTTTGTCGACCGCGTCAGCAACGACGCCTTGATGCTGGCTATCTTTGTTTTTGGCATTGTGAGCATCGGATTGGGCTTGGTGCTGTTAGCTTTGGGGCAGCCTGGGCTGGCCTACCCGCTCTTGTCCCTGCTCTGCCTGGCCTGGCTGGCGGTTTTCAATCCTCATTTTACCACTTATGTGAACAGTTTTTACGACATCCAGGCGGCCAAGCGGGTGCTGCCAGTGGTGTCAGCCGGCGCCCGGGCTGGGACCGTCATCGCCGGGCTGAGCATGCCGTTCCTGACGACCCGCTTGGAAGCGTGGATCATTGTTGTGATCTGGCTGTTGAGTTATGTTGTGGCGATGGGCGTCATCTGGCTCACGCCGTACCTGCTGCGCGAAAAGCAATTCCAGGCCGCGCCAGCCTCAAGCTCGACGTTGTCCGCGCCGGGCAAGCCGCGCGCTTCGTACACTGATAGTGTGCGGGAAGGCTTTAGCTACACGCTGCAATCCCCCTATCTGCGCTGGATGGCGATTGCTACCCTGTTGCTCATGGTGCTGATGGCCCTGGTGGAATACCTCTCCAGCGGTCTATTGACGGAGCTCTACCGCGCGCCAGACCGATTGCCCGGCTTTTTACCCAGGGACCTGGCTGGCTTTCTGGCTTTGTTGGGCGGGTTGGGTAGCCTGGTGGCTTTGCCCACGCTTTTGTTCGCGATGAACCGGCTTATCGCGCGCCTGGGTTTGGGCAATGTCGGTCTAATCTTTCCCATCGGCAATTTGTTTGCCTGTTTCAGCCTGGCGCTGGTCCCTCTGTTCCCTGCCTTGGCCGGCGCCAGCGTGGCGTATTTAGACCGCACGGCTTTTCGAGCTGTCTTCCAATTGCCAGTGGATAGTTTGCTGTATAACGCGGTGCCTTTGAGGGTCAAGGGCCGGGCGCGCGCTTTCGTAAATGGCTTGATCGTGCCGGTCGGGACCTTGGTCGGCGGTCTGCTGCTGCTGCTCTTGCGCTCGCCAGCGCTCGGCTGGCTCATCTCGGCCTTGATTGGCGTGCTGGCCGTGGTCTATTTGGCCAGTACCTTTGTCATCCGCCGGCTTTACGCCCAGGCCCTGGTCAAAATGTTGGAGCAAGAAGACTATTCCTTCTTGTTGTCCCAAGAAGCAGCCGAGTTGACTGTGGCCGATCCGAGCACTCTGACTCAATTACATAACAAGCTTCAATCAAGCACCAACTACGAGCTGACGGTCTTTATCGCCCAGTTGATCAGCCAGGTTGGTGGCAAACAGGCGGTCCCCATCCTGGCGCCGGCGGCTATGGAAACGCAAGATGCCCGTACACGCGCGGCCATGGTCGATGTCTTGGTCGCCACCGGTTTGACGGATGGCGCACTCAACCAGCTCTATGCGCATTTTTTGACTGACCCGGCCGGAGAGGTCCGGCAGTCGGCCATTACTGGTCTGGAGGTATTGGTCGGGCCGGCCGACCCAGGCTTCCGCGCCCAGATGTTGGGCATGGTAGACGATCCCGACCTCGCAGTGCGCACGCGGGTGTTGTCTGCCCTGATGCGTTCGGGCGATTTTTACCAATTGGCGCCGGCGGTTCAGGCTTTGGAGTGCTTGCTGGATGACGAGGACCCACTCAATCGGACACGGGGCGTGCGCGTGCTTGGACGAATCGACGACGAGCGAGCCACCCGCCGCCTGGCTGCCAGCCTGTCCGATCCGGCTGATGAAGTGCGGCTGGAAGCGGCCCTGGCTGCAGAAACGCTGGTGCAAGAGAGCTTGCCCGCATCGGCCCAGGCTGCGTTGGTCGATGGGATGAACGGCTTGCTGTCTGATCCCGTCGAGCGCGTTCGCCAGGCGGCCCTGGTTGTTCTAGGCCACGCCGGCGGCCAAGCGTCGCACCAGGCGATGGTAGACGCCCTGGCCGATCCCAGCCCACAGGTCAGAACGAGTGCTGTAAACGCGTTGGCCCAGGCTGGCAAAGCGGTTATCCCCCTCGTCCATCCCAAGCTCAATTCGCCTGACCCCCAGATGCGCAAGATGGCCAGCGTGATCCTGAGCCGTGTCAGCCCGAGGGAGTTTGGCCCCCTCATCAGTGGGACGCACGTGATGGGGAATCTGCTCTCTATTTACAGTAACCACGGCCTGCTTCATGCACTGGGAGCCTGTAGCACGTACGCCAGCACGGCCGTTTTGTGCAGCGCGCTCCGCGAACGTAACCAGCGATTGGCCGAGGAAATCTTTTACTTGCTCACGGCCATTCACGCCCCAGAATCCGTCAAGGTCATCAGTGACTCACTGCACAGCGAGAGCGCTCACGCACGCGCTAACGCCAGCGAGGCGTTGGAAGCGTTGACCACGCCCCAAATCGCTCGCCTGATGTCGCCACTTTTCGATCCCACTTTGCAGCCGGAGCAGTTGCTCTCTCTCAGCCAGGATACCTGGCAGATGAAGCTGCCCGATGCAATCGGGGCGATCAAGCAACTGATCACCCAGCCTGACGACCCGTGGCTGCGCACGATCACCGCCTTTGCCCTGGGTGAGCTTGGGGCAGCGCTGGCGGACGCGAAAGCGGACGTTGAGCTCAAGCTTGAGAAGAGACGCCGCCCACCGGCCGATCTCTTTGGGGCGCTGGCAGGGGACGAGGCCGAGGACAAGGCTGAGGCAAAAGCGGAGCTTGAGGCCGAGACTAAGGAGCTGCGCCCCAAGCCACCCTTCGCCCCGGCGGATATTGAGGCGATGCTGACTGCCTCGCTGCTTGACCCTGTGGAGGATGTACGCCTGGCTGCCCAGATGGCTCGGCAAGTGATGGACGCCGGCAGTCTTGATGCTCGTTTTCAGTCCATCAAGGATTTGAAACAAAATCAAAGGGAGGACAACTTGCTTTCACCAATCGAAAAAATCATTTTCCTCAAAGAGATCGACTTTTTCCAGGGCATGACGGTTGATCAATTGAGGGCCCTGGCCAACGTGTGCGAGGAAGAGCTGGTTGAAAAGGATGCCCGCATCTTTAACGAGGGTGATCCGGGAGGTGTCTTGTACGTGGTGGTCAATGGGAAAGTGGGCATCGAACTGGAAAAACGGGCTGGCTCTTTCGCTCGCCTGACCGACGTCGGCGCTCACGCCTGTTTCGGTGAGATGAGCTTGTTCGACAATAGCCCGCGCTCCGCCTCGGCCATGGCTATCCAAGACACCCTGGTGTTAAAGTTGCGCCGCGAGCCCCTGATCGCGTTGGCTCGCCAGAACCCGGAGTTGTCCCTGGAGTTGATCAATGTGCTCAGCCGGCGGCTGCGCGAGGCTAACGAGCTCATCGCCGAACGGACTCGTTCCCGGCCGCGCGAGCTGCACAAGTTGTTCGACCAGTTCGAGTGAATTGAACCGCAAAGGCGCGTCCAATCCTCTGCCTACGGCGGGGATTGGCGGACGCCAAGATTAATTTTGACCAAGATGACTTCACAAGCCTTGAATGCGACACAGCCGGAGCGCTCGATGCAAGAGCGGGAGATCGTTATTGCGTCCAGCTTTACCGCTGAACCCATCGAGCAAGCCCTCAGCTTTTGGATGGGTCAACTGGGCATTCCCGCCAGCCTGCGCTTTGCTCCTTACGGCCAGGTCTTTCAGCAACTGCTCGATCCGGCCGGCATGTTTTTGAGCAACCGGAACGGTGTCAATGTCAGCCTGGTGCGGCTGGAGGACTGGCTGCGACCTGATGATGTCGCCTCGATCGGCAACGTTTCAGAAATGTTTGCAGATTGGGACGGACAAGAGGAAAAACTCCGCCACAATGCTCAAGAATTGGTGCGCGCTTTCCAATCGAGCGCTGAACGCTCCAGCACGCCTCAGTTGGTCTGCTTGTGCCCGGCTTCGCCGGCCGCTTTGGCCGATCCCGTGCGCCAGGCTGCTTTCCAGGAGGTGGAGGGGGACATCGCTTCCGATCTGGCGCAGATCGGAGGGGTGTACCCGGTGACGTCCGCAGCCCTGGCCTCTATTTACCCTGTGCCGGAGTATTACGACGCTTATGGAGACAAGCTTGGCCATATCCCCTACACTGGGCTTTTCTATACGGCCCTGGCTACCATGGCCGCCCGCAAGATACACACTATCCTGAGCACCCCTTACAAGGTTATCGCGCTGGATTGCGACAACACCCTCTGGCAAGGCGTCTGTGCCGAGGATGGAAGCTTGGGGGTCGGCATTGACGCGCCCCGCCAGGCGCTTCAAGAGTTCATGGTAGCTCAGCACGAGGCCGGGATGCTGCTGTGCTTGTGCAGCAAGAACGACGAGGCCGACGTGTGGGATGTGTTCGATCGCCATCCCGGAATGCGCTTGAAGCGCGAGCAGATTATCTCTTGGCGCATCAATTGGCAGTCCAAGTCGGAAAATCTCAAGTCCCTGGCGGGGGAGCTGGGCCTGGGCTTGGACAGCTTTATTCTGCTGGACGACAACCCGCTCGAATGTGCCGAGGTGCGGGCTCGCTGCCCACAAGTGCTGGCCCTTCAACTGCCCTCTGAAGCTGCTCTTATACCCCGCTTCCTGGCGCACACCTGGGCCTTTGATCATCTCAAGCTGACCCAAGAGGACAAGCGCCGGACGAGCATGTACCGGCAAAACGCTCAACGTGAGCGCTTCCGCCAGGAAGCTCTGAGCCTGACGGATTTCCTGGCCGGACTGGATCTGCAGATTCAGATTTCAGACATGGCTCCTCGTCAGTTGGCGCGGGTGGCGCAATTGACCCAGCGCACGAATCAGTTTAATACGACGACCAGGCGGCGCTCTGAGGCTGAAATCCAGCAGTTGTTGCAGTCGCCGGCTGCCGGCTGTCTCGTCGTTCAAGTGGCTGATCGCTTTGGCGAGTATGGCTTGGTTGGAGTGGTCATCTTTGAACGGGCTAGCCAGTCCATCCAGGTGGACAGTTTTCTGTTGAGTTGCCGGGTGCTGGGGCGGGGCGTTGAGCACCACATGTTAGCCAGGCTGGGAGAAATGGCTCTTGCGAACAAGCTCAATCGCGTTGATGTGCCTTACCTGGCTACCCAGAGAAACCGGCCTGTTCTCGACTTTTTAGAAGGCGTGGGATCGGAATCCAAGGCAGCCCAAGGCGAGAGCATCGTTTTCAAGTTTCCGGCCTCCCGGGCGGCCGGTCTCACTTACCGGCCTAATGGAGCTGGGCAAGAGCAGTCGCCCGGGTCTGTTGCGCCATTAAGAAATGGCGCGCCAGTTCTTGATGGCGCCTTGGCCGCCGATGAGAAACAGCCAGCCGTCGACGCCGGGGCCAAATCTGCCCTGCTGGCGCGGATCGCCCTGGAGTTGTACGATGCCAGGCAGATCCAGCGTGTGATAGAGTCACAGGCGCGCCGGTCCAGGCCCGAATCGTTGGGTGATTACGTCGCGCCGGAAACCGAACTCGAGCGCGAACTGGCGGCCCTGTGGCAGGATGTGTTGGGTATAGAGCAGGTTGGCATTCACGATGACTTTATCGCGTTGGGCGGTGATTCGATCAAGGGCGTTCGCCTGATCAACAAGATCGAGCAGAAATTGCACATTGTCGCTCAGGTGGTGGGCTTGTTCGAGGCGCCCACCATTGCCTCCTTTGCCACCTATCTCGAGCGGCGCTATCCAGAAGTTGTAGCCAGCACGCCGGGCGCGCCGCCGAGCTTGGCCTTGGCCTCCTGGGGCAAAAGAATCCGGGCGAGACAATTGCTTGACCGGCTCGACCAACTTTCAGACGAACAAGTGGATAGTTTACTTCAAAACAGATTGCCCCCCAGAGAGGATATGGCTTATGGGTGACACGGCCGCCGCGCTTTCACCTAAGGACAAGCGTGCACTGCTGGCCCGTCTGCTCCAAGAAGAAGCCGCCCCCCTCCAAATCTTTCCCATGTCTTTTGGGCAACAGCGCTTGTGGTTTTTGCACCAACTCGCCCCGGGCAATGCAGCTTATAACGAACCTACGGTCCTGCAGCTCACCGGGCGGCTGGATGTGGGCGCCTTAGAGCAATGCCTCAACGAGTTGGTGCGCCGTCACGAAACGCTGCGCACTAGCTTCGCTTCGGTGGATGGGCAGGCGGTACAGATCATTTCGCCTCCTTTCCCGGTGCGACTCGTGCTAATTCACCTGGAGGATTTGCCTGCATCCGAGCGAAAGACTCGCATGGCTGACCTGCTCCTGGAGCAGGTTCAACAACCGTTTGATTTGAGCCAGTCGCCTGTGTTTCGCGTCTCGCTCTTGCGCCTGGGCGAACGCGAACACGTGCTGCTGACCGTCACGCATCACATTGTTTTTGATGGCTGGTCAAGGGATATTTTCATCCGGGAATTGTTCGCGCTCTACCAGGCCTTTGCCGCCGGGGCAGTTCCCCAGTTGCCGGCGCTGCCTGTTCAGTATGTCGACTATGCCGCCTGGCAACATGAATGGCTGCAAGGCGCGGTGTTGCAAGCCCAACTGACTTATTGGAAGGAAAAGCTGGCCGGGGAATTGCCCACGCTGCAAATGCCGGCCGATCACCCCCGCTCTCCCATCCAAACTTTTCGAGGCGCGACTCGCTCGTTTACTATCCCTCAAGTGATGGTCGACGCTTTAAAAGCAGTCGGGCGGCAAGACAAGGCCACGTTGTTTATGACCCTGCTGGCCGCATATAAGGTTCTGCTGTATCGCTATACGGGCCAGACCGATATTCTGGTCGGCGCCCCTGTCGCTAATCGTAACCAGGCCGAGGTCGAAGGCTTGATCGGCTTTTTCGCCAACACACTCGCGCTGCGCACCAGGCTCGCGGACGAGCTCACTTTTCGTGATCTGCTTGGCCGGGTGCGCCAGGTGGTGCTGGAGGCTTTGGCTCACCAGGAGATGCCTTTTGAAAAGCTCGTGGACGTGCTGCATCTGGATCGTAACCTCAGCCACACACCGCTGTTCCAGGTTGCATTTGCCTTTCAGAGCGTTCGAGACAGCTCCACTTTCTCTTGGGCATTGCCTGGACTGGTCTGGAAGCGGCTGGATATTGACACCGGGATGTCCAAGTTTGACTTGACGCTATCGCTGGTCGAGCTTGAAGGTGGTCAGGGCGTGGTCGGCGGGCTGGAATACAATAGTGACTTGTTTGACGAAACAACCATTACCCGCATGTTGGACCATTTTCAGATGCTGCTGCGAAGCATTGTAAGCGATCCTGGGCAATGCATCTGTAAGCTGCCGGTGCTGACCGAGCTTGAGCGGCAGCAGATTCTCTTCGATTGGAATGCTACCCAGACTGATTTTCCCCATGACGTCTGCTTTCACCAATTGTTTGAGGAGCAGAGCGCACGGACGCCAGATGCAATCGCTCTCGTCTATCGTGATCAACACCTGAGCTATCGCGAGCTGAACGCCCGCGCCAACCAACTGGCACACCACCTGCAATCTTTAGGGGTGGGGCCAGAGATCGCGGTGGGGGTGTGTATGGAACGCTGCGCAGAGATGGTCGTCGGCTTTCTGGGCATCCTCAAGGCTGGCGGTGTCTATGTCCCTCTTGATCCGGCCTATCCCCAAGAACGCCTGGCCTTTATGCTCCAAGATGCCGGCATCCAAATCCTGTTGACCCACCAAGAGTTGTCTCACTCTCTGATCTCTCGGCTCGAATCTTCAGTCTCGACTGTGCTTTGCCTGGATACTGACTGGTCCACCATTGCCCGGCATAGTCCAAGCAATCCGATCAGTGCCGTGACTGCCCAAAATCTGGTTTACATCATCTATACCTCCGGCTCGACCGGTGTGCCCAAGGGTACTCTGATTGCCCATCGCGGCTTGTGCAATGTGTCTCAGGCCCAGATTCAACGCTTTGACCTGGGAGCCAGTGATCGCATTCTCCAACTGGCTTCTTTGAGTTTTGACGCATCCATCTTTGAAATCGTGATGGCCCTGCGAGGAGGCACGCTTTGCCTGGAAGATCGGGAGAGCTTGCTTCCAGGCAAGGGCTTGATTCGATTATTGAATGACTTGAACGTGACCATGATCACGATTACGCCCTCAGCCCTGGCTGCCTTGCCGGTCGAGGATTTGCCGGCTTTGAGGGTCATCAATGTTGCGGGCGAAGCCTGTCCGGCGGAACTGGTAGCCCGCTGGATGGAAGGACGGCGCTTTTTCAATCTCTATGGGCCAACCGAGGGCACTATTTGGACGACAGCCGCTGAGTGCGTCGATGTCGATCGGCGTCCGCCTATTGGGCAGCCTGTTGCCAACACCCAGGTCTATATCCTGGACAAAGGGCTCTGCCCGGTGCCGATTGGTGTGCGGGGCGAGCTGTATATTGGGGGGGTGGGACTGGCGCGTGGCTATCTCGACCGCCCGGCCTTGACGGCCGAGCGATTTATTCCCCACCCATTCAGTGACAGACCAGGCGCTCGCCTGTACAAGACCGGCGACCTGGCGCGCTGGCTGCCAAGCGGGGACATCGAGTATCTGGGTCGGGCCGATTTCCAGGTCAAGCTGCGCGGCTTTCGGATCGAGTTGAGCGAGATTGAAGCTGTGCTTGCCCAACATCCGGCCGTGCGTGAAGCTGTTGCACTCCTGCGGGAGGATCGTCCTGATCACAAGCAGTTGGTTGCATACATCGTGCAGAGTCACGAGTCACGCATCACGAGTCGCGAGCTGGGCGACTATGTCAGGCACAAGCTGCCTGACTATATGGTTCCCTCTGCTTTTGTTTTCCTGGATGTCCTTCCTCTCACTCCCAGCGGTAAGGTGGACTGGCGGGCTTTGCCTGAGCCGGAGAGAGGAAGTAGAGAAGAAAGCTATGTCGCGCCGCGCAATGCAGTCGAAGAGCTGTTGGCGACGATTTGGGCCGATGTGTTGCGAGTAGAGCAAGTGGGTGTGCACGACAACTTTTTCGAGTTGGGAGGGGACTCGATACTCAGCATCCAAATCGTTGCCAGGGCTAATCAAGCTGGGCTAAGCATTACACCCGCCCAACTGTTTCAGGGCCAGACTCTTGCCGAGTTGGCCCCGCTGGCAAGTCCCAGCCCGGCCGTTCAAACCGAACAGGGACTGGTCACGGGGCGGCTGCCCCTCACACCCATTCAACGCTGGTTCCTTGATCAAAAATGGCCCAATCCTCACCACTGGAATATGGCGCTGCTGCTCGAAGCGCGTGCCCGGCTCAACGCTAGCTGGCTGGAGCAGGCACTCCAGCGACTGGTAGAGCACCACGATGCGCTCCGCCTGCGTTTTGAAGCCGGCCAATCAGGCTGGCAACAGATGAATGCCGATCTGGGTGGCAGTGCGACCTTTATTCGGGTGGACCTGTCCGTATTAGCGGCTGATGAGCACATGCAAGCCATAGATGCCAAGGCCTCTGAGCTGCATGCCAGTTTGAACCTGTCGGCCGGGCCACTCGTGCGGAGTGCTCTCTTTGAGCTGGGGCCACAACAACCCCAGCGCTTGCTCATCATCATCCATCACATGGCCGTTGATGGCGTCTCGTGGCGAATTTTGCTGGAGGACCTGGAAACGATTTACCGGCAGCTTGAGCAGGGCCAGCCCGTCCAATTGCCATCCAAGACGACTTCTTTCAGGGAGTGGGCTAGGCGGCTGGAAGTGTATGCCCAATCACCTGGCTTGCAATCAGAGCTGGAGTATTGGCTCCAGGCACGGGGGGCATTCGTCCCTCTACCAACAGACCTGGCTGGCCTGGATGCCAATACCCAGGCATCGGCGCATGCCGTGACGGTATCGCTCAATGCCCAGGAGACCCGTGCTTTGTTGCAAGAGGTGCCGGCGGCTTACCAGACGCAAATCAACGACGTGCTGCTCACAGCATTGGTACAGGCCTTGAACCGCTGGACCGGGCAAGCTTCCGCATTGATTGACATGGAAGGCCATGGCCGAGAAGAGATTATAGAGGGTGTGGACCTGTCGCGCACGGTGGGTTGGTTTACCACATTGTACCCGGTGTACTTGCACCTCGATACCACACTGCCGGGCCAGGCTCTCAAGTCGGTTAAGGAACAACTCCGCCGCGTGCCCAACAAGGGCATTGGCTATGGCTTGCTGCGCTATCTGACCCAGGACGCGGGAACGACCGCGGCCGTGTGGCCTCAAGCCGAGTTGAGCTTTAATTACCTTGGCCGGTTTGACCAGATGCTGCCGGCCGGCTCACTGTTCCAGCGTGTGCAGGAATTCAACGAGGCGGCCCGCAGCCCTGAGGGTCGCCGGACACACCTGCTCAGCGTCGATGCGATCATTAGCGGCGGCTGTTTGCAGCTCAGGTGGAGCTATAGCGAAAACGTGCACCGGCACGCCACGATTGAGCGCCTAGCCGGCGATTTCACCCAAGCGCTGCGTGCCCTCATTGATCACTGCCAGTCGCCTGAAGCCGGCGGTTATACGCCTTCCGATTTCCCTGAAGCCAGCCTGAGCCAACAAGAACTCGATGCCTTGCTGGTTGAGTTGGGGTAAAGCGATGAATACGCCAATGTCCACTGCCAAAGATAGCGTTGAAGCCATCTATCCTCTTTCGCCTCTGCAAGAGGGGCTGCTCTTTCATACGCTGTATGCCCCAGGCTCGGGGATGTATGTGATACAGGCGGAGTATGCTTTGCACGGCCAGTTGGATATCCCGGCCTTTAAACGGGCCTGGCAGCGCGTGATGGAGCGGCACGCGGTACTTCGCACGCTCTTTGTGTGGGAACGCCGCGACAAGCCGCTCCAGGTCGTGCGCAAGAGGGTCGAGCTGCCCTGGACGCAGCTCGACTGGCAAGCTTTATCTCAGCCTGAGCAGCAGTCGCGCCTGGTGGCCTGGCTGGAGGATGAGCGCGTGCGGGGCTTTGACCTGGGCCAGGCGCCCTTGATGCGCCTGGCGCTGATGCAGACCGGGCCGGAAAGCTACCACTTCGTTTGGAGTCTTCACCATCTGCTGATGGATGGCTGGAGTAAACCCCTGGTTTTTCGGGACGTCTTGACGTGCTATGATGCCTTCTGCGAGGGCCAGGACGTTCAGCTTGAACCCGTTCATCCCTACAAGGATTATATTGCCTGGCTGCAGGGGCAAAGCTTGACCGAGGCCCAGGCTTTTTGGCAGCAGACGCTGGCGGGTTTCACCGCTCCCACGCCATTGCGGGTCAACCGGAGGAGACTTGATAGATCGAACATCGACCCGCCCCGAGAGCACATTCAACAACACCTGTGCCTGTCAGAAGAAACGACGCTCGCTTTGCGGCAACTGGCCCAGCGACACCGCTTGACGCTGAATACGCTGGTGCAGGGCGCTTGGGCGTTGCTCTTGAGCCGTTACAGCGGCGAACAAGACGTGTTGTTTGGCACGACCGTCTCCGGCCGCCCGGCCGAGTTGGCCGGCGTCGAGTCGATGGTGGGATTGTTTATCAATACCCTGCCGGCGCGGGTGTGGGTCCCGCCCCAGGCCTCGCTTGTGCCGTGGCTGCAGGATCTTCAAGCTCAACACGTTCAACTGCGCCAGTACGAGTACAGCCCGCTAGTCCAGGTTCAGCAGTGGAGTGACGTGCCCACCGTCCAACCTTTGTTCGACACCATTTTGGCCTTTGAAAACTATCCCATGGACGCCGCTCTGAACTATGAAAGCAGCCATTTACAAATCCGCCCGGCGAGCAGTTTTGAAAAAACAAGCTATCCCCTGACCGTCACCGTCAATCCGGGCCTCCAGTTATGCCTGAGCACCAGTTACAACGAGCAGGATTTTACCTCGGTGTCCATCACCCACATGCTAGGGCATTTGCAGACCTTGCTAGAGGCGATGGTGAGCGAGCCTGAGCGGTGTATTTCAGACTTGCCGATGCTGACCGAGGCCGAGCGACAGCAGATTCTCTTGGATTGGAATGCCACCCAAACTGATTATCCACAAGATGCTTGCATTCACCAACTGTTCGAGAAACAGGTCGAACGTACGCCGGAGGCGGTGGCTCTCGTTTACCAGGATCAGCACCTGAGCTATCGCGAGTTGAATGCCCGCGCCAATCAACTGGCGCACTATTTGCAATCCTTGGGCGTTGGGCCAGAGGTGTTAGTGGGGGTGTGTGTGGAGCGCAGTGCAGAGATGGTCATTGGCCTGTTGGGCATCCTCAAGGCTGGCGGGGCTTACGTCCCCCTTGACCCAAGCTATCCCCAAGAACGCCTGGCCTTTATGCTCCAAGATGCCCAAATTGAGGTTCTGCTAACGCAAGGCGCACTGGCAGCGTCTATGCTGCAAATCGCAAATGGTCATCCCCAGCTTGTCGAGGAGCGAAAACTGCAAGTCGTCGATCTAATAGACTGGGACGCTATTTTCCAAGAGAGCGAAAAAAACCCTGTCGCACGTATGTCCAGCAACAACCTAGCCTATGTGCTTTATACCTCAGGCTCGACCGGCAGGCCCAAGGGGGTGGCGATTGAGCACCGCAGCGTGGTGGCGCTGTTGCATTGGGCACGCAGTGTATACGATGAGGAGCAGATCGCCGGGGTATTGGCTTCAACCAGCATCAATTGGGATTTATCAGTATTTGAATTGTTTGTCCCATTGAGTTGGGGGGGCTGCGTCATTTTGGTTGAGAACATCTTGCATCTGGCCGATCTGCACGGCGGCCAGCGGCTTACTTTGATCAATACGGTGCCGTCGGCGATGAAGGAGTTGGTTAGTGGAGGAGGGCTGCCTGCTTCTGTACAGACGGTGAACCTGGCCGGTGAACCGCTTTCGACGCAACTGGTTCAGCAGATCTATCAACAAGGGACCGTCAAGCGCGTCTATGACTTGTATGGACCTTCGGAAGACACGACGTACTCGACATATGGTTTGAGGCAGGCAGATGGGCCGGCGACGATAGGCCGCCCGATTGCCAACACGCAGGTCTATTTGCTGGAGGCCAATTTAAACCCGGTACCGATTGGCGTGCCTGGGGAATTGTATCTGGGTGGAGATGGTCTGGCAAGAGCTTATCTCCATCGTCCCGAGTTGACAGCGGCCAAATTCATTCCCCGTCCTTCAACCCTGGGTAAAGTTGAAGGCAGGCTGTACAGAACCGGCGACCTGGCCCGATGGCTGCCTAGTGGCGAGATCGAATTCCTGGGGCGAGTTGATTCCCAGATCAAGCTGCGCGGCTTTCGCATTGAGTTGGGCGAAATCGAAGCCGTGCTTGCTCGGCACCCGGCCGTGCGTGAAGCCGTTGTCCTCCTGCGGGGAGACCACCTCGACCATAAACAGTTGATAGCATACCTGGTCGCTGCCCCGTCAGATGGAGTGCCCCAAGGCAAGCTTGGGATGACGAGCATTTTGCGTGATTTTCTAAAGCTTAGCTTGCCCGCCTATATGCTGCCTTCGGCTTTCATCTTTCTAGATGCCTTTCCCCTAACCCCCAGCGGCAAAGTGGACCGTCGGGCGCTCCCAGAGCCTGGTGCGGGCCGGCCTGAACTGGAGCAAGCCTACGTGGCCCCCCGCAGTTCGGACGAGGAAACCATGGCCCAGATCTGGACCGAGGTGCTCGGTCTTGAGCATATCGGCATTCGCGATGACTTTTTTGAACTGGGTGGTCACTCGCTACAGGCCATGCAATTGATGGCCCAGCTCGAGCAACTCTTGGGAGAAAATTTACCCCTGGCTAGGCTCTTTCAACACCCGACGATTGAGCAACTGGCCAGCGCGCTGCGCACCGGGGGGGGAAACCGGCCCTGGTCAGCCCTGGTGCCCATCCGGTCCACGGGCACAAAGCCACCCTTTTTCTGCCTGCCCGGTGCAGGCGGCAATGTGATCTACCTCCACAGCCTGGCGCACCATCTCGGTCCCAGTCAACCGTTTTACGCTTTGCAGGCAGTCGGCCTGGATGGAGAGACCCCTCCCCATACCAGCGTGGAGGAAATGGCCGCTCATTATATTCAAGCCATTCAGACCGTGCAGCCACACGGGCCGTATCTGCTAGGTGGGCATTCTTATGGAGGAAGTGTGGCCTTCGAGATGGCACAGCAATTGCAGGGACGGGGCGAGCCAATTGCGCTGGTTGCCATTCTGGATGCACTCGCACCAGTGTTAGAAATCGAGCCGCTTGGCGAGGATTGGGACGATGCCAGGTGGTTGATCGCGACATTGCAGCCTATCGCTCACCTGGAGGGTAGAGCGTTGGAAATCAGCTACGAGGATTTGCGACGGCTCGAGCCGGATGAGCAACTGAACCTTATGGTCACGTGGTTAAAAGGTGTCGACTGGCTGATCCCCGAGGCAGGCACGAGCCAGGTGCGGGGCCTGGTACAGGTGTTTCGAGCCATTTCCAAAGCCATAGCATGCTATAATCCCCGGGATAGCCTGCCCACGCGCCTGGCGATCTTGCGCTCCAGCCAGCCGCCGAGTAGCCAGGGCCTCTCGTCAGCGATGGCCGAAATCATGCGCGATCCAAGCTTAGGCTGGAGCCGATTTGCCGAGGGAGAGGTGATGCTGTACACAGTGCCGGGCGATCATATGACCATGATGACCCCTCCCCATGTCCAGGTGCTGGCGGAACGCTTGCTGGCTTGTTTCGAGCAGGTGAGCCTCAATGTCCCTGGGGTGCCACCAAGCAAGACAATGCTTGTTGCACAATAGATGCTTTTTCTGGTATAATTTAGGAGATGTGGTAACACTGGTAGCCCAGCTCGCAAGAAACAGAGTGTTTAGGAGAATTTTATGTTCCCAGATATCCTCTTAGCTTCAAGAACTGCTCGGATCCGTGTTTTGGCCTGGCTGCTATTTGTCGCGTTATTATCGACTGCCTGCACCGGCACGGGACCCGCATTGCCCCCAACTCCAGAGCCTACCCCCACAGCCATGCCTAGCGAACGAGGCGTTGGCGGCACTCTGCGGATTATTGATCCAGCCGCACTCGTCCGTCTCAATCCCCACCTCACCAGTAAGTCCGCCGACGTAGAAGCCAGCCGCATTGTGTATGAACCCTTGGCCAGCTTTGACGCTCAAGACAATTTGATGCCGATATTGGCGGCCGAAGTCCCGTCGCTGGACAACGGAGGCCTGGCCGCCGATGGCAAGTCGGTCACGTGGAAGCTCAGGCAAGATGTCAAGTGGTGCGACGGCGAAGCTTTTACAGCCGAGGATGTTCGATTCACTTACCAGTTCATCGCGAACCCGGATGTCAAGTCTCCTTCGATCGTTTTTTACAACGTTATCGAAAGTGTCGAGGTGCTGGACTCGCACACGGTCAAGGTCAATTTCAAGACCGTCAATCCGGCCTGGGCTTCGCCTTTTGTGGGACCTCGAGGGGTGATTATTCCCCGGCACGTCTTTGAGCCGTATAACGGCTCAAATGCTCTCGACGCCCCGGCTAACAATGCGCCGCTCGGAACCGGTCCCTACTGTGCCGTCTCACCGGGCCTCAAGCCCCAGGAGGTGTGGCTCTTAGGTGCCCAACTGGTGGAGACGAACAAGATCGTGTTCGAACCCAATCCCTACTTTCGCGAAGCGGACAAGCCCTTTTTCAGGCGTATCGAATACCGGGGTGGTGGCACGGCTAACGAGGCGGCTCGCCTGGTCATGCGAGATGGCGGGATGGATTTCGCTTTCGGACTACAGCAACTGCCGCCTGACGAGTTGAAAGGATTAGAGGCGGCCGGCCGGGGCAAGCTCTTGATTAAATTCGACAACCGAGTCGAGCGCATCGCGCTTAACCGTACCGACCCCCGCCAGGAGACGGCAGCGGGCGAGCGATCCAGCCTGGAATTTCCTCACCCCTTTTTTAGTGATGAAAGAGTACGGCAGGCCTTTGCCTATGCCATTGATCGGGAAACCATCGCGGCAGCTTATGGCCCGGCCGCCAAGCTGACCACCAACAACCTGGCGGCCCCACCGCAGTATAATTCACCCAATCGCTTTTACAACTTTGACCTGTCGAAGGCGACCTCGCTGCTGGATGAGGCTGGCTGGAAGGTCGACCCTGGCGATGGTATCCGGTACAAGGATGGGGTCAAAATGAAAGTGGTTTTCCAGGCGCAGGTGGGCCCAGCCCAGCAACAAGCCCAGCAAATCGTCAAAGAGACCTTGGAATCGATCGGCGTCGAAGTCGAGCTCAAGATGGTTGCTGCCAGCAATATGATCGTTCCAGGTGCATCTAATCCTGACAGCTTGTATCGCTTTAACGCGGACATGATGCTCTGGTCGCTGGCCACGGGTGACGCTAACCCAGCCATCTATATGCAGTTCTGGACGTGCAAGCAGATTCCCCAACAAGCCAATAACTGGGCCGGCCTCAACGTTGAACGCTGGTGCAACCCAGAGTACGATGCATTGCTCCAACAATCCACGAGCGAACTAGATCCTGAAAAACGCGCCCAGTTGTTTATCCAAATGAACGACATGCTCGTAAAAGACGTAGTTATGATCCCCCTCATCCACCAGGGCGCTGCGCAAGGCGTGGGCCTCAACATTGAAGGTGTAGAGCTGACGTCCTGGGATATGAGTGCGTGGGCTATCAAAGATTGGAGGCAAGTGTTACCATGACGACTCAATCATCCCCCCAACAAGAACAAGTTGCGATGGACAAAGCACCTCTGAGACGAGCCCTGTCCTTTCTGACCGATCTCAAAATCGGCCCCAAGCTGGCGATTGGCTTCGGTGTCCTGGTGCTGTTGATCTTTATCAGCGCCGGGGTGAGCTACTTGGGCAGCCAGCAGGCCACGACCAAGATCAATCGCACCGACGACGTGCGTGTTCCGACGGCGTTGGCCGCTTCGCGCGCCCAGGCTAATTTGCTGCGCGTGTTGGCCGACGTGCGCGGCTACCTGGCTCTCGGCGAGTGGGCCTACCGCGACAGCTACCAGCAGTCTGTCCAGGCTTTTGAGCTCGAGTTGGCCAAACTAGACGAACTGGCGCCCCAAATGGACGTGGGAAACCAACAGCGCCTGGCCGACCTTCACTATGCCTATAAGAAGTGGTCCAGCTTGCCAGAAAGACTGTTCGAGCTGCGCGACGATCAACTGGATCGCGAGCCGGCTTATCGCCTACTGGCGACGGAAGGGACGAGATATGCCGGCCGCGTGCTGATTGACATTAACCAAATGATCGAGCTGCAAGGCGTGCGCGAGCCGAGTGCCGACAATCTGGAGCGCCTGCAAAACATGGCCAAATTCCAGGGCAACTTTGCGGCCATGCTGTCGGCTCTGCGCGGTTACGTCACGACCCGCAATCGCATTTACAGGGGGGAGTACGAAGTCAACCTGGTTGACAACCAGAATACCTGGAATCGCTTGCGTGGCAAGCGCGGTGACTTGACCGAAAGCCAGAAAGGCTTGCTCGACAACATTGAGCGCAATCGTGACACCTTTCTAACTCTTGCGCCGAAAATGTTCCAGGACCTGGAGAGCGAGCAATGGCGCACGGATTTGTATATTTTCAGCACCGAGGCGGTGCCGCTAGCGGATGAAATGCAGGAACTGCTCGGTGGCCTGGTCTCCGACCAGCAGACCTTGCTGACAGCCGAGTTGGCCGCCGGCCGGCAAGACCTGACGAACGCTAACCAGTTGATTGTGGGCGGCGGAATCGTCGCGCTTCTCCTGGGCCTGGCGATGGCTTACTTTGCCCAGCAGACGATTGCTGGCCCTGTCCGCCGCCTGACCGGCGTGGCCGAGCGCATTCGCGGTGGCGACCTGGAGGCGCAAGCCGCCGTCGAGATGAAAGACGAGATCGGCACACTGGCAACTACCTTCAACAACATGACGGCCCAACTGCGCCGTACCCTGCTGCAGGTGCGCAAGGAAAAGAAACGCGCCGACGACTTGTTGGACGTGGTCATTCCCATCGGCGTCGACCTGGCCTCCGAGAAGGACTTTAACCGCCTGCTGGAAAACATGCTTTTGGAAGCCAAGACCTTTTGCCGCGCCAACTCCGGCACGCTGTATCTCAAGACAGAAGACGACCACCTCAAGTATGTGATTATGCGAGACGACATAGCCCAAGTCGCCTTGGGCGGCACCACCGGCCAGGAAGTTCCTTTTGCTCCTGTGGCGCTGTATCAAAAGGATGGCCAGCCCAATAGCCGCGTTCTGGCCGTGCGTGTGGCGCTCGAGGGCGCTACGATCAACATCACCGAAACTGACCAGGTTAAGGACCAGTTCGACTTTTCGGGACCAAGCGAGAGCCGGGTCTATGCAGACAATGTGGCAACTTCTCTGCTGGCCATGCCATTGAAAAACAGCGAGGGTAAGGTGCTGGGGGTCATGCAATTGATGAACCCCCAGGACATCGAAAGCGGGCAGGTCGTTTCTTTCGACCAAAACTTGCAGCGGATGATGGAGTCCTTCTCCTCGTTGGCCGTGGCCGCCCTGGAGGCCTACATCCGCGAGCAGGCTCTCAAGCAAGAGATCCAGCAACTGAGGATCGAGATCGACGAGGCCAAGCGCCAACAGCAAGTCAGCGAGATCGTAGACACTGACTTTTTCCAGGACTTGCGCGCCAAAGCCAAGAGCCTGCGCGAGCGCGGGCGTCCGAAAGGCACGGATTAAGACACGGATGACACGCTTTCTAAAAGCTTAACCTCAACCTCAGCCTTAGCGGGGGTTGACAGCCTGTATAAGCAGGGTATAATCTCGTTACTTGAACCCTTAAACTTGAAATCTTAAACTAGCAAGAGGATGGTATATGATCGATGTCAATGATCTTCGTAAAGGAACTCACTTTGAACTGGATGGCGAGCTTTACCGTGTGATGGAGTACCAGCATCACAAGCCGGGGCGAGGTAATGCCATTATTCGTACCAAGCTGCGCAACTTGCGTAGCGGCGCGACCTTTGAAAAAACGTTCACCTCGGGCGACCGCGTTCAGGACATTCGCGTCGAAAACATCGAGATGCAGTATTTGTATCACGACGATAATTTGTATTATTTTATGGATACCAACACTTTTGACCAACGCGCCATCGACGTCAAGCTGCTCGACGACGCAGTCAATTTCATGACCGACAGCGTGTCGGTCGTTATCCAAGATCACGACGGTGAGGCCTTGGGTGTAGAATTGCCCACGGCGGTCGATCTGAAAGTCGTTCAGGCGGATATGGCAGTCAGAGGCGACACGGCGACCGGCGCCAACAAGTACGTCACGCTGGAAACCGGCTACCGCGTTCAGGTACCGTTGTTTGTCAACGAGGGTGATACGGTTCGCATAGACACGCGCACCGGCGGTTATCTCACCCGGGTGTAGGGAGTCGCCGGCCGATATGCACACACCCTACGGCCAGGACTGCCGTTATTATTACCAAGATTTCTATCGCGGCCGCTCGACCCAGGAGTGCCGCCTGCTGGCTCGCTCTGAGGGCTGGCGGCCGGACTTGTGCAAAACGTGCCCCGTGCCGGGCATCTTGCAAGCCAATGCCTGCCCGAACATGATTCTGGAAGGGCACGTGACCAAGCGTTGCTTTGGCTGGCTCAAGCGTGTAACTGTCTATGCGGTTTGCACGCTCCGGGCGGTCGAGGTGGCAGAGCCACACGTTGGTTGTGGCGAATGTCACAAGCATCGCCCTGGTGGAGTCATTTTCGGGGGGGAGACGTAGAAGGACGTAAAGATGGCAAAACGCATCTTGGTTGTGGACGACGATTCGGACGCCTTGGCGTTGATCAGCTTGACGCTGCGCCGGCGTGGATATGACGTCACGACTGCGCCCGGCGGGACCGAGGCGCTCGAAAAGATCGCCCAAGACTTGCCGGACTTGCTCCTGTTGGACGTGATGATGCCATTTATGGATGGCTATGAAGTATATAACCATCTGCGAGCTGATCCTCGCACGGCCTCGCTGCCGGTTATCTTGCTGACGGCCAAGGCTCAAATTGCTGACCGTATCGAGGGCATCCGTAAGGGTGTGAACGATTACATCACCAAACCGGTGCATCCTGACGAGTTGGTGATGCGCATTCACGACGTGCTGGAACAGCATGCAGTCAAGATGCAGACGCAGTTGACCTCCCTGGGGACCTTGATCGGCTGTGTGGGCTGCAAGGGGGGGTTGGGCACTACAACCGTCGCTGTCAACTTGGCGCTGGCACTGGCTCAGCGGGGTAAGGTCACCTTGATTGACTTTTGGGGCGATGCCATGGTCTATTTTGGCCGCTCGCCGTTCGATCAACCCGTTTCTCTGAGCCGCTTGGAGGCTGATCAGATTGACCGGGCTGCCATTGAGCGCGCCTGGGTGGAGCACTCGTCGGGGGTGCGCTTGCTGTATGATACGGATTTGCTGGCCAACCAGGCTCGCTTGGAGGCCGTTCTCGGTCGTGTGACCAGCATGGTGAATTTTTGTGTGCTTGACCTGGGGGGAGGGGCGTTGTTCGCACAGCCTGGCCGCCAATGGCTGATTGACAAGTGCCAGGCGGTGGCCTTGATCGTTGCCCCGGGACCGGTGGAAGTAGAACGAGGACGGAGAATGTTGAGGCAGTTGGAAGAGTGGAATGTCGCCATGCCTGTTCACCTGGTGGGCGTAAGCCAACGGGCGACGATCGAGCCGAGCGAGGCGGCCGCGTTGGGCGAGAGCCTGGGACGTGAGTTGACCGGTGTGATCCCCTATATCCCCGAAACGGATTTGCAGAGCGTCGAGTATTTTTTGCTGCTGGTGTCTCAGCCTGATAGCCAGGCCGCCAAGGCCATGCAAGCTTTAGCCGACAAGCTGGCAGCCCCTCAACTGCCCGGCTAGTGCCATTGGGCCTAAATACGCCTTGTTCGTCGAGCAAGAGGCCGTAGGTCACGCTTGCAGCGTGACATCTTCTGGCGCGTTGGCTGGTGTCACGCTAAAAGCGTGAGCTACATGAGGTGGAGATGAACTTGCCCGAATTCGTTGAGTGGGCCGGGCGGAGCGGCGCCTTGGTCACGATAACAGACACGCTGGACGCCTGCCTGGAGGTGGCCCAGGTCGCCGCCCGGCACGACGGCCGGCCGGTGTTGTTCGAGCGTGTGAAGGGCCAAGCCATGCGCATAGTCACAGGCATCTGCTCCTCGCGTGCGTATTTTGCCCAGGCCCTCAACTTGCCGCAGAATGGTGTCCTGCCCGCACTGGTCGATGCCGCCGCCAACCCTCAATGCCCTCCGATCGTAGACAACGGTACGTGCCAGGAGGTGGTAGAGACTGGGCCTGACTTGGGCCATTTGCCCGTCCTGACGCATCTGCCGGGCGATGGCGGGCCATACATCACCTCTGGCGTGATGGTGATACGCGACCCAGACTATGGGCGCAACATCAGCTTTCACCGGCTCATGGTGACCGGCCCGCGCACGGCGACCGTGCGCGTGGTGGAGGGGCGCGGCACGCATACCGCCTGGTCCAAGCAGGCCGCTGACTTGCCTGTAGCCGTGTGCATTGGTGCAAGCCCGGCCGTGCTGCTGGCAGCTTCGATGTCACCGCCCAAGGGGGTGGACGAGTTGAGCATCGCGCACAAGCTTGCCCCCACGCCGCTAGTCAGGTGCAAGACACTTGATCTGCACGTCCCGGCCGAGTGCGAGATCGTGCTGGAAGGGCGCTTGACGCACCGCCTGGCCGCTGAGGGGCCTTTCCTCGACTTGACCGAGACGCGCGATGTCGTGCGGCAGCAGCCGGTGCTCGAGATCGACTGTATCACGCACCGCGCTGGTGCGATCTATCATGCTTTGCTGCCTGGTATGTTGGAGCACAAGTTGTTGATGGGCGTGCCGCGCGAGCCGACGATTTACGCCGCGGTGAACGAGGTGTGCGCCTGCAAGAATGTCTTGATCACGCCAGGCGGCACTTCTTGGTTGCACGCTGTTGTGCAGATCGAAAAGCGCGGGCCACAGGATGGATTGAGAGCCATCGAGGCCGCTTTTCGTGGCCACGGCAGTTTGAAGCACGTGGTGGTTGTGGATGACGACGTGGACATTTACGAACCCGCTGAGGTAGAGTGGGCCATCGCCACGCGTTTTCAGGCCGACAAGGGATTGGTCGTGCGGAGCGACCAGCCCGGCTCGTCGCTCGATCCAAGCTCCACCCATGTGCCCGGTAAAAAGACGCGCACGGCCAAGATGGGGCTGGACGCGACTATCCCCTGGGGAGTCAGGCGAGAGGATTTCGAGCGGGTCAGGTATTGGCGGGGAGCGTAGGTGCAACGCACCTTAGAGGTGCGTTGCACCTGGGAAAAACGTGCATGCGCTTGACGGATGAAGAGCGGGCGATGCTCGACGGAGCGCACGGCAGGCCTGTGCGTAAGGCTATGGAGATCGTGACGGCGCTGGGGACGATCTACGAGGCCGAAGACCTGGTGGCCGTGTCGCATGTGCAGGTGTCGGGCGTGTCGTACCAGAACCTGGGAGAGGCTGGGCTGGAATTCCTGCGCGAGTGGGCTGGCCTGGGCGCGCGGGTGCAAGTGCCCACCACGCTCAACCCGGCCGGGATGGATGTGGCACAGTGGGCCGAGATGGGTGTGAGCTACGAGTTCGCTGCTCAGCAGCAAGCTGTGCTCGACGTCTTCGCCGCGATGGGGATTACACTCACCTGTACCTGTACACCCTACCTGGTAGGCTTTGCCCCGGCCTATGGCGACCACCTGGCCTGGGGGGAATCGTCGGCGGTGAGTTTTGCCAACAGCGTCTTGGGCGCGCGCACCAACCGCGAAGGCGGCCCCGGCGCGCTGGCGGCTGCCATCACCGGCCGCACGGCTCGTTACGGGTTGCACCTGGAGCAGAACCGGCTGCCTACTTGCGTTGTAGATGTGGACTGCCCGGTGCGCGACTCTAGTGAATTTGGCGCCTTGGGTTACCTGGCCGGCCGGGCGGTGAAAAACGGCGTGCCCTACTTTCGTGGACTCGACCCGGCCGCTTGCACGCCCGGCAGCCTCAAAGCCTTGGGCGCGGCGGCTGCTGCCAGCGGCGCAGTGGCGTTGTATCACGTTGAGGGCGTGACGCCGGAGGCGCGGCAAAGGCCGGAGATTGGAGACATGAGAGAGGTTGGTGAGGCCCAGGTGATCACCATCGACAGCCTCGACGAAGGCTACGCCGCTCTTGGCCTTGAACTTGAACCCTTCAACCTGCAACTCGATTTGGTCTGGATCGGCTGCCCGCACGCCTCGCTGGACGAGATCGCCTTCGTTGCGGCTCGACTGGAGGGCAAGACACTGCGTGTGCCGGTGTGGATCACGGCCGCCCGCCAGGTGCGCCAGCAGGCTGCCCAGCGCGGCTATCTCCAGATCATCGAGCGAGCCGGCGGGCGCATCGTGAGCGATACCTGCCTGGTCGTGGCGCCTGTCCGCGATATGGGCGTGCAACGCCTGGCTACCAACTCGGCCAAAGGCGCCTTCTACGGCCCCAGCCACGCCGGGCTGGAGGTGTGTTTCGGCAGCACCGAGCAGTGCCTGCAGGCTGCGCTCGATCTCTAGGAGTTTGTCGGAGAGTTCACCTTCCCGAAAGCTCCCAGCTTTCGGGAAGGTAGGCTCAGCGAGATGTCTCTCCGACAATCTGCTAGGGATAATTCTTCATCACCACGGGCAAGCAGATAAAGTAGTAGCCGGCCTTGGGTATGTTGCCAAAATTGATCTGGTAGCTCTCGCCTAGTGTGACATCCAGCTCGAAAGACGGCTGCGTTGTGTGGAAATAACCCTCCGGCGGAATCTCAGCCACCACGTGTGTCCCGGACGTCGCCGTGGATAAGGCGTAAATGCCATACAGATCGGTCGTGGTCGTGACACCACCATCCAACTGGATTGTGACGTTGGGCAGGCCGCCCTCGCCGGCGTCTTGGACCCCGTTCTTGTTCGGATCCTCGAACACCACGCCATACATGGTGGCAAAGCCGCTGCCCGCGCTGGCCGGCACGTCGCCGAAATCCACCCGGTAGCTTTGCCCCATGGCCACATCCAGCCTGACACTATTGGGCGTGGTCGAGCGGTAGCCACTGGGATCGGTTTCGACCAGTGTGTGCGCCCCGGCCACAGTGGTCGAAAAGGTATACGCGCCGTTGAGATCGGTCAGGCTCGTCTCAACGCCATCCAACGTGACACTCACGCCTTCGATGCCCGTCTCGCCGGTGTCCTGCTGGCCGTTGCCGTTGCGGTCGTCAAAGACTGTGCCATACAGGGAGGCAAATCCGGCACTCGCGCTTTGCCGCACGTCGCCAAAGTCGACCCGGTGCTCGTTGCCTAAGCTTACATTCAACTGGACAATGTTGGGCGTGGTCGAGCGGTAGCCACCCGGATCGCTCTCGATCACGGTGTGGAGGCCGCCCGTGGCGGTGGACAGCGCGTAAATGCCGTGGCGATTCGTGGTGGCCGCCGCGCCTCCCTCCAGGCGCACGGTGACGTTCGAGATGCCTTTCTCGCCGGGGTCCTGCCGCCCGTCGCTGTCCGCGTCTTCAAAGACTGTGCCATAGATCGAGGCAAAGCTGGCCCCGTCGTCACTCGATACGTCGCCAAAGTTCAGCTCACAGCTCTCGTTCTGCCTGACGCTCAACGCGACGCTATCGGGTGTGGTGGAGCGGAATCCGGCCGGATTGGTCTCGGTCACGGTGTAGACGCCGGCGACCGTGGTGAAAAAGATGTAGCCGCCGTACACGCCGCTCGTGGTGCTAATGCCTTGCGGCCCGTCCAACGTGACGATGACGCCCGGGATGCCCTCCTCGGAGCCGGATTGCTGCCCGTCACCGTCTCGATCGTGAAAGACCGTGCCGTGGATCGAGGCAAAACCAGCCGTGAGGCGCACGTCACCAAAATTTAGCCAGTAGCCCTGGCCCAATGTCACGCTGATCGTCGCGTTGTTGGGCGTGGTCGAGCGATAGCCTTCGGGGTCGGTTTCGACAATGGCGTGTGGACCGGGCTGAGTGGTGGAGAAGACGTAGCGCCCGTAATCGTCGCTCGTGCTCGTGCGTTCGCCATCCAGGCCGACGCTGACACCCGCCAGGTAGGTCTCGCTTGCCCCCTGTAGCCCGTCACCATCGGCATCGTTAAAGACGGCGCCATACAGCGAGGCGAAACCAACGTTAGTCGTCATCACCTCGCCAAAGTTCAGCCGGTAGCCATCGCCCGGCTTGAGGTTCAGACTCACCATCGACGGCATGGTGGGGCGATAGCCGAGCGGGCCGGTCTCGATGACGGTGTGGAATCCGCTCTTTGTCGTGGTCAATAGATAGCTGCCGTTGACGTCAGTGGTCGACGTGACGGAGCTTGCACCGCTCAATGTGACCAGCGCGCCTTCGATGCCCGGCTCGCCGGCTGCCTGCGTCCCGTCGCCATCGAGGTCGTGGAAGACTATCCCAGCGATCGAAGCCGCCCACACGCCCGGCAGGAGGCCAAAGTCCACCGTGTAGCTTTGCCCCCGCGCCATCTGCTGCACGACCATGACATTTGTGTTGGGGTGGTAACCGTCTGGCACCGTTTCCACCAGGGTGTGTACGCCGGCATTGGGCGTGGACAGTGTGTACTGGCCATAAGGCCCTGTGGTGGTGGCCACCTGGCTGTCCAGCGTGATGGTCACGCCTGGGATGCCCGGCTCGCCGGCGTTCCAGACGCCGTTGTTGTTGGTGTCGTGAAAAACTGTGCCATAGATGACGACCACGTCGGCGCTCGCGCTGGCCAGCACGTCGCCAAAGTTTGCCTCCTGGCGCTGGTCGAGCGTGGCGCTCACCACCAGCATGTTGGGTGTGGTCGAGTGATGGTCGGCCGGGTCAGTCTCGACCAGGCTGTGCAGCCCGGCCGCCGTCGTGGTCAATTGATACGTGCCGGTGGGGCCGGTGGTCGTGGTGGTGATGCCGTCCAATGTGATGCTGACGCCTCCGATCCCCTCCTCGCCGCTGTCTTGGCGGCCATTCGTGTTGGTGTCGGCAAAGACCAGCCCCGCCAGCGTGGCGAATTTGATAGCGGGCGACCACACGTCGCCAAAGTCCTGCTGGAAGCTCCCGCCCAGGTACACGTCGTCCAGCAGGGCCGTGTTGGGCGTGGTCGAGCGATAATCGGGCGGGTCGATCTCGATCAGGGTGTGTTTACCCTCGACGGTGGTGGACAGGGCGTAAGCGCCATTGAGATTTGTCGTCGTCGTCATGCTGCTGTTGAGCACCAGGGCGCTATCCAGGGTGATCGTGACGCCGGCCAGACCGGTCTCGTCGAGGTCCTGGACCATGTTGTTGTTCTTGTCGTGATAAACCGTGCCGTAAATGCTCGCCATGTCGTTGTGGGTGTAGGCCAACACGTCGCCAAAGTTGGCCTCGTAATAGTTGCCCAGGGCTATTTCGAGAGTGACCTCGTTTGGCAGTGTGGAGCGATAACCGGCCGTGTCGATTTCGCTGACGGTGTGAAATCCGGCCTGGGTCGCCGTCAATACGTAGCGGCCTGCCAGGTTGGTGCTGGTGGTGATGCCTTGCGCGCCATCCAGGTTGACCAGCACGTCAGGCAGGCCTGGCTCGCCCAGGTCTTGGAGGCCGTTGCTGTTGTGATCCTCAAAGACCGCCCCGACGATCAAGGCCGCTGTGGGTGCCGGCCGGTCGCCAAAGTCTATCCGCCAGCTTTTGCCCAAGCTCACATTGGGCAGGATGAAGCGGTTGGGCGTGGTCGAGAGATAAGCGGGCGGATCGGTTTCGGCCACGGCGTGCCAACCAGGCTCAGTCGTAGACAGCACGTAGCGGCCGTAGAGATCGGTCGTGGTCGTGATGAGGCTGTCCAGGGTGACCGTCACACCGGCCAACCCCACCTCGCCGGTGTCCAGCCGGCCGTTGTTGTTCTTGTCGTGAAAAACGGTGCCGTGGAGAGTGGCAAAGCTTGCCAGCTCGTCTGGCACGTCGCCAAAGTCGATGCAGTACTCGCGGCCCAGGGCTACCTCAAGTGTGGCCGTGTTGGGCGTGGTCGAGCGGAAGCCCGGCAGGTCGGTCTCGATGAGCGTGTGGACCCCGGTCACCGTTGTGGTCAGGTGGTAAGCGCCGGTGAGGCTGGTGGTGGCCGTGATCCCCAGCGCTCCGTCCAGGCTGATGATCACGCCTCCCAGTCCCGTCTCGCCGTCATCTTGTAGCCCGTTGTTATTGGTATCGCTAAAGACCTGCCCGTACAGGGTGGCGAAGCCAGCCGGCGGCAGGTCGCCGAAATTGACCAGGTAGCCAATGCCCAATTGCGCTTCCAGCGTGCGGGTGTTGGGCGTGGTCGACAGATAGCCGGGCAGGTCAGTTTCGATGACGGTATACCACCCCGCCAGCGTGGTGGACAGCCCATAGCCGCCGTTGAGATTTGTCTTGGTCGCGAGGCCGTCTAAGGTGATGACCACATCCGCGATGCCGGTCTCGCCCGCGTCTTGCACCAGGTTCCGATTGCTATCGTTAAAGACGGTGCCGTAGAAAGAAGCGAAGGCATTGCCCGCGCTGACGAGCGTGTCGCCAAAGTCGACCTGGTAGCTGTTGCCCAACTGGACGTTGATCATGACGACGTCGGGCAGCGTCGAGCGATAGCCGTCCCGGTCGCTTTCGACGACGGTATACGGCCCCGGCAGCGTGGTGGACAGGGTGTAACGGCCATTGATGTCGGTGCTCGTGGTGATGACGCCATTTAATGTGATGAGCGTGTGGGCAATGCCCGGCTCGCCGTCGTTATGGATGCCGTTGCCGTTGATGTCGTCAAAGACCGTGCCGTAAATCGAGGCGAATCCCCCCGGCAGCACGTCGCCAAAGTCGACGCGTGTGCTCTGGCCCAGCGCAGCGTCCAACACGATGGCGTTGGGCGTGGTCGAGCGATAGCCCGGCAGATCGGTCTGGACCAGGCTGTGCGCCCCAGGCTGGGTGGTCGAGAAAGTATAGCGGCCGTAGATATTGGTCGTGGTGGTGACGAGGCTGTCCAGGGTAATCGTCACACCCGCCAGCCCGGCCTCGCCTGGGGCCTGCACGCCGTCGCTGTTGGCGTCCATGAACACAACGCCGTAGATGGTGGCAAAGCCGTCCCCGTTTTCCGCCGACACGTCGCCAAAGTTGAGCACAACGCTCTCACCCTGGGCCAGGTTCAGCGTGACGGTGTTGGGGGTGGTGGAGCGATAGCCAGGCAGGTCGCTCTCGGCGATGGTGTAGAGACCAGCGGTGCCTCTGGTGAAGGTGTAAGCGCCGCTCGGATCGGTCACGGTGCTTGTGATAGCTTGCGCGCTGTGCAAAGTCAGGGTGACGCCAGGCAGGCCAGCTTCGCCCCCATCTTGGATGCCATTGCCGTTCTCGTCCTCGAAAACGTTGCCCACGAGGGTGACGGCAAGCAGGGAGGTCGCGTTGTCGGGACTGCTTGGAGCGTGGGATGGCTGTGTGTTTGCGCGCTCGTGGCTTTCGTCCCCTTGGGGCACAGCCCGTGGGACGGCGGCCGGCACGCTCGCGGCGGCCAACGCCGCCGCCGCGAGCAGGAAGAGCAAACCAAGACATGCCAGCAAGGCCAAAGGCTGCCAGGGGCGTAAAACACGGTGGTGTAGCTTGGGCATCGAAAACCTCTCTTGAGTCAACTTTTCCAGAGGCTCAGTTCGGCTTTGCCGAACTGAGCCTCTGGGGCTAAAACACTCGCCAACGCGATGCGGTCGTCTTCGACCGCCTTAGTAGTTGCGCAGTATGACCGGCAAGTAGAGCGGGTAAACAGGCTGGCGATCCATGCGCAGCGTGTACGTAGCCGGGACAGCCGCGTTGACATCGTAGGCAGCTACGTAATACACCTGTCGATCTGGCGGTGTCCAGACCAGGCTGAGGCTGCCTGTCAGCCAGCGCCCCTCTACCTGGTAGGGACTGTTGCCGTCCGAGTCGTACAACTGCAAGGTGGGCGTTGTCCCAAGATGCGACAGGACGGTGAAGGTCACCGGCACGTTCGGGTAGGCCTGGAAGCGCACATAGTCCTTGTCCGGCAGGTAAGCGTTCGCCGGGAAGGCGGGCGTCGGGCTGTCGAAGGTGCGCGTCTGTAGCTCGCCTGGCTCGATCAGTTTGGCCTGCTGCCAGGTGTCGTCGATCTCGTAGGCGTCGGGCAGGGTATGGGTGATGACACCTGTCGGTGCCAGCAGCTCGCCGGTCAGCGTCACGCCTTCCGTCACGATCACGCCGGTCAAGTTCCGCATGATGACAGGCAGGTAGAGGAAGGTGTAGGTCAGCGGGCGATGCTCTAGCCAGACGTTGTATTCGGTCGCATGGCCGGTCACGCCGCCGTGGCTGCCAACGTGCAGATAGTAAAGCCCCGGCGCCGTCGCCGTCCAGACGATCTGAGACGAAAAGTCGGTCGAGCCTTCATAGTCGTCGCTGCCTGCCAGCGTTGTGCGGCTGTCGGCGTCGTACAGCGTCAGCACCGTGTCGGCCCGCTGCCCCCAGGCGTTGGTGGTGATGGTGTAGACGGTCTCGGCGGCAGCCGCGAAGGTCATCCAGTCCCCCGCGTCCTCGCAAAAGTTGTGCGTGAGCGTCAGCGGCTTGGCGCTTGCCGGCGTGTCGTCGTCCTCGGAGCTGTCGGGATCGCAGATCACAAACGCGTCGCCAAAGTCGGCCTGGTAGCTGGTGTTGATCACGCCCCCGTTCTGCGCGGCCACGTTCAGCGTGACCGTGTTGGGCGTGGTCGAGCGATAACCGGGCAGGTCGGTCTCCAGGACGGTGTGCAGGCCGGCCACTGTGGTGGAGAAGGTGTAGCCGCCGTTGAGATTGGTGGTGGCCTCCGTGCTGCCATTTAGGCTCAGGCTGACACCCGCCAGCCCAACCTCGCCGGCGTCGCGAGTCCCATTGCGGTTGTTGTCGTCGAACACCGTGCCAAAGATCGAGGCGAAGGGGAATGGCGCGCTCAGGGATACGTCGCCAAAGTCGGCCTGGTAGCTGTTGTTCAACGCCACGTTCAACAGGATGGTGTTGGGCGTGGTCGATCGGTAGCCGGGCGGATCGGTCTCGACCAAGGTGTGCGGCCCGGCCACGGTGGTGGAGAAGGTGTAGCCGCCGAGCAGGTTGGTGGTCGTGGTGACGGCCTCGTCCAGGCTGAGGACGACGCCGGCCAGCCCGGCCTCGCCCATGTCCTGGACGCCGTTGCCGTCGGTGTCCTCGAACACCGTGCCGTAGAGGGTGGCAAAGCCCAGGCTGATGCTGGACAGCACGTCGCCAAAGTCGGCCTGGTAGCTGTTGTTCAGCATGACGTTCAGCATGACGGTGTTGGGCGTGGTCGAGCGATAGTTGGGCAGGTCAGTCTCGACCAGGCGATGTGGGCCGGCCTTGGTCGTCGAGAAGGTGTAGCTGCCGTTGATGTTGGTGGTAGTGGAGACGACGCCGTCCAGCGTGATGGTGACGTGCGGGATGCCCACTTCCCGGGCGTCCTGGACGCCGTTGCCGTTGTTGTCGTTAAAGACCGTGCCATACAGCGAGGCAAAGTTGCCGCTGGTGCTGGTGAGCACGTCGCCAAAGTCCACCTGGTAACTGTTGCCCAGCACCACGTCCAGCCTGACGATGTTGGGGGTGGTCGAGCGGTAGCCGGGCGGGTCGATCTCGACCAGGGTGTGCGCCCCGGCCTGGTGGGTCACGAAGGTGTAGCTGCCGTACACGCCGGTGGTGGCCGTCACGACGCCATTCAAGGTGAGCAACACGCTCTCGATGCCTTCCTCGTTCTGTTCCTGCACGCCGTTGCTGTTGTTGTCGTTAAAGACCGTGCCATAGATGATCGCCAGGTCAGAGCGGTTGGTGTCGCCAAAGTCCACCTGGTAACTGTGGCCCAAGGTTACGCTGATGACGATGCTGTTGGGCGTGGTTGAGCGATAGCACGGCAGGTCGGTCTCGACGACGGTGTACAGCCCGGCCACGGTCGTGGACATCGCGTAAGCGCCGTTGAGATTGGTGGTCGCCGTCACAGCTTGCGGGCCTTCCAGCCGGACGCTCACGCCAGCTATGCCTGGCTCGTCGCTGTCTTGGACGCCGTTGCCGTTATTGTCCTCGAAGACCGTGCCGTAGATGTTGGCCAGGTCGATCGCCGTCTCGGCGATGTCGCCAAAGTCCACCTGGTAGCTGCGGCTCGTAGAGCCGTCCAGCGTCACGCTCACCACCACGCTGTTGGGCGTGGTCGAGCGATAGCCGGGCGGGTCAGTCTCGACGACGAGGTGCGGCCCGGCCAGGGTGGTCGAGAAGGTATAGTTGCCGTACATATTCGTCCGGCCCATGCGTTCTCCATCCAGCGTGATGAGCACCCCTGCCAGCCCCGTCTCGCCCGCGCCTTGCACGCCGCTGCCGTCCCGGTCGTTAAAGACCGTGCCGTAGATCGAGGCAAAGGTCGTGATCGCCGTCGACACGTCGCCAAAGTTGACTTGGAAGACAGAGCCCAAGGTCGCGCTCAGCACCACGCTATTGGGCGTGGTCGAGCGATAACCGGGCGGATCGATCTCGATCACGGTGTGCGCCCCGGGGATCGCCGTGGTGAGCAGGTAAGTGCCGGTCAGGTCGGTCGTGGTTGTGATCAGGCTGTCCAGCGTAATGGTGACGCCGCCGATACCGGCCTCGCCCGCGTCTTGCAGGCCATTGCCGTCCTTGTCTTCAAAGACCGTGCCGTAGACGATGATGGCCGACGGCCGGTCGCCAAAGTCGACCTGGTAGCTGTTGCCCGTCACCACGTTTCG
Organism: Thermoflexales bacterium; assembly: GCA_016931085.1. The sequence continues at coordinate 43,005 of JAFGFO010000163.1, forward strand.
CGTCCGGCTGTTGGGCGTGGTAGACAGGTAGCCAGGCGGGTCGGTCTCGATGATAGTGTGCGGCCCGGCGAGTGTAGTGGAGAAGACGTAGGTGCCATAGACGCCGGTCAGCCTGGTGACGACGCTCCCGTCCGGCTCGTTCAACGTGATGAGCACGCCCTCGATGCCAGTCTCGCCCACGTCCCGTGTTTGGTTGTGGTTCATGTCACGATAGACCGTGCCAAAGATCGACGCGTAAGCGAGGCTGCTGGTGTCGCCAAAGTCCACCTGGTAGCTGTGGCCCATCTCCACATCCAACTGGATGCTGTTGGGCGTGGTCGAGTGATAGAGGGGCGGGTCGGTCTCGGCGACGACGTGCACGCCGGCGAGGGTGGTCGAGAAGGTATAGCCGCCGTTCAGGTTGGTGGTGGTGGTGACACCTTCATCCAACGTGATGATGACGCCGGCCAGCCCCGTCTCGCCGCTGCCCTGCAGGCCATCGCCGTTCAGGTCGTTAAAGACGGTGCCGTAGATGGTCGCAAAACTGGCCTCGGCCAGCACGTCGCCAAAGTTCACCTGGTAACTGCCGCCCAGGGCCACGTTCAACTGGACCAGGTCGGGCGTGGTCGAGCGATAGCCGGGCAAGTTGGTCTCGACCACGCTGTGCGGCCCGGCCACGGTCGTGGACAGTGTGTAGCCGCCGTTGAGGTTGGTGGTGGTGGTGACGGCGCCGTCCAACGTGATCGTCGCGCCGGCCAGGCCCAACTCGTCAGCGTCCTGGACGCCGTTGCTGTTGAGATCGTCGAACACCACGCCCATGAGGGTGGCCCAGTCGCGGCCATCCTCGTCACGTACGTCGCCAAAGTTCACCTCGAGACTCGTCCCCAGGCTCAGGCTGATCACGAGCGTGTCGGGGGTGGTCGAGCGATAGCCAGCCAGGTTGGTCTCGACGAGCACGTGATGACCTTCTTCAGGCGTGGAGAAGGTATAGCCGCCGTTGGCGTTCGTCGTCGCGGCCTCTTCGTCGAGACGGACGGTCACGCCCGCGATGCCCGTCTCGCCCACGTCTTGTATCCCATCGCCATCCAGGTCGTTAAAGACCGTGCCATACACGGTCGCCAGGTCAGGGCGAGTGGTGTCGCCAAAGTCTACCTGGTAACTGTCGCCCAGAGCCACGTCCAGATGGACGACGTCGGGTGTGGTCGAGCGATAACCGGGCGGGTTCGTTTCGACCAGCGTGTGAGCGCCCTGCGTGGTCGAGAAAGTGTAGCCGCCGTACACGTTCGTAAGCGTCTGCACCGCGCTGTCGAGCGTGATCGTCACGCTGGCCAGGCCGGGTTCGCCGGTATCCTGGCGCCCGTCACCGTCCAGGTCATCGTAGACTGTGCCATACAGAGTGGCAAAGTCCGTCTGTGTTTGGGAGACGTCGCCAAAGTCCACCTCGTAGCTGTTGCCGAGCGTCACGCTCACGACGACCGTGTTGGGCGTCGTCGAGCGATAGCCAGCCGGGTCGGTCTCGACGAGGATGTGCGTGCCGGACATGGTGACGCCAAAGGCATACGCGCCGTAGGCATTCGTCCTGATCGCGGCCTGGCCGTCTAATGTGATCTCGACGTTGGGGATGCCGACCTCGCCGGGGTCGTGGAGGCCGTTGCTGTTGTTGTCGTTAAAGACCGTGCCATACAGGCTGGCCCGGTCGGTGACCGTCTCGGCGATGTCTCCAAAGTCTACCTGGTAGCTCACCCCCAGCAGCACGTCCAGGACGACGGTGTTCGGCGTGGTCGAGCGGTAGCCGGGCGGGTCGGTCTCGACGAGCGTGTGCACGCCGGCCACTGTCGTGGAGAAGGTGTAGCCGCCGTTCAGGTTGGTCGTGGCCGTGGCACTGCCGTCCAGCGTGATGGTCACGCCGGCCAGGCCGGGCTCGCCGATTTCCTGCACGCCGTTGCCGTTCTTGTCGTTGTAGACCGTGCCGTACAAGGTGGCAAAGTTGCCGCTGGTATTGATCGGGACGTCGCCAAAGTCCACCTGGTAGCTTTGGCCGCTCACCACCTCCAGTTGGACGGTGTTGGGCGTGGTCGAGCGATAGCCAGCCGGATCCGTTTCGACCACGCTGTGAGGCCCGGCTGCCACGGCGGCGAAGGCGTACAGGCCATAGGAATTGGTCTTGACCGTGGACGCGCCGTCCAACGTGACAGACACATTCGGGATGCCATTCTCGCCGGCATCCTGGACACCGTTGCTGTTCTTGTCGTTGAACACGGTGCCGTACACGTTCGCAAAGTTAGCCGTCGTGAGCACGTCGCCAAAGTCTACGACATAACTCTGGCCGAGCGCCACGTTCAGCACGACTTGATTGGCCGTGGTCGAGCGGTAGCCTGGCAAGTCGGTCTCGACGAGCGTGTGGGCCCCGGCCACAGTGGTGGACAGCGCATAGCCGCCGTTCAGGTTGGTCGTGGTGGTGACGCTGCCGTCCAG
>JAFGFO010000164.1 GCA_016931085.1 Thermoflexales bacterium
CCTCCCCGAAAGCTCTAAGCTTTCGGGGAGGTAAGTGGGGCGCCGAGCCACAAAATGACGCTATTGTGGGGGATATATGCTCATAATTGCCTACTGCTACGAATGCCCTGCCGTTTGATGAGCTTGTCAAAAAGCCGCCAGCCTGGTATAATCTGGCGGCGCTCAGTAGGGGCAACCTCCTGTGGTTGCCTTTGGCAGGCGCTGAGGCCTGCCCCTATGTAGAGGCAGACACTTTCAGTTGCCAATCGGCTAGAGGTGATGGATGGAATTGCTAAGCTTTCTGTTGGACTTGTTTCTTCATCTGGACACGCATCTCAACGAGATCATCCAGAACTATGGCGCCTGGACTTATGGTATCCTTTTCTTTGTGATCTTCATGGAAACCGGCTTTGTCGTGACCCCTTTCTTGCCCGGCGACTCGTTGTTGTTTGCCGCCGGCGCTTTTGCCGCGCTCGGCTCGCTCGACGTCGCGCTTCTTTGGGCCCTCCTCTTTACGGCCGCCGTCGTGGGTGACGGCGTCAATTACTGGATCGGCCATGCCATAGGCCCGCGCGTTTTTGAGCGCGACTATCGCTTTTTGAAACGCGAGTACCTGGTCAAGACCCAAAAATTTTACGAAAAGCACGGCGGCAAGACGATCGTCCTGGCCCGCTTTGTGCCGATCGTGCGCACCTTCGCCCCCTTCGTGGCCGGCGTGGGCACCATGGCCTACAGACGCTTTGTCATCTACAACGTTTTAGGCGCTTTTCTGTGGACCGCGCTCTTCATTTTTGGCGGTTATTTCTTTGGCAATATCCCCATCGTCAAGCAGAACTTTGAAATCGTCGTCGTGGCGATTATCATGATCTCTGTCTTGCCCATGGGTGTCGAATACCTTCGCAGCCGCAATCCAGCCGCCAGCGAGCCGGCTGCCTCCTAAACCCGATCTAATGATCCGCTAATTCTCGCGAATTTCGCTAACCTTATATCTATTTGCGCAGATTAGCGGATAAAAATCAATCGTCTCGGCCGGGGTACGGCCCGTACGAAGCCACGATGTCCTTGGTCAGATAGACCTGTTCCATCGCCTCCCACCACGTCAGCCCGTCCATCTTTTGGAAATGCCAATACTCGATGTCAGGAAAGTACCACCGCCAGCGATAGATGGCTTGAACGCGGCTCCAGCCGTAATCGGCCGCCAGGGTGGTAAAGTCGATATAGTAACCGGCCGGGATCTTTTTGTGCTGCCCGCCTTCCTCGGCCGCTTCCCCACCCAGGCTGCGCGCGTTCAGGTCCCAGGGCGCTTCGCGCAGCGGCTCGCCCAGGCTGCCGTCTTGCACGGCGGCGCGCATGTACACGCGCCAGTAGACCGTGTAGCCGATGTCTTCACGCACTACCTCGATGTTGTACTGGGGATTGGTGATATATTCGGGCCAGATGTCGAAGGCTCGCCCGGCGCAGTGCCACGTCCGGCGCGATTGGCCAGGCCTGGGCACGTGGTTCATGGGGCGCCACGCACTGGCTAGCTTAGCCAGGTAATCGTAGCCGGTCTCCTGGACGACCCGCTTGCGCAGCGCGCTGAAAGAGTCGTCCACCGCGTCGCTGAGCAAGAAGCGCTGGCTAAAGTCGGGCAGCGTGACCAGCGTGAACGGCGGCGTCGAGGTGATGGGCGAGTTGATCACTTCCAGGTACAGCGGCGGCGCCTTGAGCGAGGCCTGGCCACTGATACGGTCGATGGTTTCGGCCGGGATAGGCAGGTGTGTCCAGGTGGGGGAATGGATGATTTCACGCCCGCCGAACGTTTGCTGCGCCAGCCCCCAGCCGTACAAGCTGGCTGCCACCAGGTAACCCTGCTCGTCCCGGTTATACACAAAGCCCAGGCTGGTATCGTCGGGTGAGAAAGCTGGCGCAGTGCCCTGTCCAAACAACTCCACGTGTGAATCGGTGACTTTGCCGGTCTTCCAGTCAAAGGTGTTGATGTAAATCACCTGGTCGCCGGCGCGCCCCGAGGTGTAAGCCAGTCGCGCCCCATCGTGCGACCATGTCGGCTGATCTTCTTCACGATCGGGGCTGTGCGTCAGGTTGACTGCTCCATAGTTGCCGGCCCGATCCAGGGCGTACAGAAAGATATCCTTGTTCCCTTCACGATAAGAAACAAAGGCGATGTAACGACCGTCTGGCGACCAGGCCGGCGAGAAATCGGGCGCGCTGTTATCGGTCAACTGGATGGTCTGCTTGCCATCGCGATCGATCAGGTAAATATCCAGGTTGTCATTCCGGTAGGACTCCACCGCCAGCCATTGGCCATCGGGTGACCAGGAGGGGGCCGTCTCGTAGGAGGTGGTATAGGTCAGACGGGTGACGATGCTGCTGGCGACATCCATGCGGTAAATTTCCCAGTTGCCGTCGCGGCGGCTGGCAAAAGCCAACTCGCGCCCGTCCGGCGAGAAGGCCGGGTCGCGATCCTCGGACGGCTCCCACGTCAGCCGGGTCAAGCGCCGGTCGCCCAGGTTGATGGCGTAAATGTCATCGTTGCCTTCTCGACGTAGGGTGAAAGCCACCGCACCCCCGCCGCCAAATGGGGTGGGAACAGGAGTGGGTATGAGCGGAGTGGGCGAGGCGCTTGGAACAAGCGTGGGCGAGCGTGTGGGCAGCGTGAGGGCCGGTGTAACTGGCACGATGATCGCGGCGGCCGGCTGGCCCAGCACTCGGAACAAGACGACGAACAGGCCCAACACGAGCAGTGCGTTGGCGACGAACAGCCCGATGAGAATGTACAACTGCTTGCGCTTGACGACGAACGTGTGCTGAGGGTGGAGTCGCTGTGGAGAGGCGGCTGTGACTGTGGCCGGCACAGGCGGCGGCGCTTGTGAAGGGCGGCGCCATCGGCCAAGCAGTGCTCTCATACGGTCTGCCAGAGGGGCTAATCTCGCCCGTAGCGCCAGGCGCTCCCTCACCCGAAAGAACAGCTCCCTGAATGCCAAACGCGCTTTCAGACGATCCCAAACATTGCCAAGCCTTTCTTTCATCAGAGTTGACTATAACACGGACAGGGGGGGATTGTCAAGCTGCCAGGACTTTCTTTCTGTTCGATTCGTGGTATACTCCTGCTGTGGATAGATTACTTGCATGGCCCAAGTTATTGCTCGCTCGCTTGACTCGCGGCCTGGCTGGCCTGCGGCTGCCGCCCGCCCCCGCTTGGCTGCCGGCCTGGCGCCCCCGCTTGCCTTGGGGCCTGCTGCGCAAGCTGTTCTGGCTCAGCCTGGCTGCCGGCCTGGCAGCGGCGACGCTGGCCCTGGTCGCCTCGCAAGGCTTCCAGCCGCCGGCCGTAGTGGCCCAGATACCGGCCGAGCTGACTCGCCTCAGCCTGGCCGGCGATGAGGTCATTTTGTGGTATGCCATGGATGCCGCCGCCAGCCGCGAGCTGGTCGAGCTGGTCGACGAGTTTAATGCTGAAAACCCTTGGGGGATCACGGTGGTGCCCCAAGCTCAGGCCAACTATGTGCACTTGCTTCAACGTCTCGAGACAACTTTCGCACGGGGAGCAGCCCCCGATCTGACCGCGCTCTATCCCTACCACGCGGCTGCTTATGCACTCGACGGCCGGGTAGTGGGCCTGGATGCCTATATCGATCACCCAGAGTGGGGCCTGAGCCAGGCCGATTTGAATGACCTGCTCCCAGGCTTGTTGGAGAGCGAGCGCAACTCCCAATTTGACAAGCAGGTGGTGAGCTTCCCCCTCGGCCCGGACGCGTTCGTGTTGGTCTACAACGTGGATTGGCTGCGCAGCCTTGGCCATCAAGGCCCGCCGGCAAGCTGGACGACGTTTAAAGAGCTGTGTGAACAGGCCGTGACAGATATGGATGGTGACGGCCAGCCGGATACCGCCGGCTACGCTTTTGTGCCCGATTCGCTAGTCTTTTCGGCCCTCGTGCTCGCTCGTGGCGGACAATTGCTGAGCGCCGATGGACGGCAGGTGCTCTTCAATAGCCCGGCCGGCGTACAAGCGTTGAGCACTTTGCAAGAGTTATACCGTTCCAAGTGCGCTTATAGCGTTGCAGGCTGGGGCTGGGATCGCCAGGACCTGGCCACTGCCAGGGTGTTATTCAATATCGTGCCAAGCAGCGCGCTGCTTGGCTACCAGGCGATCATCGAACGCGAATCGGCGTTCCGCTGGGGCGTCGCGCCGCTGCCGCACGACACCCCCACGCCCGTGACACCGCTGCAAGGCCAGAGTTGGACGGTCCTGAAAACCACCCCCGAGCGCCAAGTGGCCGCCTGGCTGTTCGTACGTTGGTTCGCCCAAGCCCGCCAGGTACGGCGCTGGGCGCGGGCCAGCTCGACAGTCCCGATTCGCCTCTCCGTGGCCAGAGAGCTGCTAGAGATTCCAGATACCCCTCCAGCTTTTAAGACTGTGCTGGAGCTGGCTACGTATGGACAGCCTGAGCCATCCACCCCGGCCTGGAACGCGCTGAGAGGAATGGCGGTGGAAGCCATGCAAGCCGTCGTGGAGGGGGCGGATCCGAAAAATGCCCTGGATCGAGCCGCCATGTCCGCCAACTCGATTCTGGGCGAGGAACGACCCTGATGCGTGCTAGCGCGTTGCCCGCTCGCCCGGCCTCACGGCTTTGGATTCACCTGCTTCCCCCAGGCTTGCTCCTCGGCGTCCTGGCGATGGTAGCCGTGTGTGTGGCTGCCTTTGAGCTGTATCACTCGGAACGCATCTACCCCGGCGTCAAGCTGTGGGGGATTGACCTGAGCGGGGCAAGTTACGAGGAGGCGACAGCACTCGTGCGCATGCGCCTCGTGTACATGGAACAGCCAGCCCTGACGCTGCGCGATGGCGATCAAGCCTGGCCGGTGCGCCCGTCCGAGCTCGGGGCACGCCTCGACACCCCTGCACTGGTCGAGGCGGCTTATCGCCTGGGACGGACCGGCAGCCCGCTCGAACGGGCGCAAGCCCAAATCGAACTGTGGCGCTGGGGCCGGCAGTTGTCGCCTATCGTCGTGTTTGACCCGGCCGTCGCGCGCGGCTACCTGGATCGCCTGGCCGTCTCGATCGATCGCCCGGCCCAAGACGCCGGGCTGCGGCTAGACGGTATGCAGGTCATCACGACCCCGGCGCGCGCCGGGCGCGCGCTCGAGGCGACCCCTGTGGTCGATGGCTTGCAAGCGGCCATCAGCCGCCTGCAACCGGCCGATATCACCCTGCCTTTCCGAGCCGTCCAACCGAGCGTGGCCGATATCGAGCAGCCCAGCCGGCAACTGAACAGCTTGTTGAGTGGCCCCCTGACCCTGGTTGAGCCTTCAGGCAGCGTGACCGGCACCTGGACGATTGCGCCTCAAGACCTGGCCAGGATGGTGGTCCTTCGTCGCGAAGGCATTGGCGATGACCCGCGTGCAGGAGATCAGATCCTGGTTACGCTCGATCAGACCCAACTGCAAGCTGTGTTGGAACCCATCGTGCCTCTCGTCACTCGGCCGGCGGCCAGCGGCCGCTACGTGTTCGATGATGACAACGCCCAGTTTATCGTGGTCTCGCCAAGCGTCGATGGCCAAGAACTGGATGTACAAGCCACGCTGGCCCAGATTAACCAGCAGGCGTTCACGGACGGCAACCGGCGCGTGCCGCTGGTCTTGCGACCAGTCAAGGCGAAATACCATGACGGGATGACGCCACAGGAGTTGGGGATTACCCAAGTGGTCGCCCAGGGGGTCACCTATTTCCTGGGCTCGTCGGCCGCGCGCGTTCACAATATCGCCGTGGCGGCTGCCAAGTTCCACGGCATCATCATCGCCCCCGGCGAGACTTTTTCCTTCAACCAATACCTGGGCGACGTCAGCCTGGAGGAAGGTTACGAACAGGGGCTGATCATTTACGAGGGGCGGACGGTCGAAGGCGTGGGCGGCGGCGTGTGCCAGGTGTCTACCACGGTCCTGCGGGCCGCTTACCCGGCCGGCTTCCCCATCGTCGAGCGTTGGCCGCATGCTTATCGCGTTAGTTGGTACGAAAAAGGCTTTGGCCCCGGCCTCGATGCTACCGTGTTCGCGCCGCTGGTGGATTTTAAATTTACCAATGACACACCGTATCACCTGCTCATCGAAAGCTACACCAATGCCACGGCTGGCACGCTCACCTTTAAATTTTATAGCACGCCGGATGGCCGCCAGGTCACGCTCGGGAAACCAGAAGTTGTGAATGTCGTGCCGCACGGCCCGGACATCATCGAAGAAGATCCCAGCTTGCCGCCTGGCACGCGGAAGCAGGTCGATTGGGCGGTGGATGGGGCCGACGTGACCGTGCGGCGACTGGTCGAGCGGGACGGCGTTGTGTTGTACCAGGATGCGCTCTTTACGCGCTACCTGCCCTGGCAGGCCGTTTTCCAAGTCGGCCCGCCGCTGCCGGCCGAGGAGGGGGTGCCTCAGCCTTAACCTTGAAAAAATTTAAGGTTGAAAAGCTTGACAAGAATTGCCAAATAGGCTATAATCATAAAGCTATAGAACAGATAGCTTGTTGCAAGTGTTGGTTGAGCAATACAAGCTATCGATAACAACCGACCAAACCATTTCTTGAGGGTATGCCATTATCTTGATGGCACCGTATCAGGAGGCAAGGCACAAAAAAGTCGTAAGGGCTTGCATACAACCTAAGGTGTATGGTGTCTTGCCGACGTGGGAAACGTCGGTTTTTTGCCCCTTGACAAAGGGATAAAAGGGTGGTAAAATCCCCGCCCGTCACCCAGTCGTGGACGACTCGCGAAGCGAGTCGCGGCTGCTTGACAAAGTTGGGCCGGGGTGGTAAAATCCGCCCGCTCTAACTCTAGAATAGCACTTTGACAACTGAAGAGTGGTAAGAAGTGAATAGCTTGGGTCCAAGTTCAATGCTTTTCACAGTCGCATAGACTGTGTCAAGACCTTTTCTTACGAAGAGTTTGATCCTGGCTCAGGATAAACGCTGGCGGCGTGCCTAACACATGTAAGTCGTACGAAGAGGTTCCCTTCGGGGAATACTTCAGTGGCGAACGGGTGAGTAACACGTAGGTGACCTGCCCCGAAGCAGGGGATAACGGTCCGAAAGGACCGCTAATACCCAAAAGGATCGTGCGTCAAACCGCGCTCAGAGTACCCCCTCGGGGGTGCGCTTCGGGAGGGGCCTGCGGCCCATCAGCTAGTTGGTAGGGTAACGGCCTACCAAGGCGATGACGGGTAGGGGGCCTGAGAGGGTGACCCCCCACACTGGC
>JAFGFO010000016.1 GCA_016931085.1 Thermoflexales bacterium
CCACAAGGGCACCACGCTGCGCAACTTTAACCTGATCAAGGGGCTGGCCGCGCGGCACGAGATCGACCTGCTGTCGTTCGTCGAGTCGGCCGGCGAGCTGAGCACGCCTTCTCCGCTGCACGCGTTGTGCCGCCGGATCGATGGGGTGCTCGTGCCGCGCCGCCCGTTGGCCACCCGTGCACGTGATACGCTGCTGTCAGCCTGGCCGGACATGGGCCTGCGCTTATGGTCGCCGGTGTTTGCCGGTAAGTTGCAAGCCTGGCTAGAACAGGAGCAATACAATATCGTGCAAATCGAGGGCATCGAGTTGGCGCGCTACGGTCAAATCGCAAACCGCAAATCGCAAACACCTGCACTTGCGCCTAAGCGCAGCGCAGATGCAAGTGTCGCAAATTCCCGGCTCGTGTTTGACGATCACAACTGCGAGTACATGCTGCAGCAGCGGGCGTTCGAGACCGACGTGCGCCAGGGCCGGCGTTGGCTAGGAGCGGCTTATTCGTTCATCCAATGGCAGAAACTACGCCGCTTCGAGGCCCAGGTGTGCCGGGCAGCCGACAGCGTGACGGCCGTTTCGGACGCCGACGCGGCTGCCCTGCGGCGACTGGTAGCCAGCCTGGAGGTGACGATTGTCCCCAACGGCATCGACCTGGGGCAATTTTCAGGCTTCAATGATCCAGCCAGCCTCCACACCAAGCACCCGGCCCTTGATCTCGCCCGCCTCGCCCTCGTCTTTGTGGGCACCATGGACTTTCGCCCGAACGTGGATGCCGTGCTGTGGTTCGCCAATGAGGTGCTGCCGCGCATCGTGGAACAGGAGGCTGGGGCGCACTTGTACGTCGTCGGCGCACGGCCTCACCAGCGGCTGGACGCGCTGCGGGCCGAGCCGGCCATCACCATCACAGGCGCGGTGGACGATGTGCGCCCGTACGTGGCAGCCGCCGCCGTTTACGTGGTGCCGCTGCGGATTGGCGGCGGGACGCGCTTCAAGATACTCGAAGCCGCCGCCGCTCGCAAAGCTATGGTCAGCACATCCTTAGGCTGCGAGGGTTTCCCGGTGCAAGACGGGTGCGAGCTGCTCATCGCCGACACGCCGGCCGAGTTTGCCGCCGCCGTCGTGGCCTTGCTGCGTGACCCGGACCGGCGGCGCCAACTGGGCCAGGTCGCTTACGCACTGGCCGAAGCCTTTGAGTGGGGCAAAATCATCCCTCGCCTGGAAGCGGTGTATGCTCAGTGTCAGGAGCTGAGGAAAGTGTAAGAAGCCATCACCGCGCGCAGGGTGCTATCGAACAAGGCCGGGAAGGCCACCAGGACCAGGCTGGTGAGCAGCCCGCCGGTGACCAGCAGGGCCAGCCAGCGGGATTCTGGCCGGTGGCGGGGATCGTCCGGGTGCAAATCGCGCGGGCGGGCCACGAGGGAATCCAGGCCGCGCAAGGCAGCGGCGGCTACCCCCAAGGTGACGAGCAGCACGATCAAGGCGGCCGTGACGTGAGAGTGCTCGGCCAGCAGGCGTACCTCGACCCAGCGGACCAGAAAACCGGGAAAGGGTGGCACGCCGGCCAGAGAAAGAGCCCCTGTTACGAGTGCCAGGCTTGTCCATGGGCTGTTCCTTGCCAGGCCCACCAGGTCTGGAAAGTCGCTGGTGTTGGCGCGTTGGCGAGCTGAGGCCAGGCCGAGCGCCAGGATCATCAAACTGACTGGGCGCAGAAAGAGGCCCAGGATCACCGCCCCCAGGCCATCTTGAGTGCCCAAGCCCAGGGTAAGGAGCGCGCAACCCCAATTGGCCAGGACACCATAAGCCAGCACGCGTCCAAAATCATAGGAAGCAAACGCCCAAAAGCCGCCAGCCAACGCTGTCAGTGTCCCCAGCGCTTGCAGGGTGGTCAAAAAGCCTGGCTGCCGCAACAGCCAGGTATATTCTTGCAGCACGTCAAAGAGCAAAAACCAGATGACAGTATTGAACACGGTGAAAAGAAAAGCTGATCCCACCGGCTGGGCGTGGCGTGCCACCGAGGCCAACCAGGTATGGAAGGGGACGACCGATAACAACAAGCTAAAGCCAATCGCCAGCGAGATGGCGACGCTGCGCGCCAATCCCAAGTCGTCTGGGTTCAGGGTGTACTGATCTATCTGCCAGCCGGCGACCAGGAATGCCAGCATCGCCAATGCCACCATGAACAAGAAACGCAGCGCGCCCAAGGTATCCACCCATTGCTCGCTTTGCAGCAGCATGGTCGTCAGTGCCGCGGCGACCGTGAGCAGCAGGGCCGAGTACAAAAAGGGCCGGATCACCAAGGCCGCACACAGAATGCCCAACGTCATCAAGCCCAAGGGATAAAAAGCCCGGCCTGTGCGAGTGCGCCAGGCATGGATAAACAACAAAGCCGTCACCAGGAACAAGAAAGCCAGCACGATCCGATCGGCATCTCGAAGGATGAGCTGCCGGCCGAGCAGTGTGACCGGCTCGCCCAAAACCACCTGGCGGCCCCCCAAGAGGATGGGGCGATCGAGCGGAGCGATCAGCGCCAGGCCGCCCAAGGCAGCCGCTATGCCGGCCGCGATCAAGGCTACCAGCGGCTCCAGGCGATGGATGACGTACACTAGCACGGCCAACACGCCGGCCGCCAGCATGGGAACCAGGATGAGCAAAAAGACACCCGCGATCACTGTGACACCTGAGTCGTTGGAACACCCGCTTGCAGCGTGGTCAGGTAGGCCACAGCCAACGCAATCGAGAAATTGACCAGGCCCAGCAGGCCCACCACGATCAAGCTCTGCTCGACACCGCTGTAAAACAGATCGAAGCCGATGATCACCGTCAGCACGCCCAAGCCTCCTTTGAGCGGCTCGTCGGTCAGGCCCAAGGCCAACAATCCCTGGATAAACAAGATGTAGCATGCCAACACGATCTCGGGGAGCGTGGAGGGCAAGCCCAGGCGCGTGGCGGCGCTGGTAGCCACGACCAATCCCAGCAGTGCCACCAGGGCACGAAACGGCCAACCGCTTTCGAAACGCAAGCGCCCGGTCAGCCAGCGGCCAGGCAACGCCTCCGTCGAAGCCGGGGCGACGACAGTTCCCTCGCTCGCCCGGCGGGCAGTGATGTAGAGCGTCACGCAGATCGTTGCCCCGACCAACATCTTGATCATGGCGATATCTGAGCGAATGATGCGTGTCAGGAACAGGCTGGCCAGCACATAATGCAGGGCCAGGGCAAAGATGCTCAATCGCCAATCACGCACGGCCACCATCACGCTGGCTGCCAGGGCCAGGATGATGAGCGCCGTCGTGGTCGGCACGGCCGACAAAAATGCAAGCACATCCGTCAAGGTTGGCATGGCGTATTCATCTCCATCGTCGTCTTTTAGTGTCCTAGTGCACTTGGGCTTCAACCCTCGATTGGATTGATCCTTATGGCCCAATTGCCCGAGTATTTTGCGGCAACGGTATGGTCACACAGAGTAAGCTCATTGACGCCGCGAAATGCTAGCGCAGGTACAGCAAGGCCAAGACAAGGATCAGCATGATCCAGATCAAGGCCGCCTTTCCCTCAATGAGCGTCCCCAGCCCACCGGCCAGGCGCGCCACGCGTTGGAGGCTATTGAAAATAATGGCGTCGAGCCAGGCCAGGTCCAACGCTGCCCGAACCGCCTTGCTCCCTCCAGCTAGGCTGGAGGGCAACTTCAAAAAGGCCGGTACATACGCAGCTCCCAGCGCAAGCGCGATCATCCCGACCCAGGGCACGAGCCAGCCTATCCATACCCGTACATTCAACGCCTGGCTCGCCGGAGGGTTGGCAAACAGGGCCGCTGGCCACACCCCCAAGACAAAGAGAGGCAAAACGACCACCAGCAAGCCCACCATCGGGATGCAGCTCGCGCCCAAGCTTGCCAGCCGCCTCCAAGTGGGGACATGCACCGGCTCGGGCGCGGGCGGGTTGGATTCGGAGGCGAGCACAAGCGCCTCAGGCTCAGCGGCTGGCGCAGGCCAGGCCGGCAACACTTTGTACACGGCAAGCACGCAGCGCAGCCCGGCGCCGGCCAACAGGGTTTCGGCCAATACCAACAGTATCCACCAACTTACACGCATCTGGGATAAAGCGGTATACAGCGTAACACGGCCGGCCCAACCCAGTGTCGCCGGCAGTCCCAGGAGGGTCGCCAGTGCCGCCAGCGCCGCCAAGGCCGGCAGTCTCTGCAGCAGCTTGAAGGCAAGGGATGTGGGTTCGCTCGACGGGGCGAAGGCGGGGCTGACCCTCAACACGTACATGGCCAACAACCAGGTCGCCGTAGCCTGCGCCAAGCTTGCCGGGGTAAGCCTGGCGCCACTGCCGGCCACTACCAGCAGCCCCGCATAACCAAGCCCGCAATAAAATAGGGAGCGTCCTCCAGCCGGCTGGCCCCACGCCACCAACCCGCCCCACACGGCGCAGGCCAGGCCGCCCCACACCCAGATGGCCTCGCCCGGCATCGCCTGGATAACGGCCAGTCTGACCCACAAGGCCAGCCCAGCCAATACCGGAAGGAGATCGGGCAGAATCGGCTGACGCCCGTCTTCCCCAGGTCTGGCCAAGATACGCAGCACGGCCGCCAAGCCAAGCAGCGCCTGTGTCAAGGGCGACACGCTCATCAAGTGCCAGTATGGGCTAGCATGGTCTTGCGCCAAGAACACCACGATCATCCAAACCAACAAAGTAGCCAGGCAATTTTGGCCGGCTGGCAGTCTAGAGCGGGAATTGCCGGCCTGCCTGTCAGCAGCCAAGAGCGCAGCGCCCTGTGCCAGGTCCGCCAGTCCCCAAGCCAGGGCCAATGTCAACACATTGGCAGCGCTGACCACCACCAGCAAGATGGCGCCTATCACCAGCACAAAGGGCGCATGCGCTAGCGCTTCATCCGGCCGCACCAGCCACCGCAAGGAGGAGGCCAGAATGGGCAAAAGCGCAGCCAGGCCAAGCGCCCAGGCATACTCATCCAGGCGCAAGCTGAGCGGCATGCCGAACAACGACAGTGGTCGCCATGCCAAAATGGCGTTGTCGCGCGGCAAAGTGCCTGGCGCAGCCCCTATCCAGGCCGCGAGCGCCAGGCCGGCTGCCAGCGTTGCCAGTGCTGGGGCGTAGCGGAACCGCAGCCACCTCCCGCCCGCCAGCAGCAGAGCGCCTGTCAATAAAATCAGGACCGGAATCCACACAAACATGGCTCACATTTTAGCACGTAAAGCGCAAAACGTAAAACGGCCCACGTCGATGGTCGACGCGTCGGCGCTACCACTTGAGCACCTGAAACAGGTTGGTATAGTCATCCGTCCACAAGCGGGAGGCTGTAGACGCCGCTTGAGACACGCTCCGCCTCGCAATCTGGGGCTGCGCTAAAAAACTTTCGTCGCGCGTGACCAGCACCCAGGACGAATGAGAGCCCAACTGCTCGTCTTCCGTAGTGTCGATAAAGGCTGTGCCAAGCTCGAACTGATCTGCCAGTCGCTGCGCCACCGGCTGCACATCCAGGTAGCGGTTGCTGATGTGCAGGGCGATCACACCATCCGGTTGGAGATGAGCCAGGTAGATATCGAACGCTTCCTTCGTCAACAAGTGCACTGGAATGGAGTCGCCGCTAAAAGCATCCACAACCAGCAAGTCAAAACGTTGCGTCTCGCCGGCAGCCAGCTCGCGCTCCAGCACCATGCGTGCATCGCCCGGCACGACCTCAACCTGGGCCGGGCAGTCTGCCAGATAACTAAAGTAAGCACCTTCCCCTTGCGCCAGGCGTATGACCTCGGGGTTGATTTCGTAAAAGCGAAACACGTCACCCATTCGTCCATAGGCAGCCAGGGTGCCCGTACCCAAGCCAATGACTCCGACCCGCAAGCCAGTCGTGCGCCTGGGGTGATGGAGGATAGCCAGTCCGAAGCCAGCAGCCCAGCAGCACCAGTGGGAATTCCCAAAAGTCGGGAAAAACACTGGGGGCGACCAGATTGACGGCCACTCCTCCCAGGGCGCCCCCGAGCGAGATCAGCACGTAGAACGTGGTCAGATAATGCGTCGGGGGCGCAAGAGCCGCCAGCTCGCCATGGCAAACCATGCAAACGACAAACAGGCTGAGGCAATAGACGCCGATGTAGGCCCACACGTTCAAGCTCAGCGGCTTGTAGTAAAACATCCAGCAGAAGAGCACGCTGCTGGCAAAAAGCAGGGCCAGGTAGGTCGTGCGAGAATAGCAGCGCCAGAGAGAAAAACAGACAATGAATGAGACCAGGTACAACACGAGTGGTAGGACCCACAGAAAAGGAGCAGCAAGTATTTCGTGGGAGATATGATTGGTCGTAGCCAGCAGCATGACCGAAGCGCAAGCTGACAGCGCCACCCACAAAAGATAGCGTTTCGAGCCGGGGCGTGCTTCAAGCACAGTGGGGGCCTCGTGCACTCGTAGGCGTTCGTGTTTATACGCAACAACCTGAGCGCGCCGTAACCTACTCCCAAAGCAAACAAGACATAGCATGCCGCCCAGAGCCGGGCTTGGAGCCGGAGCGCCAGCACAGGCTCTACCAAGAACGGATACGTCGCCACTCCCAGCAGAGAGCCGGCATTGGACACCATATACAGGCGATAAGGGGACCGGGCGGGTGAGGGGAGACTAAACCAGGCTTGCATCAGCGGGTTGCTGGTAGAAAGGACAAAGTAAGGCAAGCCTACAGAGATCGCCAGTACATACAGCGTTTGCCAGACGGGAGATTGGCCCCACGGCACACACTTAAAGTCCGGGGTAATGGGCAACGCCCAGGCCAAGCCTGTCAGCAAAAGCAAGCCCAACGATAGGCCGAGCAGCGCCAGGTGCACGCCAGCCTGCTTGCGTACGCTCAGGCGAGCGGTGAGCCAGTGGGCGTAGGCATAGCCGCCTACCAACAAGAGCTGGAAAAATAGCAGCGAGGTCGACCAGACTGAGGGAGAACCGCCAAACCAGGGCAAAATCACTTTGCCAATCAAGGGTTGGATCTGAAAGAGCAAAAAGGCCGCCAGGAAAATCACCAGGGCGTAGTACGCCATGAGCCTTTACCTAAACGCTAACGATCCCGAACTCATGGCCAGGGGATCTGGGGAACGCGACAGAAATTGACGTCCATGGCCGTCAATCGAGGCCCGTGCGCCCCCAGGCGGAGGCGGTACTCGTCCCAATGACGGCGGGCTCCCGGCGACCAGCCGATCTCGGCGTGGCCAGGCAGGCGTGGAAAGGCCATGAATTCGATGTCGCCGATGCTCTGGAGCGTCTCTGACCAAAGCGGCGCTTCCAGGCCGACTATGTGACTTTCCGGCACATCCTCCAGGTACGCAGCCGGATCCCAGTTATACGCCTGCTCCACGCTGACGCGCCCGGCCCACTCCAGGCCCAGGGTTGTGGAAACATCGTATTTCATGTCCAGGTAAGCCTTGGACGCCGGGGACATGATCACTTGTGCGCCTCGCCGCACGGCCTCTTGAACCGCGGCGTAAGTCGCGCCACGATTCCAAAATTGCACGATCGAGCTGGGATCCAGATCGACCTGCGCGATCTCTTGCCAACCTATCATGTGTTTGCCAGCGGCTCGCACGAGCGCTTCGACTCGCTTGATGAAACGCTTATAATCGGCGGGTGCTGTCGCTGTGGCCTCGTCGCCTCCAATGTGGATATAAGGCCCCGGTGTGAGCGCGGCCAGCTCCCCAATGACGTCTTGCACAAAGGTATAGGTAATATCTTTGTCGGTGCAGAGCGAGCTGAACCCGACCTGGGCGCCGGTGTACAGCGGCGGCGCCTCACCCTTGCAGGCAAGCTCCGCGTACGATGCCAGGGCGGCATGGGTGTGGCCAGGCATGTCGATTTCGGGGACGATGGTCACGTAGCGGCTTTGGGCATAGGCGACCAGCTCGGCATAGTCGGCCTGGGTATAATAGCCTCCACGCCCATTTCCGACCTCGGTGCTGCCCCCGTGCGTCGCCAGCTTGGGCCAGGCGTTGATCATCAGCCGCCAGCCCTGGTCGTCGGAAAGGTGGAGGTGAAAACGATTGAGCTTGTAGTAGGCTGCCAGGTCGATGCAGCGTTTGACGACGTCGGGGCGAAAAAAGTGCCTGGCCACGTCCAGCATGACGCCGCGCCAGGCAAAGCGCGGATAGTCCCTGATCACCCCGGTGTCTATCTGCCAGGGCCCCGCCTGGCGTGTGGAGCACTCGATCGCGGGCGGCAGCAATTGCCGGATGGTCTGCAACCCCCTGAAGAATCCGGCCGGCCGGTAAGCAGCCAGGGTCAGCAGTTCCGACGTGATCGTTAACTCGTAACCCTCCTCTCCCAGATCCGCATCGCCTCGAGTGGTGAGATACACATTCCCGCTGGCGGGCGCTTCCGTCGTCGCCATCACGCGCATCTTGTAGCTCGTGGCGGGACGGAGTTTGTCCGCCAGGTATTGGCCGATAGCCATCAACTCGGCGGTTCCAGGTTCAACCGAGATGTGGGTATTGGCCGTCAGGACAAACTGCCCCCCTGTCGGTATGACCGAAACGGGTAAGGGGATCAGATCATTCATGCTCTTTCTCGCAACAGGCTATGCCAATAACCCATTATAGTCCAAAATGGCGAAAAGAAAAAGGCTTGCCGGGATTCGAAGCGAATCCTGAGGCAAACCTTTTTGACACTGCTCCGCAGCCAGGGGTCGAACCTGGAACCCTCCGGTTAACAGCCGGATGCTCTGCCGATTGAGCTACTGCGGAATGAACCACAGCTAGATGAGCTGCCTCATCTAGCTGCCGTATTATACACAATTTGGGTAATTCGTCAAATCCGGGGGATTCGAAGCGAATCCCTTATACCAAGTAGTCGCGCAGCTTGCGGCTGCGGTAGGGGTGGCGCAGTTTGCGGAGTGCCTTGGACTCGATCTGGCGCACGCGCTCGCGCGTGACGCCCAGCAGTTGCCCGACTTCTTCCAGCGTGTGCCCCTGCCCGTCCTTC
>JAFGFO010000165.1 GCA_016931085.1 Thermoflexales bacterium
CAGTTGCAAGATGCGTTTGGTCTCGCCTTGCAGCCGGTCGATGCGGGCGGCCAGCACGCCCTGCAGCGTATCGGGAATGACGATCTCATCCACCCGGCGGGTGGCTTTCCAGCGGCGGCTGGCCGGCTCGTAGACGATGGCGCCGCTGTCCATCAGCGAGCGGATGATCTCTTCGACAAAGAAGGGGTTGCCTTCGGCGTGCTTCAGGATGCGTTGGCAGAGCGCCGGCGGCAGAGCCTGGACGCGCAGCAGGTTGCTGACGAGCGTCTCGCTTTGGTCGAGAGACAGGGGGCTGATCGGCAGGTCGAGGCTGTGCTCGCAGCCCGCCGCGGCCTGCTTAAAGTGCCAGCAGCCGTGTTCTTGCTCGGGGCGCATCACGCCGATGATCAGCAGCCCCGTCATGTCAAGCAGGGACAACACCTGTTCCAGCAATTCGAGCGAGGTGGGGTCGGCCCAGTGCAGGTCTTCGCAGACGAGCACCAAGGGGCGCTGCCTGGCGGCGCGCCCGAGCAGGGTGCCCACGGCCTGGAAGGTGGCTCGCTTGAGGCCCTGCGCACCCAGGCCGCGCAGGCGGGCCTCGCTTTCGGCCGGCAGCGGCAAGGATAGCAGCTTGGCCAGGTAAGGGAAAGTGTCGTCAAAGCAATCGGCGCACAAGGCTTGCACGTGCTGGTGCAGCGCGTCCCGGACCTCGACCGGGGCGGCGTCGGGCGCCACGCCCAACAGATTGCGCAGCGCGTCCAGCCAGAACAGGTAGGCGATCGAGCCGCCGTACGACAGGCAGCGCCCCTCCACCCAGGAGACGCTGTGGGTCCCAGCCCACAGCGCCTTGGTCTCGGCCACCAGGCGCGACTTGCCCAGCCCCGCTTCGCCCACCACCGTCACCACGCCGCCTGTGCCTGCCTCCAGGCGCGCGACGGCCGCCTGCAGGGCCTGGAACTCGGCCTCGCGCCCCACCAGGGGCGAATCCAGCCCGGCGATGCCGCGCAGCTTGCCCGCCACGGCCCGCGCCGCCAGCAAGCGATAGACCTGCACCGGCTCGGCCTTGCCCTTGACGTTAACGGCCGGCCGCGCCTCGAACTCGAACAGCGGCGCCGTCAGGCGATAGGTATCACCCCCGACCAGGATTTCTCCCGCCTGCGAGAGGTCTTCCAGGCGGGCGGCGATGTTGACGGCGTCGCCGATGACGGAATAGGCTTGCTGGCCGCTGGTGCCGATGTTGCCGGCCACGACGTGGCCAGTGTTGATCCCAATGTGCAGCCTCAGTTGGGCGGTGGTGGCCTGCATGACCCGGAAGTTGTTCAGTGCGTCCATCATCTCGATCGCCGCCCGGCAGGCGCGCTCGGCGTCATTCTCGTGGGTCGCCGGCGCGCCAAAGAGGGCCATGATCGCATCGCCGACGAACTTGTCGACCGTGCCGCCGTACTTTTCAATGAGTGGCGTCAATTGCGCAAAGCAGGTGTTCATCAGGTCGCGCACGGCCTCGGGATCCATCCCCTCGGCCAGGGCGGTAAAGCCGGCGATATCGGCAAACACGATGGTGACGAGCTTGCGCTCGCCGGCCGCTGGCGCGAGCTTGCCCTCGGTCGCGCCTGGTGGGGGAGGGGGCTGGAGCGTGGCTAATTGCTGGCGCAGGCCGGCGATGGCGGCCTCGACCGCCGCGTCACCCAGGACGGCCCGTTGGGCCTCCAGGGCGCCTATAGCGTTTTCCAGTTGTTGTCGCTGGCTGGTGTCCATAGTGATCTTACTCAGACCCTTAGGGTCTCGTGCTTTATTCCCATTCGCAGAGTGACTCGATGTACGCCGCCGAGCCATCGCGCAGCCAACCGTCGAGCTGGGCGGGTTCCTTGAGCTGCTGGCCGCGCAGGCGCGACACGACGACGAAACGGCAATCGAGCTCGGCCAGGGCCGTCATATCCCCCCACAGCTTTTCAAATTGGGCCACCGGGTAGACGTCTTCCTGTCCTTTTCCCCAACGCTTTTTGACGTCTTTGAGCGTGATGTAGGTGGGCATACGGGCCGCCAGTCCGCGGATGGCGGCGGCGACGGTCTCGCTGCAGCCGAGCTCCGCCCGGCTCAGCTTGAACAATGCCAAGAGTTTGTCGATGTCGACCCAACTGGTGCTGGTGTTATAGTACGAGAGTTGGAACTCGATCTCCTCGCGTGGCAGGGCCAGTCCCTCGATCAAGCGTTGCCTGCCGTTGATGCATGCCAGGCCGCCGCCACGGTCTTCGATGCGGCGCGTGATGACTTCGGACGTCCACGTGGCGCCTTGCGCAATGTGGTAGCCCAGCAAAGCCGGGTCGACGTCAGCGCCCAGCGTGTCGATGTTATGCACCATGAGGTATTTCAGCTTGGGGTGTTCGTCGAGCAATTGGGCCAGGACGCCGTTGCGAAACAAGTTCGGCACTTCGTACCAGTGCCCGACCGGGTGCAGGCACTGCAGCGGTAGGTTGTCGGTATAGTCGCTGCCTTCTCCACAACTGTGCGCCCAGTTGATCAGGGCGGCGCGCAAGCTGTCCAGGACTTTTTGGGCTTGCTCGTCGAGGAGCTGTTGAGGCATTTCCTCCCAGGCGAAACGCAAATCCCGCACCATCGGAATCAGCCGCAGGCCGACGATGCGGCCTGGAGAAAGATACAGCCGGCCGGGATAAGCGTAATTGCCTTCGGCCTCCAGATAGGCCTGGATCGGGTCGTGGGTCAGGTAGCTGGTGGTGATCACATGGGGCAGGGGCCGGCCGGCCAGGCGGCTGGTGTGGCGGCTCTTGGCCAGGTGAACCTCGATAAAGCTCCGGTGCCGGCCGCCCATTCGGCAGAAGGGATTGAGCGCTTTGACCACGCCCGCGCCGTGCGTCCAACGGCTGCCGGCGCCGCCCGCTAGCGAGATGACGGCCACCGCGCCCTCGGCCAGGGCGTCCAGGCCGATGTGTCGCAGTTCCTCCGGCAGGGCGCGCGTGGCATCCGCCACGTCGTCTGGCCTGACGTCCTCGATCTTGCTGTTGACAGGCAGCCTGTTTTGCGCCAGCCCGATGTGGCCGCTGCGCAAATCGGCCCGGATTTGCTCGTGCTGGACCCGGTCAAAGCCATACTTGGCCAGCAGGCTGTCCAGGTCTTGCTTGCCGCTTTCTTCCGCCTCGAAGCGAGGTAGAAATTGGTCGAAGAGGCTCTGCATCACACCGGCCATCTCGGGCTTGTCCCGGCAGACCTGGCCAAAGTGATCCAGCTCGGCCTTGTGGGCGGGGGTGAGTTGCTGTCTTGGGAGACGGGCCAGGCTGGGGACGGTCTGGACATAGTACTCGGCTGGCAGTAAGGCCGCGCTGCCTTGAAATAAATCCGCGTACGTGCCGCGCTCGTTGATGGCGAAATCGTACACGACCGGCTCGATCGCGAACGGG
>JAFGFO010000166.1 GCA_016931085.1 Thermoflexales bacterium
GCCGGTGGCGTTGGAATCAGGCTCGCACTTTGCCATCCGCGAGGGTGGCTTGACGGTCGGTGCGGGCATGATCACCAAGGTGGTCGAATAGCCACCAGCAAACAGTAACCTAACGAGTAAATAGAATGGCTAAAAAAGATGTTCGCATGGTGGTCACCCTGGCGTGCACGGATTGTAAGGAACGCAATTACACAACCGAGAAGAACCGCCGGAACGACCAGGCCCGTATGGAGTTGAACAAGTATTGTCCGCGTTGTCGCAAGCATACTCTGCACAAGGAGCAGAAGTAGCGCTCGCAGGGTAAGATACAGGCCAGTGGCGCAACTGGCAGCGCACCGCTCTCCAAAAGCGGGGGTTGCGGGTTCAAATCCTGCCTGGCCTGCCAAAGTTTCAAGACACCGCCCTGTGGCGGTGTCTTGAAATGTAGGCTCAAGATCAAAGTGGAGTGACAAGGTGAATAACTGGGGCGATAATGCAATCGTGCGCTACTTGCGTGAAACGTGGGCCGAGCTGAAAAAAGTTCGTTGGTCCACTCGCCGGGAAGCGATCAACCTGACGGCGATCGTTTTGGCGGTGACCATTGGCATGGCTTTGCTGTTGGGCTTGATGGATCTGCTTTTCTCCACGGAGTTAAAGTACGTGATAGCCGGCAACGTGGTGGCCATCGGCCTCGGCGCCGCGGTGCTGGTCGCCGGTTTAGCCGCGCTTGTGTTCGCGCTCCGGCAGGAAGCCTAGAAAATAGGATACAAGATGGCCGAGTTGCTGTTCGAAGATGAGCGACAAGATATAACCGAGACGGACGTGACGCAGGCGGATAGTCTAGTCGTGGACGAGCTGGCCCAAGCGGACAGTCCCGGCGTGGACGAGCTGGCCCAAGCGGACAGTCCCGGCGTGGACGAGCTGGCCCAAGCGGACAGTCCCGACGTGGACGAGCTGCTTCAGGCAGATGAGCTGGAAGCCGATGAAGCCACGTCTGGCCAAACAGACTCGCCCGATGCGTCCGAGGTGCTTGGCGCGCCCGAACAAGCTGAGTGGTACGTTATCCACTGCTATTCGGGTTACGAAAACAAGGTCAAGCACAATCTCGAACAGCGCATCGAGTCGATGAACATGCGTAACCAGATCTTCCAGGTGGTCGTGCCGACCGAGGAGGAGATCGAGGTTCGCGATGGCAAGCGGCGCACGGTTGAGCGCCGGGTGTTCCCCGGCTATATCCTGGTGCAGATGCTCATGGACGAAGAGTCTTGGTACGTCGTCCGTAACACGCCCGGCGTGACGGGCTTTGTGGGCATGGGTAACAAGCCCACCGCGCTGCGCCCGGAGGAAGTGCAGGGCATTCTCAAGCGCATGCAAGCGGAGGCGCCCAAGGTCAAGGTGACCTTTATGCCGGGCCAAAAGGTGCGCATCATCGATGGCCCATTCAATGACTTTATGGGTATGGTGGACGAGATCGATATGGACAAAGCCAAAGTCCGCGTCATGGTGTCTTTCTTTGGTCGTGAGACGCCGGTCGAGCTGGACTTTTTGCAAGTCGAAAAAATGTAACCGTTCAAATCGCAAAATTGGAAATAGTGGGAGGGCAGTCGCCCGACAAGACCACCAGGAGGTAAACAGTGGCAAAGAAAGTTAAAGCAGTCGTCAAGTTGCAAGTCCAGGCTGGCAAGGCCAATCCGGCGCCGCCGATCGGGCCGGCGTTGGCCCAGCATGGCATCAATCTCATGGCCTTTTGTAAGGATTATAACGCCCGCACGTCTTCTATGATGGGGCAAATCATCCCGGCCGAGATCACGATCTATACGGATCAATCGTTCACCTTTGTCCTCAAAACACCCCCCACGCCTGACTTGCTGCGCCAGGCGGCCGGGGTAGAAAAAGGCTCGGCCGAGCCTCTCAAGACCAAGGTGGGCAAGATCACGCGCCAGCAACTGCGCGAGATCGCCGAGCAAAAGATGCGTGATTCGAACGCCGTTGACTTGGAAGGCGTCGAGCAGATGATCGCAGGCACAGCTCGCAGCATGGGTGTTGAAATAGTCGAGTAGTCTTGCCGTCAGAACCAGAGCGGCTGACGGCTGAGTGTGGGAGGGCACGCCGCCCGCCATAACCACTTGGGAGTAAAGAAATGGCAACACGTGGTAAAAAGTATCAAGAAGCAGCCGCTAAGATAGATCGCCAGATCAATTACGCGCCGCGCGAGGCGATCGAGCTGGTGCGGGAAACCAGTTTCGTCAAGTTCGACGCGACGGTAGAGGTGCATATTCGCCTGGGCGTTGACCCACGCCAATCTGATCAACAGGTGCGCGGGGTCGTGTTGATGCCGGCCGGCCTGGGTAAAACGGTCCGCGTGCTGGTCTTTGCCGAAGGCGAAGGCGCACGCCTGGCCAGGGAATCCGGGGCCGACTTTGTCATCGACGACGAAGAAGGCTACGCCAAGATCCGCGGCGGCTGGACAGAATTCGACGTCGCTTTGGCTATGCCAGAGGCCATGCGCGAGATCGGTAAACTCGGCAAGGTTCTAGGCCCGCGTGGGCTGATGCCCAATCCCAAGGCCGGCACGGTCGCCCCGGCCGCGGATATCCCCCGCTTGATTCAAGAAGCACGCGCCGGACGGGCCGAGTTCCGCATTGACAAGACCTCTAACCTGCACGTCCCAATCGGCAAAGTCAGTTTTAGCGCCGATGCTCTCTTTTTGAATTTCTCGGCCCTGATGGACGCGGTTAAAAAGGCCAGGCCGACCGCCGCCAAGGGCACTTATATCAAGCGGGTGGTGCTGACTTCGACCATGGGACCTGGCATCCGGATGGACGTCAACCTGGCCCAGATGTTGGAAACCGTCTAA
>JAFGFO010000017.1 GCA_016931085.1 Thermoflexales bacterium
GACGCCATCCTGGAGCTGGACGCGCAGCGGCGCGGGCTGCTGACCGAGGTCGAGCAGCTCAAGGCCGAGCGCAACCAGGCCAGCCGCGCGATCGGCAAGCTGCCGGCCGGCGAGGAGCGCGAGGCCAAGATCGCGGCGATGAAGCAAGTCGGCGAGCGCATCGGCCAGATCGACGAGCAAATCCGCCAGGTCGAAGGCAGGCTCAACGCGCTGCTGTTGAGCGTGCCCAATTTGCCGGACGCCAGCGTGCCGGTGGCCCCCGACGAGAGCCACAACGCCGTCGTGGCCCAGGAAGGCCAGGCCGAGCGCCAGGACTGGCAGTTGGCGCATTGGGACTTGGGGCCAAAGCTGGAGATCATCGACTTTGAGCGCGGCGTCAAGCTCAGCGGCACCCGCTTCTACGTACTCAATGGCCTGGGCGCGCGCTTGCAGCGGGCGCTGATCGCCTGGATGATCGACGTTCACCTGGAGCAGGGCTACACCGAAGTCTACCCCCCACCCCTCGTGCGCGGCGAGTGCCTGGTCGGCACCGGGCAACTGCCCAAGTTCGGCGAGACCCTGTACCGCGATGCCGAGGACGACTTGTGGCTCATCCCGACCGCCGAGGTGCCCGTGACCAACCTGTATCGCGACGAGATCATGGAGGGCGACAAATTGCCGGTACACCACGTGGCCTATACCCCCTGCTTCCGCCGCGAAAAGATGAGCGCCGGGCGCGACGTGCGCGGCATCAAGCGCGGGCACGTGTTCGACAAGGTCGAAATGGTCAAGTTCTGCAAGCCCGAGGACAGCGCCGCCGAGATGGACACGCTCGTCGACAACGCGCGCGAGGTCTGTAGGCGGCTGGACATCCCCCACCGCGTCGTGCAGATGTGCACGGGGGACTTGAGCTTTACGGCCGCCGCCAAGTACGACGTAGAGGTGTGGGCGCCGGGCTGCGGGGAATGGCTGGAAGTGTCCAGTTGCAGCAACTTTAAAGATTTCCAGGCGCGCCGGGCCAACATCCGCTTCCGCCGGGACAAAAGCTCCAAGCCCGAGTTCGTCCACACCCTCAATGGCTCAGGCCTGGGCCTGCCGCGCACCTTGATCGCGGTCCTGGAGAATTACCAGGACCAGGACGGCTCCATCCGCGTGCCGCCCGTCCTGCGCCCGTACATGGGCGGGGTCGAGCTGATCCGCAAGGCCTAAAACGGGCTGCTCAGCAAGAGCTCGCGCTGATTCAACTGGGCCGGGTCGGCGGCTTGCACGGCCGCCAGGGCGCTACGCAGCTTGGGGCCATGCTCGGCGATGTAGACTTGCATTATGGCCTTCTTCCGCTCGTCGTGGCGGGCGTGGCCCAGCAGCAGCCAGCCGTTGACCACGTGCACCGCCATATCCACCACGTCTGAAGCGTAATAGTCGATCAGCGGCACATCACATTCTCGCAGGTGATCCACGCAGCGGCTGAGCAGGCCGCTCGACTCGAGCATGCGTTCCTTGAGCGGCGCCAGCTCTGGCCCATACTCCTGCGCCGCCCACTCGTCCAGTAAATCGTCCAGCGCGTGCGCCAGCAGCCGGCCGGTGGCCGCCACCACTTGCAGTTGGCTGGTGCCTTCGTAGATATTCGTCACGCGGATATCGCGATAGTGGCGCTCGACGTTGAACTCGCGCATGTAACCCACCCCGCCGTGCACCTGGAGGGCCTGGTAACACACGCGGTTCCCCATCTCGGTCGCATAGTACTTGACCAACGGCGTCAGGGTGGCTGCCAACCTGGCAGCCTGCTTGAGGGCGTCACGCGCGGCCGGCTCAGGCTCAGCGCTGGCGGCGATGTGGTGCTCGTAAGCTTTTTCCAGGTCCACCCAGCGGGCGGCCTCGTACAGCAAGGCGCGGGCGGCCTCGATCTCAGTCCGCATCGAAAGCAGCATGCGGCTCACAGCCGGGATGTCACGGATCAGTTGGCCAAACTGGCCCCGTTCGTGGGCGTAGCGATGTGCTTCGCGATAAGCCGCCTCGGCGATGCCCACCGCCTGGGCCGCCACGGCCAGCCGGGCGCCGTTCATCAAGGCCATGGCGTAGCGGATCAGCCCAAAGCGCCGCTTGCCGATCAACTCGGCCGGGGTATTGTTGTACTGGATCTCGCACGTGGGCGAGGCGTGCAGCCCGACCTTGCTCTCGATGCGGCGGATAGTCACGCTGTCGTCCTTTTCGACCAGGAACAGGGACAAGCCGCGCGCGTCGTTCGAGCCTTCCTCGCTGCGGGCCAGGACGACCATGATATCTGCGCAGCCGTTGGTGATAAAGCGCTTGACGCCGGTCAAGCGCCACACGCCGGCTTCCGCGTCGTAAGTGGCGCGGGTCTGCACCGCGCCCAGGTCCGAGCCGGCGTCCGGCTCGGTGAGCACCATCGCCCCCGCCACTTCGCCCCGCGCAAAGCGAGGCAAGACGCGCGCCTTCATCTCGTCGTCGCCAAACTCGCTGATGGCGACGGCAATCTCTTGCAAGCCGACGATGGTCATCAGCCCGGCCTCGGCGCGCGCGATCAGCTCGACCATCATCTGGTAGATCGATTCTGGCAAGTTCATCCCACCATATTCCCAAGGCAGCATCACGCCATTCAGCTCGGCTTGCCTGAAGGCCTCGACCGCCTCTTGGGTAGCGGCAGCGTAACGCACCTGGCCGGCCTGGAACTGGGCGCCTTCCTCGTCAGCCTCGGCCGCGCGGGGAGCGATCAGCGTGGCGCACACCTCACCCAACACCTCCAGCAAAAGCCGGTAATTATCCTTGGCGTCCGCGTAGCTGCGCGGCGCGGCCGGGTACTGGGCGCAGTGCGTGTAGCCCTTTTCCTTGAGCGCCACGACCTGGTTGAGATCTATCTGCTCCAGGTGGTGTTGCAGGTCTAAATTGTCCAGGAAAAAATTGTCTGCCATCTACTTACTCCCTACTTCCTACTTCCTACTCCCTACTTCCTACTTCGTCTTCTCACGAAAGGCACGGATCATCATGGGGATCACCTGAGCCGCGTCGCCGACGATCTTGTAATGGGCAATCTGGAAAATGGGGGCGTTGGGATCGGTGTTGATCGCAATGATCTTGGATGATTCGCTCATCCCAGCCCGGTGCTGGATGGCGCCCGAGATGCCGGCGGCGATGTACAGGCGGGGGCGCACCGTGAGGCCGGTCTGCCCCACCTGGTGCTCGCGCGAGACCAGGCCAGCATCAACCGCCGCTCGCGAAGCGCCCACCTCGCCGCCCAGGAGGTGGGCCAACTCGCGCAGCAGCTCAAAGCTGTCCTTGTTCACGCCCGCCCCGCCGGCCACGACGACCGGCGCGCTTTTCAGGCTGAGCGTGGACTGGCGCGTCTGGCGGCTGAGCACTTGCAGCACCAGCTCCTCGTCGCTGAAGGCTGGGGCGATCCTGTCGATCACGCCCTGGCGGCTGGCCTCGGCCGCCTGGCGGCGCATCACGCCCTCGCGCACGGTGGCCATCTGCGGGCGCGTGTGGGGATTGACGATGGTGGCAATGATGTTGCCGCCAAAAGCCGGCCGGATCTGGTACAACAAATCCGGATACACTTGCTTGTCTCGCTTGGAAACGTACTCGCCGATCTGCAAGTCGGTGCAGTCGGCGGTCAGTCCGCAGCGGATAGCGCTGGCGATGCGCGGGGCCAGGTCACGCCCGAGCGGGGTGGCGCCGACGAGGAAGATGTAGGGCCGTCGCTCGCGCACCAGCTCAGTCGCTACCCGTGCGTAGGGCAGCGTGCGGTACAGCGCAAGCTCCGGGTGCTCGGCCAGCAGCACGCGGTCCGCGCCGTGATGGATGAGCGCCTGGGCCATATTGCCCAGCTCGTGGCCACACAGCAGGCCGCACACCTGGCCCTTCAACTGTTGGGCCAGCTCGCGCCCCTTGCCCAGCAGCTCCAGGCTGACGTCGGCAATTTGCCCATCCTCTTGCTCGATAAATACCCAGACATCTCTGTTCGTCATAGCTTTTCCTCAGTGGGCAACCACAAGGGGTTGCCCCTACCCCACGATATATTCCTTGACCAGCTCTTGCATCAACTCGGTCACGCCCTCCTGGCTGGCGGGAAGCTGCTTGCTTTCCGTCGTTTCCAGCACGACGAAATTGACCTTGTAAACCTGGGTGGGCGAGCCGACCATGCCCAGCTTGTCCGGCTCGGCGTCCAGGTCATCGGCCGTCAAGAGCGGGATCCTTAAATTTCGCTCCTCCAAATAAGCCGCGAGCTTTTCCTCGCTTTCAAACTCGGGCCACTTTTCCAAGAGAGCCTTGTATTCCAGCGGAGTAGCGGCCAACTTGTACTCGATTCGCTTGCGGGCTGAAGGTGGGCGCGGGCGGTTG
Organism: Thermoflexales bacterium; assembly: GCA_016931085.1. The sequence continues at coordinate 4,339 of JAFGFO010000017.1, forward strand.
GCCGAAGCGACCACGGTCAACAAGCAAGGCAAGCGGCATTTGACCCACTCTTGCCCGAGCGGGAACGCTCTTTCGGCGACGATCTCGTCTCCTTCCAGGCTGACGATAGACTGAGCATAGCTGATCTGCGGGATACCCAGCTTTTCGGCCGTCTGGGGGCCCACCTGGGCGGTGTCGCCGTCGATGGCCTGCCGGCCGCAAAAGACCAGGTCGAAAGGCCCCAGCTTTTCGACCGCGCACTTGAGCGTGTACGAAGTGGCCAGCGTGTCAGCGCCGGCAAAGCGCCGGTCACTGAGCAAAAAGGCTTTGTCTGCGCCGCGATACAGCGCCTCGCGCAGCACATCAGCCGCCATAGCCGGCCCCATCGTCAACACCGTCACCTGGCCGCCGTAGCGCTCTCTCACCTGGAGGGCCATCTCCAAAGCGTTCAAGTCCTCTGGGTTGAAAATAGCCGGCAGCGCCGTGCGATTGATAGTGCCATCTTCCTTCATCACGCTGCCTGTGATATGGTGAGTGTCGGGCACTTGCTTGACCAACACGATCGAATTGTATGTCCTGGCAGATGCCATATGTGAACCTCCTACGTGAGAATAAAACCCCACACCTCAACAGGCGTTGCGATAAGGCGTCATTAGGAAACAACGAACAAATTGCCGCTATTGACGCAAAACGAATAATGGCCTAGAATAGGAGTATGAGCAAGCTGTTGGAGAGAGTGTTTTGTAGGGCGGCTTTCTACGCCAAAGGCGTCCTGCGGATAGCCGCCGCGCCTGTGGCACGCTTTGCGTGGAAACC
>JAFGFO010000167.1 GCA_016931085.1 Thermoflexales bacterium
CATGACGGCCACTCCCATCCCGCGCACCTTGTACCTGAGCCTGACCGGCGTGCGCGACATCAGCACGATCGAGACCCCGCCCGAAGAACGGCTGCCGGTGCTTACCCATGTCGGCAAGTATGACGACAAGCTGGTGCGCACAGCCATCCTGCGTGAGCTGGACCGGGGCGGGCAGGTGTACTTTGTCCACAACCGTGTGCAGGGCATTGAGCAAATCCATCGGCGGCTGGCGGCGGTGGTGCCCGAGGCGAGCATCGCCGTCGCCCACGGGCAAATGGCCGAGGACAAGTTGGAAAACGTCATGGTCGACTTTGTCGTGGGCAAAATAGACGTGCTGCTGTCGACGGTCATCATCGAGAGCGGGCTGGATATCCCCAACGCCAACACGCTGATCGTCAACCGCGCCGATTGGTTCGGGCTGGCGCAGTTGTACCAGTTGCGCGGGCGGGTGGGGCGCAGCGCGACGCGCGCTTACGCCTATTTCCTGTACGATCGGGACTCGGCCCTTTCGGAAGAATCGCGCCAGCGCCTCGAGACGATTCGCGAAGCCAGCGAGCTGGGCGCCGGCTATTCCATCGCCATGCGTGACCTGGAGATACGCGGCGCCGGGGATATCCTGGGCACACGCCAGAGCGGCCATATTGCCGCCGTCGGCTTTGACTTGTACACGCGCCTGCTGGCGCACGCGGTCGAGGAGCTGCGCGCCGAGCGCCAGGGACTTGCCCCGCCGCCATTACCCACCCAGGGCGTGACGATCGACCTGCCACTGGCAGCGTTTCTGCCCACCACTTATGTCCCCGACGAGGCGCTGCGGCTGCAGTTGTACCGCCGCCTGGCCAAGCTCGACACGGCCCAAGGCATTGCCGACATCGAGCAGGAATTGTCCGATCGCTTTGGGGCACTCCCGGAGCCGGCAGCCGACCTGATCTTTCAACTGCGGCTCAAGGTGCTGGCGCAGCAAGCCAGGGTGGCGGCCATCAGCCTGAGCGGCGGGCAATTCGCCCTCAAGGCCGACTGGTTGGAGACGGCCAGCTGCTCCCGCCTGCAGCAGTTGCTGGGCGAGCTGGCCTTTGTCTCCAGGCGGCAGATCAATATCCCGCGCCATCGGGAGCAGGATTGGCGCCAGGTGTTGGCGGTGGTGCTGGAAAAGCTGGCGGAGACGTAAACGTGACCGTCACCTCGAAGGTGACGGTCACGTACAGAGGTGGATCACATGCCACAGCGAGACGTTCAATTTGCCCAAGGGCAATACTATCACATCTATAACCGTGGCATTGGACGGCAGCCTATCTTCAGAGAAAGCGATAATTACCTCTACGTATTGCGCTTGATGAAGAAATATGCTGTCGAGTTTCAAGTGACTGTGATTGCCTACTGTCTGATGCCAAATCATTATCATTTCCTGTTGCGGCAAGATGGCGAATACTCCGTCGGCTTATTCCCTCAACGCATTTTTAACAGCTATACCAAAGCTTTCAACAAACGTTATAGCGAAACAGGTACACTCTTTGCGGGGCGTTATAAGGCTGTCCATATAGGCAAAGATGAATACTTGCTTCACCTATGCCGCTATATCCACGCTAATCCAGTCAAAGCTGGGCTGGTGACGTATTTGGAAGATTGGCCCTATTCGAATTATCACGAGTGGATTGGCACACGCCAGGGTACACTGATCGACCACGATTGGGCGCGCGGCCATTTTCCTACCGCCTACGCCTACCGCCAATTTGTGCTGGACTATGTGACCGGGTTGGACAAGTTGCCAGAGGGTGTGAAGAAAGTGCTTGTCACCTTTGAGAGAAAGTGCCCGTCACCTTCAAGGTGACGGGCACTTGAAAACTAGAAGCCCTCTTCGCCGCCGCCAAAGCCCATCAGGCCAAAGCCGCCCAGCTTGGGCATGCGCGCCTTGTCCTCGTCCTTGCCAAAGCGCGTTATCTCGCCAGCGTCCGAGATGGCCTCTACCGCCAGCCCCAGCGACTGCAGCTCCTTGACCAGAACGCGGAACGAGGCCGGGATGCCCGGCTCCTCGATCTTTTCGCCCTTGACGATGGCCTCGTAGGTCTTGACCCGCCCCTGCACGTCGTCGGACTTGACCGTGAGCATCTCTTGCAGCGTGTAGGCTGCGCCGTAAGCCTCCAATGCCCACACCTCCATCTCGCCAAAGCGCTGGCCCCCAAATTGCGCCTTGCCGCCCAATGGCTGCTGGGTGACGAGCGAGTACGGGCCGGTCGAGCGGGCGTGTACCTTGTCCTCGACCAGGTGGGCCAGCTTCATCATAAAGATCACCCCCACCGTCACCGGCTGGTCGAAGGGCGCGCCGGTCTTGCCATCGTACAGGATCACTTTGCCGATCGTGGGCAGCGGCTCCATCAACTCGAGGCTGACTTCCTTGGCGCGGGCGGTGACCTGCTCGTCAGTCATCGCGCCGGTGTCCACGCCCCGTTCGCCCAGCCACAAGCGCCAGCACACAGCCCGCGCCAGGGCATCGGCGGCCGGGCGCTGCTCGATCGAGCGCGGGTCTTGCTCGAACCACAAGACCTGGTCAGGGTCAAAGCCTTTTTCCCTAAGCCATTCACGCAGCGCCACCCGGCGGGCATAGATCTCGTCGAGCGAAATGCGCTCGATGTCGTATCCCCGCCCGTCCAACCACTCGGCCATGTAGAGCAAGCGCGCCTCGATGTCGTCTTCAAGCTCCTCCTGCGGGTACTCGATTTCCTTGATCCACTGCCAGGCGCGCTCGGTGACCGTGTCCCAGGCCTTGTCGATCATCCAGGCGCGCGCTAACTCGGCCTCGACCTCGATCTCGTCGGCGCCGTCGAACACTGGCGTCACGGCGCGAAAGCCCAGGCGCGAGGCGGCCCAGCCCAGGTGTGTTTCCAGGATCTGGCCGATATTCATACGGCCGGGCACCCCCAGGGGGTTCAAGATGATGTCGACCGGCGTGCCATCGGGCAGGAAGGGCATGTCTTCGATGGGCAAAACCTTGGAGATGACGCCCTTGTTGCCGTGCCGGCCGGCCATCTTGTCACCCTCGGTGATCTTGCGCTTTTGGGCCACGCTAACACGCACCATTTTCTCCACGCCGGCCGGCAGATCGCGGTATTCCTCGCGGGTAAAGACCTTGACACCCACTACCTTGCCGTGCTCGCCGTGCGGCAAGCGCAAGCTCGAGTCCTTGACCTCGCGTGCCTTTTCGCCAAAGATGGCCCGAAGCAGTTTCTCTTCCGGCGACAACTCTTTTTCACCCTTGGGCGTGATCTTGCCGACCAGGATGTTGTTGGGGCCAACCTCAGCCCCGATGCGGATGATGCCCTCCTCGTCCAGGTCCTTGAGCGCTTCCTCGCCCACGTTGGGGATGTCGTGCGTGATTTCTTCCGGCCCCAGCTTGGTGTCGCGCGCTTCGATTTCGTGCTTTTCGATGTGAATGGACGTGAACCCGTCCTCGCTCACCATCCGTTGGCTGATCAGGACGGCGTCTTCGTAGTTGCCGCCTTCCCACGGCATAAACGCTACAAATACATTGTGCCCCAGGGCCAGCTCGCCGCGGTTGGTCGAGGAACTGTCGGCCAGCACGTCGCCTTTCTTGATGCGCTGTCCCTTGACGACAGTCGGGCGTTGGTCGATACACGTGCTTTGATTCGAGCGATCGTACTTGCGTAGACGATAGATGTGTTTGCCGGCGTCGTTCTTGACGATGATCTCGGAGCCGGTCACGCTGATCACGTCGCCATCTTCGTTGGCGGTCACAACCTGGCCGCTATCGAGGGCGGCCTGAGATTCCATGCCGGTCGCTACGAGGGGCACTTCGGGATTCAGCAGTGGGACGGCCTGGCGCTGCATGTTCGAGCCCATCAAGGCGCGGTTGGCATCGTCGTGCTCCAGAAAGGGGATGAGCGCGGCCGAGATACCCACGATCTGGCGGGGGGCCACGTCCATGTACTCTACCCGCTCGGGGGGTTCGAGCAGGAACTTGTCGTAATAGCGGGTTGAGATCCGCTTTTCGATAAACTCGCCCATGTTGTTGAGCAGCGCGTTGGCCTGAGCGACGATGTGGCGATCTTCCTTGTCGGCCGACATGTACTCGATGTCGGTGGTGACGTACGCCCGCACCGGGACTCGGTCCAGATCGCGTATCTTGCTGATTTGCTTGGCCAGCTCGGGTGTGACGACCGTCCCACCGGTAGCCACTACGTGGCCTCCCTTTCCCACCACATCCTTGGCCAGCGTGTGTCCCAGCAGCGCTTCAGCCTGCTTGGGCACGCTCTGCTCGACTTTACGATAGGGTGTTTCGATAAAGCCGTAGCGGTTTACCTTGCCGTAGGTGGCCAGACGGCCAATCAAGCCGATGTTGGGTCCTTCAGGCGTTTCGATAGGGCAGATGCGGCCATAATGGCTGTGATGTACGTCGCGCACGTCAAAGCCGGCCCGCTCGCGCCGCAGCCCGCCCGGTCCCAGCGCGCTCAAGGTGCGCTTGTGCGTCAGCTCGGCCAACGGATTGGTCTGGTCCATGAACTGGCTGAGCTGGCTGGAGCCAAAGAACTCGCGAATGGCGGCCACGACCGGCCGGATATTGATGAGCGCAACCGGTGTCAAGCCCTCACTCTCGCGGATGCTCATGCGTTCCTTGACCACGCGCTCCATCCGGCGCAGGCCGATGCGCATCTTGTTCTGGATCAGCTCCCCAACCGTCTTGACGCGGCGATTGCCCAGGTGATCCACGTCGTCGGCCGTTTCTAGGCCATTGTTGATGCGAATCATGTGCTCGATCAACTGGACGAGATCGTGCTTGGTGATCGTGCGAAGACTGCGTGGCACGGTCGCATCCAGGTTGAGCCGCTGGTTCAGCTTGTAACGCCCGACCAGCTCCAGGTCGTAGCGGCGCGGGTCGAAAATTTGCGATACCAGGAACTCGGTCGCGTTGTCCAGGGTAGGCGGGTCGCCCGGGCGTATACGCTTGTAAAACTCGATGAGCGCCTCTTGGGCGACGGGGCGTCCGTTGCGTTCGTCCAGCCCACCCTCCTGGCGGATCGAGGTGGCGATGTACTGGTGGTCAGGATTGGTATCGACGTGGGCAAAGAGGTTGAGAATTTCCTCCGTGCTGCCAGTGCTCAGGATCGCTTCCGTATCTGTTTTGCCCGTCATCAGAAGTGGCAACGCCACTTCGTATTTCTTCAGGTCCTCGTCCGTGATCGCCGCCATGGCTCGCAGCAGCAGGGTAACCGGGATCGTCCGCTTGCGATTGAACTTGACGGTCAAGTAATCGGTCTTGCGCGTCTCGAATTCCATCCAGGCGCCTCGATCGGGGATCAGCTTGGCTTGGCTGAGCAAGCGCCCGGAGCTGAGGTCCTCGTCGGCGGCGAAATACACGCCCGGGGAGCGAATCAACTGGCTGACGACGACGCGCTCGGTGCCGTTGACGATAAAAGTCCCGTTCGACGTCATCCACGGGAAATCCCCTAAAAAGATGTCCGACTCGATTCTCTCGCCGGTCTCGGTGTCCAGGGCCACCCGGATGTAGAGCGGCCTGGCAAAAGACAGGTCGCGCTCCACACATTCTTCCTGGGTGTATTTGGGCTCCTCAAACCAGTAATCGAGGCGGGGGGCGTCTCGCTTGGTGCACGGGAAGTGCAGCTTGATTGCACTGTTAAAGCTCTCGATGGGCGATATCTCGTCAAACAGTTCGCGTAATCCCTCTTTCACAAACCACTCGAACGATTGTAGTTGGACTTCGATCAGGGAAGGCAGGCCCAGGACATCGGGAATACGCGCATAACTTTTGGCACTCAAAGACTTCATCCGTTCCACTCCTGTGTAAAATCTCGCTCTACTGGGCATTCGCCGCAGCAAAAAAACATTATACCAGCAAGTGCGTTTTCTGTCAAAATGCCCTGGGGGCGGCAACCCCGCCCCTACCCAACGCGCGCGGGATTGAGGTATAATGGTGTTAGTTTCTCGAGTGGTGTAGGTGGAGTGATGAGTTTTTCGTCGGCGTTGGATAATTTTCGCCGCGCGCGCCAGCGGGCGGCTATGGAGGAAATCGTAGCCCGCCTGGCCGGCCGTTCGGCGGATTTGCTGTCTTTTGAACAAGCCCGCCAAAAGCTTAGAGCTAAAGGCAGCCAGCCCCAGGGACTGCGCGAAATCCCGCTGGATGCGATCGTGGGCAGCACGGGCCGCTACTATGACTTTACCCGCAGCTTTCTACCCCGCTGTGACAGCGATGCCGAGCGCTGGGCGCGGGTCGAGATGGCCGTGGGTGAGCTGGCGTCCATGCCGCCGATTTGGGTCTATAAAATCGGCCAGGCTTATTTTGTCGACGACGGCCATCACCGTGTCTCGGTGGCCCGCACGCTCGGCGCCAAGCACATCCGGGCCTACGTCATCGAGGTTCGCACCAAGGTGCCTCTGTCACCTTCTGACCAGCCGGACGACCTGATTTGGAAGGCTGAATACGCCGACTTTCTGGAACGCACTCACTTGGACGAGCTGCGTCCGGGGATGAATCTGAGCGTGACCGTCCCTGGCCAGTACCGGGTGCTGGAGGAACAAATCGAGGCCCGCCGTTATCTGCTGGAGCAAAAGCAAAAGAAAGAGTTGGCCTATCCCCAGGCGGCGGCACACTGGTACGACGAGGTCTACCTGCCGGTCATGCGCGTGATCCGGCGGCAAGCTGTCTTGCGGGATTTCCCTGGCCGGACCGAGACCGATCTCTACGTGTGGGTCTCGGAACATCGCGCGGCGCTGGTCGAAGAGCTGGGCTGGGACGTGTGGCCCGACACGGCCGCTGTTCACCTGTCGGCGCGCTTCAGCCCGCGCCTGCGGCGGGTGGCTGCCCGCGTTGGCGACAAGCTGCGAGAGGCGCTCGTACCTGGCGGGCTTGAGGCCGGCCCGCCGCCTGGCCTGTGGCGCAGTGAGCACCAGCAAGCCCAGGAGAAGGATCGCATGTTTTGCGACATCCTGGTGCCCGTCAGCGGCCATGAGCCTGGCTGGCGCGCGCTCGATCAGGCCCTGGAGATCGCCCGGCGCGAAGAAGGCTCGCTCCTGCACGGCCTGCACATCGTGCCCTCCCAGGCGCGCCAGGCCGAGCCGGAAACGTTGGCGATCAAGACCCGCTTCGAGCAGCGCTGCCAGGAAGCCGCGGTCGTGGGGAACTTGATCGTCGAGATAGGCAAGGTGGCCGACAAGATCGTCGAGTGGGGCCGGTGGGCCGACTTGCTCGTGCTGAACCTGGCTCACCCTCCCGCGCCTCGAGCCTTGTCCCGGCTGAGCTCGGGCTTTCGTGCCATCATCCGGCGCTGCCCCACGCCGCTGTTGGCCGTGCCTGGTCTCAGCCGTCCCCTGGAGCGGGCGCTGCTGGCCTACGATGGCAGCGCCAAGGCCAACGAGGCGCTGTTTATGGCAGCTTACCTGGCGAGCCAGCGGCAGATTGACCTGACCGTCCTGACCGTGGTCGAGCCGGGCCGCACCTCCTCCGCGGCGAGCGTGCAGGCCCGGACATACCTGGAGGGGCACCAGGTGCAGGCGACCTTTTTGCAGCAGCGTGGGCCGGTGGGCGAGGTCATCACGGGAGCAGCCGGAGCCTACCAGGTTGATGTGATTATCATGGGGGGCTATGGCTTCAGGCCACTGTTGGAGGCAGCCTTGGGCAGCACGGTGGATGAGGTGCTGCGCACAAGCCAACGCCCGCTGCTGATTTGTCGATAGCTTGAGGGATGGATATAACGGGAGGAAATAGCCTGGCTCTCAAGATGCAAAACGCGGACGGCGCCTGGTCGGCGTTCTCCAACAACGCGTTCTGGCCGCATTTCGGACTGTTTTTGCCATTGATATTGAGGTGACTTGCAAAACTGTGGTATCATGGTTCATCATAGCGCATAATCATGGAGGGTAGGACGATGAAAGACAGAAAATTGCTCATGATCCCCGGCCCCATCGAATTCACTCCCGAGGTGATGCGGGCGATGGGCATGCCCACCGCCAGCCACGTCGCGCCCAACTTTATCGAGGCCTTTGGCCAGGCTCTGGAACGGCTGCGCGCCGTGTTCTCATGCCCTGGTGGACAGCCCTTCGTGGTGGCCGGCTCGGGCACGCTGGGGCTGGATATGGCCGCCGCCAACCTGATCGAGCCGGGCGACCGGGCCTTGGTGGTCAATACCGGCTACTTTAGCGATCGCTTTGCGACCATCCTGGAGCGCTACGGCGCACGCGTCACTCACGTCAAGTCGCCCGTTGTCGGCGATGCGCCGGCCTTGGAGGACGTGGAGGTCGCGCTACAAGTGGGTAAGTACAAGCTGATGACCATCACCCACGTGGATACCTCCACGGCCGTCGGGGCGGACGTACAAGGCCTGGCAGCGTTGGGCTGCCAGTATGGGACACTGGTGGTGGTGGACGGCGTGTGCTCGGTGGCCGGCGAGGAGCTGCGCCAGGAGGAGTGGGGCGTTGATCTGGTTCTGACCGCCTCGCAGAAGGCGATCGGCGTGCCGCCTGGCCTGGCCCTGGTGGTGGCCAGCCCTCGGGCCTTGGCCGTGTTCCACGAGCGCCAGGCCCTGGTGGGCAGCTATTACGCCGACTGGACGAACTGGCTGCCCATCATGCGAGCCTACGAGGCTCGCGAACCCAGTTACTTTGGCACGCCGCCGGTGAACCTGGTCTGGGCGCTCGACGTGAGCCTGGGGCAGATCCTGGACGAGGGATTGGACGCCCGCTTCGCCCGCCACCGCAAGCTGAGCCAGGCTTTCAAGGCTGCCGTAACAGCCTTGGGGTTGAAGCAGGTGCCGCTCAGCCCTGACAAGGCGGCCAATACCCTGACCGCCCCCTATTACCCGGCCGGGGTGGATGCTTCGGTGTTGAAGCACATCGCTGCGGCCGGGGCGATCCTGGCCGGCGGCTTGCACCCCCAGATCAAGGCGCAGTATTTTCGCGTCGGTCACATGGGCGCGGTCACGGCTGCTGATGTCCTGGCCACCGTGGGGGCGATTGAAAAGGGATTGGCCCATGCTGGCTACAAATTCGAGCTGGGCACGGGCTTGGCTGCAGCGCAGGCGCTGCTGCTGGCATAATTTTGATCCCAACGGCATCCTGAATCCCGGCAAGATTTTCCCCTGATATGGCAGCGTTGTCCGACTCACCCCGGCGTGGCTGGCTGGCTGGCGTCTCGCAGGCGATCCCGATCGTGATGGGCTACGTGCCGATTGGCCTGGCGTATGGTGTCCTGGCTCAAAAAGCTGGCCTTTCGGCGCTCAACACCGTGATGATGTCGCTGATCGTGTTTGCCGGCTCGTCGCAGTTTATCGCCGTTGGCTTGTTTGCAGCCGGCGCGCCGGCGGTTTCGATCATTCTCACCACCTTCGTGGTCAATTTGCGCCACCTGCTCATGTCGGCCGCCATTTCGCCTTTCCTCAAGTCGTGGCGCAGTTTCCAGTTGGCTGCGTTTGCCTACCAGTTGACTGATGAGACCTTTGCCGTTCACGTGGCCCGTTTTGCCTCCCTTGGCCCGGACAAGGCTGAGGCCTTTGTAGTTAATGTGTCTGCCCAATCTGCCTGGGTGCTTGGGACAACGCTGGGGGTGATGTTGGGCCGGGCGATTGCCGACGTCGAGCCGCTTGGGCTGGACTATGCCTTGCCGGCCATGTTCATCGCCCTGCTGGTCATGCAGATCCAGCATCGCCTTCATGTGGGAGTGGCCTGCCTGGCGGGCGCCGCGGCGGTGGGCATGTCGCTGATGGGGATTGATCAGTGGAGTGTTATCATCGCCACCGTGTTGGGGGCAACGGCGGGGGTGATAGGAGAGCAATGGATCAACAAGCCGTCTTCCTGACCATGGTGGGCATGCTGGTCGTCACCTATGGACCGCGCCTGGCGCCGATCTGGTTCCTGTCGTCGCGGACGCTTCCGGCATTGCTCGTGGCCTGGCTGCGTTACGTGCCGGTGGCGGTGCTGTCGGCCATGTTGTTCCCGGCCTTGTTTGTGCGTTCTGGCGGGCTTGACGTGGGGCTGGGCAACCTGTTCTTGTGGGCAGCCGTGCCCACTTTTCTCATTGCCTGGAGGCAGCGCAGCCTGTTTGGGGCGGTGATTGTTGGCATGGTTGTGGTTGCCGTGGCGCGGGCTGTGTTGGCGCTCCAAGGTTGACAACTTGAGCCAATTAGAGTATCATTAGTTCACTCTGGCGGCGTAGCTCAGATGGCAGAGCAGGGGACTCATAAGCCCTGTGTCGTTGGTTCAAGCCCAATCGCCGCCAC
>JAFGFO010000168.1 GCA_016931085.1 Thermoflexales bacterium
GGCGGATTGGCTTGACGAAGCAGCACGCGTGCTGGCCTTGGGTGGGCGTTGGTGGCTGTACGATGTGATGCCAGACAGCATGCCCGGCTTTTGGCTATTCCGCTTCTTCCCCGCCACCGCCAACATGATTCGCGCCACCGCCCAGCCTATGAGCAAGCTCTACCTGACTTTACAGGAGCGTGGGTGGGATGTTACACTCAAGCGCCAGGCTTACTATCAAGCCATGAGCATGAGCGCCGCTTTACAAATTGCCCAGGCGCGAGACAAGTCGCCGTGGCTGGCGAGCATGGCGGAAAAAGATTATCAAGCTGGTCTGGCGCACCTAAAGGAAGAAGCAACCACTAGAGGGAAGAAGGCCTTGCTCTCATCGCACATTTGCATGGTAGAGGGAGTCATAGAGAGAAAGGCATGATAACAGGGAAACCTGTGGGAAAATTTAAGGAAACGGGAGATATTTTGTTCTTGACAAATTGCCTGGAACGTGGTAAGATACTAGCATCATGTTATGCACATGAGGTTCATTAAAAATCGAATTTGATGCAGGCTCGCCGCCTAACTCCCGCCAATCAGCAGAATTTGTGGGAAATTCTCACTAACCTGCCGCGCGGCAGGAAATTGGGGCGGTTAAAAAGTAAACGTCATCCTGACGCAACAGAATGACGTTATTTTGAGCCTATTTCTCATCTGAACACCGGGTAAATGGTTGTTCCTGTCGTGAGAGAATTAGCTCTAACGGGGATGACGGGCACGGTCACACGAGCTACAATGTGCTCCTTGTCAACCCGACCACCCCCATATCTACAATTTTACAATCCTTCCTAAAGCTTCAAGAGGATCAAGCGCTATCTGGTTAGCTTTTAACCCATGATAGCGTTTTTTGTTTCCTCTATCCACAAGGTTGCTCGCCGGCAATCGCACTAGACTGCCTCACATTTATCCTACCACACTTTGCCTCCTTTGACAAACCCCACACAAAAATCGGAGTCGGTTTCGTTTTTGCGCGCTGCCCAGACCAGACTATCTCAACACGCGCTGGAATAATCCCGCGCAGACTCGCAAAACTTGACCGCATCCCCGAAAACCTGTGGGGAGTTTTTTGTTTCCCCAGTCTCGGTTACCGGCTCGGTGAGGCTTTTTCACCGAGATAGACGCTCTTTCAAGGAGGTTTACGTATGTCAAAACGAAGAATCAACATCGCCACAAACAGTTCGCCGTTTGCCAACTGGCTCATCGAACAAATCGAAAGCCGCCAGACGACCATGGCCGGCCTGGGTCGCCAAGCTGGGCTGTCCACCGGCACACTACGCTGTATCATCACCACTCCCGGACGCCAGCCCACTGTGGATACTTGCTTGCGCCTGGCGCGCGCCCTCAATGTGTCTTACGAAGAGGTGCTCAAAGTGGCCGGCCTCAGCCCATCCCTTCCCAGCGACCTAGCCGTGCTTGACCCCGACCGCGTCGAATTCTTGCGCCTCTACGACACGTTGCCATCACCCGCGCGACGCACCCTGCTGGATACGACCAGAACGATTTCCCATTATCTCAATTCAGTCGCTCGTCGAGAGGAGAAGGACTATGGCTGTCCATCCAGCTTATCTGCACTCTAAACTCACCAACCAAATCATCAACATCGCCCGCCAGGTGCACGCGCAACGCGGACCTGGCGACAATGAACACGCCTATCGGGATGATCTGGTGCTGGCCTTGACAGCAGCCGGGTACTGGGCCTGCCCAAAAGTGCGTGTAGCTGTACGTGATGCCAACGGCCAGGTTACTACGTTTCTAAGCGTCGATGTGACCGTCAACGACTGCGTTGCGGTCGAACTAAAAGCTCTCGCCAGCAGCATCCACGAGGAACACCTCAACCAACTGTCTACCTGGTTGCGCTGGAACGGCATCCTTGCGGTCGGTCTCGTTCTGAATTTTGGTTCCGTGGTCCAAGTCAGGCGTGTGTTCGAGCCAGATTGCCTCGATGCACGCCCACTCAAACTATAGGAGACAACTATGGCAAACTTGATTTATGCCGGCATCGACGCCGGCTTTGGTTTCACCAAGATCATTGTCATCCTCAACGGTCGCCTGCGCACGTTCGTTTTTCCCTCGGTGCTCGGCCTGGCCGAAAGCACGGTCGAGTTCAGCGTCGCCGGTGGATCACGGCGCAAACCGTCAACAGCCACCTTCAAGGGCACGCCCTACTTTTACGGCGAGGATGCCATCCTGCAATCCAGGGTCACTACCGGCCGCCAGGACCGCGACCGCATCGGAAGCGACGAGGAACTACTGCTGGCCTTGATTGCACTGGCACGCCTGGATATCACCCGCGCCCACATCGTCACCGGCTTGCCCGTGGCCTGGCTGCGCGACAAGGACAAGCTGATCCGCACCTGGACCGGTACACACCAACTTGCCTTTGGCAAACGCGAACTGGCCATCACCATCGAAAATGTTACCGTCATTCCGCAACCCCTTGGCGGTTACTACTCTTGGGCGCTCGACAACGCCGGCCAGCCCGCCCAGTCTAAAGAGATGCTCAACGGTGCACTGGGCCTGCTCGACATCGGCTGGAACACGTCTGACCTCACCGGCCTGCGGGCCATTCGTCCGGTTCAGCAGTGGTGCGGCGGCGAGCAGGTCGGCATGCGCCGGGTCATCGAGATCATTGACGCCCGCCTGCGTGCCGAACACGGCATCACGCGCCGGCCTCACAATCTGGACGCCGCGCTGCGGGATGGCCAGGCTGTCACGGTCTATGGCCAGCCGGTGGATGTGTCTGGCATCGCCCAGCAGGCCCGGGCGATGGTAGCCGCAGACATCCAGGCTGCCGCTACACGGCTGTGGGGCAGCGCCGATGCCTTTGATCGCGTGCTGATCTTTGGCGGCGGGGCGGCCGGGCTGTCCAACGAGCTGCGTAAAGCGTTCCCACATAACGGAGTGCTGCTGCCGCAACCCGAGTTGGCTAATGCGCTCGGCTTTGCTCGCCTGGCCGTGCGGCAAGCTGTAGAAATTCAACCCAAGACTGAATTATTGTCAGACACAAAATGAGCCAACCAATTCCTGTCAGACACAAATTCAGCCGAGGCCGGCCGAGGCTCAAGGTGCGGAACGACGAGCGCATTGTAGTTCGCTTGCGTTATGGCATTGACGACGATTTGATCGCCAAGATCGAGCGCATTCCGCCACGCCAGCGTTCTGCCTGGATCCGTGCCGTGCTGCGCGGCGCACCGGCCGACTCGATTCCAACCAACGACGCCGCGCTCGATCCAACCATCAATGCCTCACTTGATGCGTTGGCTGACATCGGTTGGTGATAGGAGGACTGATATGCCCTTGATTCAAAAGGCTGGCGCAAGGAGGAATTCCATGCGATTATCCGTGATTGTCGCCACCTTGTTGGCCCTGATCTTGGTCGTGGTGCTGCTGTCGGCAAGCTGCACGCCCTATCCTCAGGACTATGCCGCCGCCACTGCCACCGTGATGGCCGCCCAGTCCATCGCTACCCGCGAGGCCATCAGCATATCCATCGCGGCAACCACGGCCGCCGTCCAGGTCCAGGGCACCTCGACCACCGCTGCCGTCCAGGCGCAAACCACCTCGACGGCAGCCGCCGCCTCGGTCATGCAGACGGCCGAAGCGGCCAGGATCATCATCGAGGCCACCCTGACCGCCGCGCCCTACAATGCGCCGCGCGCTGGCGCGGATGCCCACACCGAGATCGCCCAGGAATGGGGCGGCGTGCTGGCGCTGTTCACTGGGATAGCCGTGGCGAGCCTGGTCGGCCTGGCGCTTGTCGCCGGACTGCAAACGCGGGCGCGCATCGTCCGCCCGGGCCCCACCGGCCAGATGCCGGCGATGTGGGATGGGCGAACGCTTGTCGAACCCAATCGTATGATCGGCCCAACCGTCACCACGCCGGCCAGGCCCGACTGGCTGATCGAGATCGCGCGCGCGGTGCACTATCTGCGTACAGGCAAAGCGCTGCCGTCCCAGGAAACACAGCCGGCGCTGCTCACTGACGGCCAGGCTGATGCCGATCATTTGCTGGAAGCCGCCCGCGTGGCCGGTGCGGCCAGTGTCGCCGCCTCGATGTTCAGGCCTGATAATGCCGAGCGCGGCCGCCAGGCCAAGATCGAGCTGCTGCGCAAAGGCGGGGCCAATCCCCTGGGGCTGTTGGGCGGCTCCGGCGTCGGCGTGCCCACCACCCGCGTCGTGGTTACTGGTGATTCGGCCATTGAGGCATTGGCAAGGCAGTTGGGCGACCATCTACCCCCATCACCACAACTAACCGGACCGGCCGCCTTTGAAGCACACGAGGGAACCGACGATGAAGCGCAAACCTGATAGCTCATCTAAACTCGCTATCTTGGCTACAGCGGTGTTGGCTGCGCTTGCTGCTGCCGTCCTGGCTATACCAACACCGTTGCACGTTGGCGCTGCCGATCCAACGCTCGACGCGGCTCAGACGACATACGAGGCAGCACGGGCACAGGCCACCATCCGGGCGCGCGCCACCGCCGATGCCTACGCTGCCACCCAAGCCGCCGTCCGCCAAACCGTTGCGGCCGTCGCCATTCAGCAGACCCAGGCCGCCAACGAGCAACTGCGCATCGCCCAGGCAACCCGCTCGGCCTTGGAGGCGCAGGCTACTCGCCAGGCGCTCGACCTCAC
>JAFGFO010000018.1 GCA_016931085.1 Thermoflexales bacterium
ACACCCAGCCGGCGATGCCTTCGTTGGCCGGGATGCGATAGCCGGGCAGCGCTTCGCGCACCTGGCCGTGCGTCAGCGCAAAAACCAATTCGTTGGTCTCCTCATCTACCAGCAGCAGCGAGCCGTCGTTGGCGCCCAGGACGCCGATCGCATACGATAGCGTCTTGTCCAGGGCGCTCATCAGATTGCGCTCGTCGCTCAACTTGTAGCTTGCCTGTTCGAGCGCGTCCACGGCCAGGATATAGCCGCGCAACGCCTGGATTTCTTCGCTCAACTGCTTGTTCTCTTCTGTCAAACGCGCGTTTTCCTGTTGCAAGAAACGCATCATATTCGTCGTGCCTGCCATTCCGACCTCCTGTTATCCGTATCGTATGACTCGCTCATTGAGCGTTTACTTTGGCCAGGATATGCTCCAGGAACTGGCGCAGCTCCTGGTCACCCGGCGAGGCGCGCAGCGCTTCGCGGACGTGGCTCACGGCCTCGCTGTAGCGGCCAGCCGCGCACAAGGCATTGCTGAGCGGTACGCGCAGCACCGCCCGGTCGGGCTCCAGGGCGACCGCTCGCTCCCAGTGCAAGATGGCCTTGGCCAGCATGCCTTGCTCCCGGTAGCGCCGGCCCCGGTTGTAGTAATCCAATGACGTCACCAGGCCACGATCCAGGCCCAGCTCGTGGCGGATCGTTTCTATCCTGAATTCGCCTATGCCGCGCAGCAGCAAGCTGCCCACCACCAGGGTGCTGGCCAGCTTGATCAAGCTGGTGTAGACACCGCAGGCCAGCTCGACGGTGACCAGGATGAGGGTGATGACCAGGACGAAGGAGGCCACCAGCCCGGCGTCGAAGCGCCGCCTGGGCAAAATGAGCGCCACGATCAGGAACCAGGCGATGAGGATCGCCTCGCCAAAGACGATGCCCTGAACAAGCCCGGCCAGCCGTTCGGCCAGCCAGCCCGTGCGCGGGCTGAGGTCGATGATGTATGTCGAGACGACCTCCTGTACATAGCTCGCGCTCGGAAAGTCCTGTTCGAGCCCCAGGACCGCCAGCAAGGCTGAAACGGTGATGCTGCTGACGGCCAGGAACACCGCCGCTAACAGCACCCAACTGCCTGACACAAACCAGATCGAGCCGGGGGTAGCGCTCTTGATGGGCTGTTCGACGATCAGGCGTTTCCCGCACTGGGGGCACTTCCGATCGTCCGCGTCTGCCAGTTGCCCACAGTAGGGACAGCCGGCCGGCTCCTCGGGGGGGAGGATCGCCTCTCCTTCGGCCGGCGTCGCCGCAAAGAGTTCCTCCAGGCTGACAACGTGATCGCCGCTGGCCGGCTCGTAGGTGATGGCCGGCTGTTCCATAGCTGCCAGCCAGGCACGAGCGTTCTGGTTGGCCGGGTCGATGGTGAGGACGTTGTCCAGGCAGATTCTTTGTTCCTCTTCTGACTCGACCACGGAGGCCAGCCACAACCAGGCCGTTTCGTTGCGCTCGTCTTGCCTGAGCACGTACAGGAGCAGCTCTTTGGCGGCGGCTTCGTCGCCGGCCTTGGCAGCCGCTATGCCCTGCTCCAGCCATGTGTCGAGATCGCTTCCCATCGCTTTCGATAGTTTAAGGTTTCAGGTTTAATGTTTCACCACCAGTGTACCACTGAAAAGGTAAACTGGCAATGTCACGTGTCTTGCATTTGCATCACAGGCCAAGCGGTGTTACAATGCAAGTAGGGGTTTGTCCCTGTAACGGAAAGGTAGGCTGTATGGCTCAACTTCAAAACGCGATCACAGATGTCCCCGGTATCCGGGTGGGGCAGGCCCAGGACCTCGAGGCGCTGACCGGGGTCACGGTCGTCTTGTGCGAGGAGGGCGCGGTGGCCGGCATGGACCAGCGTGGCGGCGCGCCCGGCACGCGCGAAACCGACGCGCTCAAGCCCATCCACCTGGTTCAAAAAGCCCACGCGATCGTCCTGGCCGGCGGCAGCGCGTTCGGCTTGGACGCCGCCTCGGGCGCGGTGCGTTACCTGGAGGAGCGCGGGGTGGGCTTTGACGTGCGTGTGGCCAAGGTGCCGATCGTGCCGGCGGCTATCTTGTTCGACCTGGGCCTGGGCCGGGCCGACGTGCGCCCCGACGCGGCGATGGGCTACGCGGCCTGCCAGAACGCCTCGACGGCGCGCCCGGCCGAGGGCAATGTGGGCGCGGGTACGGGGGCCACGGTCGGCAAAATCCTCGGCATGGGGCAAGCCACCAAGTCCGGCATCGGCACGGCCAGCCTGGACCTGGGTGGGGGCATCGTCGTCGGCGCGCTCGTGGCCGTCAACGCCTTTGGCGATGTCGTGGACCCGGCCACGGGGCAGGTTATCGCCGGCGCACGCCGGCCGAACTTGCCCCTGATGCCCAAGCCAGCCAAGCCCTCACCCTTCGCCGGCACGCTGGCGACGATGAAAGGCCTGCTGGGCAAGACCGCCTTGCGCTTCGCGCGCGGCGGCGAAAACACCGTCATCGGTGTGGTGGCAACCAACGTCAGGCTCTCCAAGGAAGAGATCACCAAGGTGGCCCAAATGGCCGACGATGGGCTGGCGCGCGCCGTGTGCCCGGCTCACACCATGTACGACGGCGACACCTTCTTTGCCCTCTCTACCGGCAGAAAGAAGGCTGACGTGAACATCATCGGCGCGTACGCCGCCGAGGTCGTGGCCCAGGCCATCGTGCGCGCCGTGCAGTGCGCCGAGCCGGCCGGGGGATTGCCCTCGGCGGCGAGCCTGAAGGGCTAGTTGGTATAAAAGGAGGGAAAACCATGAAACGTTCACAATTGAGCTGCCTGGGCCTCGTGTTGATCCTGGTGCTGCTGGCGATGATGGTGGGGGTCATCGGCATGGTATCTATGCTCAGAAGCGGCAGCGGCGCGTACACAGTTGAAGAGGAGCAGTGGCTGCTGTCCAACTACCAACGCGAGATGAGACAAGACGCGCCGATGGTCAATACCTATGGGAGCGTCGCTGTCCTCGACGGGCTCAAGCAGGAAGGCAAAGTTTCTACCCCACCCATCGCGACCGGCGCCCGCGAAAGCCACGTCACGGTCGACCTGAACGTGCGTTACAAGGAGCACGGGGGGGCGGCCGTCACGGCCTACGACATGGATTTTAGCGGCGTCTACCTCGTCGCCAATCCGGGCAGCCAGCCGGCCGCCCTGGAGATGAATTTCCCCTTTCCGCAAAACGCGGTCGTGCTGTCCGAGGTGAGCTTGAAGGTCGACGGCGCCGAGCCGCCCGACGTGACCTACTCGATGCAGAGCATCCGCTGGCTGGCTACCCTGGAAGCCGGGCAGGAAAAGCGGGTTGAGATACGCTATCGCGCTGAGGGGGTGGGCAGCTTTGCCTACGGCGTGCCGGCCAGCCAGCGCGTCCGCGACTATGACTTGCGCGTGACGGTGCGCGGCGCAAGCGAGATCAACGTCCCCGAAGAAGCCCTGGAGCCAACCGCGCGGGAGGACACGCCCGCTGAAAGCGTGTTGAGCTGGCGCTATCTCAACGTGATCACCAACCGCAGTGTGCAGGTCGAATTGCCGGCCAGGCCCAGCCTGGCCTTTGCGCAGCGCGTCGAAAAGCTGGGGCCGTTCTTTGTGCCGTTGGCGATGGCGGCGCCTTTCCTGACGGTCTTGTTCCTGATCTTGTTGTGGGCCATCGCCCGCATGGAGGCCTTGCCGGTGGCGTTGGAGCACGGCGTGCTGCTGGGGATCGGCTTTTTCCTGTTTTACCCGCTCTTTATCTTTGCGGCCAATTTCGTGCCTTTTTTGCCGCTGGCCTTTGCCATCGCGCTGGTGGTAGGCGGCCTCCTGGTGGTCGGCTACGGCGCCTGGATGTTTGGCGGCAAACTGGCGGCCGTTTACCTGCTGCCGCTGTTGATCGTCTTTTACGGCCTGCTGACGCGCGGGCTGACCGAGTCGCGTTACCTGGGTGTGATGTTGGTGCTCAGCGGTGTGATACTGGTGGGCCTCTTTATGTGGCGCGTCAGCCAAAGGCACCGCCCGGCGGACACTTTGAGCGGCCGCTTGTTTGAGACAGCCGCTCCACCTGGGCCAAGCATCGTCGAGCCAGCCGTGCCCGTCGAGCCAACGCCGGCCGAGGAGGGTCGTGTGGCTAGCCGGCTGGAAGACGAGGGGCCGTCCTCTCCTCCACCGCCCAAGCCAGCCGGACGCTTTTGCATCCACTGTGGGCAGGGCGTGGGCGCCGAGTTCAAATTCTGCCCCCAGTGCGGTGAGGAAGCCCAGCTCACGCGCCGCTGTGAGCGCTGTGGCCTGGAGTATGTCCCGAGCGACGAGGCCCTCAACTTTTGCCCGGCGTGTGGCCAGGCCATACCTGAAACCTGAAAGCTGGAACCTGAAACCCTCTTAGCCGCCCGTCAGCGGCATCAAGCGGATGAACTTGGCCGTCGTCTGGGGTGCCAACGTGATCCGCTCGTCGAGCCGGGTGTAGCGCCGCCCGTTCACCAGGATCAAGAAGCGCCCGCTGGCAAAGGCTTGTTGCGCCTTGCGCACCTCGGTCTCCAACTCGGCCAGCTCTGACGCTCTCGTCTCGGCCGTCCCGATGTCGCGGTATTCACGGCCGGGGCGCCGGTCGAGCGTCTCCATGGCCACCAGTCGCCTGATCTCTTCCTCGACCTTGAGACGGATCAACTCTTGAACCGTCAGCGTCTCTTCGAGCGGGAATTCCAACACCAGGCGTTCGGGTGCTCCTAGCAACCCGCCTGGGATTTTGGTTTCGACTTCAAGCCGGCTGGTGTTCATGTGTGTGTCTCTCCTCAAGTTGTTGCAAGATGGTCTTGTCTTGAATGTCCTGGTCAGCCGAAAACATCACGATCGTGCTGAGAATCTGCTCGGTGGCCGCGTCGATGTCCTCGAAAGGCAGGCTCAGCCTGGGGCGGTAGCTCTGGTGGTGGGCTGGGACAATGCAGACCGGCTGCTCGGGCAGGTAGATGACCCCGCCGGTATCCAGTGACACCTCGTAGCAGCCTCTTTGCCCTTGAATAAAGGCCGCGCGCCGCTGCTTTTCCAGCCTCACGTTGGGGAGGCAGGCGGCGATCTCGTCGGTCAATTGCGCCCGCCGCTGCAACATCGTTTGACGCCGGAGCTGTAGCCGCTTACGATCCTCTTCGGTCGGCTTGGGCCGGCAGTGAGCCTCCAACACGCGCTCGATGGCCGTCAATAGCTCGCGCGGGCCAAAGGGCTTGGTCAGGTAACCGTCTACGCCGGCGATCTGCAGTCCCACGATCTTGTCGACGCTTTGGGCGCGGCAGGTGAGGATGAGCACGGGTATATCGTGCAAGATTTCGTGCGATTTGATCAGGCGGTAAAAATCCCAGCCGTCTATGTCGGGTCGCATGATATCCTGCGTGAATAGATCGATCGGCTCGCTGCACAGGATAGACAGTGCCTCGTGGCTGTCTGAAGTGCGCACGTGCTCGTAGCCGGCTCGCTCCAGGATCAGCCCGATCAGCTCCAGGATCGCCGTATCATCATCCAGGCTCAAAATCCGCGTCATACCATCCACTCCCTGGTTTAATTTTACCTCTTTAGATGGGATTCGCCAATAGTACGTTAGTACTGGCAGAAAGGGGTTCAGGTTGCAAGTTGCAGGTATGAGGGTTCGAGCCTACAAAGTGGGGCGATTCGCTGCGAAAGCCGGCTAGCATTGGCGTCATCTTTTTCGGCTCACCCCACTGTGCGAATTGCCCCGCTTGTGGTATCATGGCGATAGCTATTTGCGATTTGTTATTTGCGATTTGCTCTGTATGGATTACAAAACTGAACTAGGCTTGTGGCTGGCGGCATCGTTGTCGCTGTCGGTGGGCGGGTCGTGGCTGGCCTGGCGCTTACGCCAAGCCCAATCCATGTCGATCGATTGGCTGAGACGCCGGCTGGTAGAGACGAGCGCCGGCCAGGTGCTGCTGCAACTGGTCCGCTTTTTGTACTATGTGGGCCTACCTTACGCGGCCGTGCTGCGGCGCGCCTTGTCGCTGGTGCGGGCCGGGCTGATGGGGTCGGAAACGAGCGGGCCAGCCGTGCTGGGCTGGCCCATCACGCAATGGGCGCAGGCGTTGGGGTGGACCACCAGCCTGGGGGTGCTGCTCGCCGTCCTGCTGGCCCTGGGCTGGCGCAACGCGCTGCGCGCGGGGGAGGGGGAGCTGGCGGCGCGCGGCGTGTGGCCACCCTCAGCGTGGTGGGTGACGCTCCGCGAGGTGCTGTACAGCGAGATTCACTGGGCGTTTTATCGCGTGGGGCCGCTATTGATCTTGGGCGACGTCTATTGGGCCGTGTTGGTCGGCGCGGCTTTCCCGCTGCTGGAGTGGGTTCTCGATCCCGATTGGTGGGTGCACGTGCACGGCGGCGCGCGGCGCGAGCCAGTCCTGCTACAGTGCCTGTGGCTGGGCGCCAGCACACTCACATTTTTCCTGACGCGCAATGCCTGGCTGGCCATCGCGCTGCACCTCGGCCTGGCCCTGGGCTTGGACGCCTGGCTGGCCTGGTTGCTTGGGCCAGAGGCTATGCCTCAAACAGCCACAGAGACACAGAGGACACAGGCTTAACTTCTCTGTATCCTCTGTGGCAAGAGTTCATGCTTGGCGCAGGAAGTAATCTATTGCCCCCTACTTGATGAAGAGCGACGCGATCACCAACGCAGCCACGATGGCCGCCGCCAGGATGCCGATCCGCTGCAAGTCGGCCAGGATGTAGCGATATTCTTCTCGAAAGTCAACCGTGCGCGCAGCCCGAGCCGTTAGCGGCTGCTCGGCCGCAGACTGGGCCGGGACGGGTTCGTAGGTCTGAGTCGCCGATAGCCGGCGGATACGACGAGCTTTTTTAGCCATATAACTTCTCCACAACTGATAAATTCAACCTGCTTGTGGCAGGCAGCATATTGTACCTCAAAATGCGTCCCTCGGCAAGCTCGGGATGATATAAAACGTAAGACGTAGGGCGTATTGCGTATTGCGCGGCAGCACGGAATACGCAATACGCTATACGCAATATCTTCACGGCTGCAGTTCGGCCATGACGACGATGCGCTTGTTGTCTACCATGTAAGGGTAGCACGAAATCAGCGTCGTGGTTGGGTCGTTGGTGGGATACATGACGTCGACCTCGGTCGGCTCGACGATGCGCCTTTGGGTGACGACGTAGCGAAAGGTCTGCGAGCCGGAGTAGACCACGATCTCGTCGCCTGGCTCGAGCTCGTCCAGGTAGCGGAAAATTCCGCCGTAGATGTCGTTGTGTGCCGACATCACCATGTTGCCGCGCTGGCCCGGGTTGGCCGTGCCCTGGTGGTGCCCTACGCCTTTTTTGAGCTGCTCCCACATGTCTCCCGCCACGACCGGCGCGTCAACGCGAATGGCCGGGATGACCAGCCGTGTTGGCTGGCCGGGGCCTGGGGTGGGGATGGGTAGGGGGGTGACGGGCTGCACCAAGCCGCGCAAGTGCTGAGGGATCTCTTCCAGCGGGTCCAGGGGCATCGCACTTCCGGACGCGCTGGGCGGCCGGTGGCCGCCAGGCAGAACGACGACGTCGATCAGGGGACGCACGGTGGGGGTCAGCGTGACCTGGATGACGGCTGCTTCTCGGTCGGTCTCGTCAATTTGCCAGAAAAGCTCGATCCCAAGGTAGGCGAGTCCTGCCACGGCCAACACCTCGACCAACAACAAGACTTTGTTGCCCAGCCAACGCCAGTCCAGCTTGAAGCCAAAGCGGGGCGGCGCGGCTTCCTCGACGTCTACCGAGCGGTAGCGATCGTCGATGACGCTTTGCCCGTCAGGCAGCGCTTGCCAGTTGACCTGGCCTTGCTCGGCTTCCGGCGAGTCGGCATACGCTAGCCGGCCGCGCGAGGCCATGCGGCGCACGCGCTTGGCGCGCTCGGCGCGTTTCTTGACGGCCAGGATGCGCTCCAGCTCTTCAACACTCAATTCGTCGACAGATCGTCGATCAGGCATGGGATGGGTTTCAAGTTTAAGGCTTCAGGTATCACGCGTAGCCACGGCGAACACTTCGCGCTCGAAGAACCAGCGCAGGGGAACCCAGTTGAACAAGACGTGCCGCGCGGCGCTCCACACCGCCCCCTCGTGCCGCTTTTGAGGCGGCGTCGACAGCCACACCTTGATCTGGCTAAAGCCGGCCCGCCTCAGGTTCAACCACAAGCCGAGCATGTCTTGTTCGTTGACGTGCACGTCCTCGTTGGCGGCCACGTTCAAAGCGCGCGGATTGGGCGGGTAGTGTTGGCCCTGGCCCTGCAAGGTGCGCACCAGCCGGACGATGGGATAAGCATACGCGTCGTACCAACGATTGGGTGCGGTGTGCACGACGAGTTTCCCACCCGGCGCCAGCACGCGGCGCGTTTCGTGCAGCGCCTGGTGTAGCTCCCACGGATACAGGTGCTCGACGATGTCGAACATCAGCACCCGCTCGAAGTGCTCGCCTGGGAAAGGTAGCCGCCTGGCGTCGGCGCGATAAACGCGCCCGGCCGCCCCGGCCACCGCTTGGGCCAGTTGGGCCGCCACAGCCGCATAATCGATCCCATAGGCCGTGGCTCCCATCTGCGCGCAGTGACGCACGATCTCGCCGCGCCCACAGCCCACGTCGAGCACTCGCATGCCTGGCTCGACCTGGGCCACGGCGAACGCTTCGCTCAGCCGGCGCGACAGGTATTCGCCGCGGGTCTCGATGAATTCTTCGTAGCCTTCGCAAGCGCCGAGAAAGTATTGCTCGTCGTACAGCTCGGATGGCAGTGATGGTTGTGCAGCTTGTCGCATCGCTTGGATTCTCCAAGCGTGATTATACCTTGCCGGGTGCAGAGCGTCAAGAGGCGACTACGAGGAACTCCGCTTATATCACACGAAATACCGCGGTCACGGGGGTGGGTGCGCCCAGATCCTGCCCGCGTTGGCCCGGCGAGCAGCCACCCACTTCCAGGCGGAACTCGCCCGCTTCCAGCTTTAGCTGGCCGTCCTCGTCAAAGAACGACATCATCTGAGGGGTCAGGGCTAGCTGGACCGTGCGGCTCTCGCCCGGCTGCAAGAAAACCCGCTCAAAGCCGACCAGGTGGTGCAGCGGGACAGTCGCCGAAGCCTCCAGGTCGCTCAGGTAAAACTGGACCACTTCGGCCGCGGCGCATTGGCCGGCGTTGCTCACCTTGGCGCTCACGCCCAGGCTTTCCCCAGCCTGCACGGCGGGTTTCTCCAGGGCCAGATCCGCGTACTCAAAGCGGCTGTAACTCAAGCCAAAGCCGAAGGGGTACAGCGGCTCGTCCGTCATGTAGCGATAGGTCCGCCCATCCATCCCGTAATCCTCAAAGGGCGGGAGTTGGTCCAGCGATTTTGGAAAGGTCAGCGGCAGCTTGCCGGCGGGAGAGGCGTCGCCAAACAACACATCCGCCACGGCCCTTCCACCTGCCTGGCCTGGGTACCACACGAACAGGATGGCTTCCACCATGTCTTCCACCTCGCCCAACGCCAGCGGGCTGCCGCCGGTGACCACCAGCACGATCTTGACCCCGTGGATGGCGAGCTGTTTGATGTACTCCACCTGGCTGGCGGGCAGGCGGATGCCATCGCGGTCGCCGTTGTTGGGCGTGAGCAGCGAGTCACCCTCTTCGCCCTCGAGCAAGGGTGAAGAGCCTACACAGGCGATCGTCAAATCGGCTTGCTGTGCCGCCATCGGCGCCCAGGTTCTTTCAATGGCGTTGGGCTGCGTCAACAACGCGCCGGGGTGGTATCCCATGCCCATCCCAGCCGGCACGCGTCCGGTGATGCCTTCCAGCAGCGTGCTCATCTCGTCGTTGAAACCGTAATAGTTGCCCAGCAGCACTTCCAGGCTGGTGGCGGAGGGGCCGGTGACGAAAATCTTACGCGCGGAGGGCTTGATCGGCAAGATATTGTTCTTGTTCTTGAGCAGCACCACCGACTGCGCCGCCGCCTGGTAAGCCAATTGGCGGTGCTCGGGACAGGCTACGACATCCATCGAGAGCGAGGCGAACGGCACCTCTTCCGGCGGGTCGAACATGCCCAACTTGAAGCGCGTGCCCAGCGTGTGCTCCAGGGCTTGGTCCACTTCAGCTTCAGTGATCAGGCCGCGCCGGATGGCCTCGGGGATCTCGTCATAGACGCAGTCGCAGCCCAGGTCGCAGCCGTGCTTCAAGGCCAGCGCGGCCGATTCCGCCGCGTCTCGAGTCACCTTGTGGTTGGCGTGAAAATCGGTCAAGGCGCCGCAATCCGAGACCACGTGACCCTGGAAGCCCCACTCGCCGCGCAGAATGTCCCCCAACAGGAGCTGGCTGGCACAGCACGGCTCGTCCAGCGTGCGGTTGTAAGCGCCCATCACCGCTTCCACCTTGGCTTCCGTGACCAACTTCTTGAACGCCGGAAGGTAGGTGTCGTACAACTCGCGGCGCGAGACCACGGCATTAAAGACGTGGCGGTCCTTCTCCGGGCCAGAGTGTACGGCATAGTGCTTGGCGCAGGCGGCCGCCTTGAGGTACTTGGGATGATCGCCCTGCAGCCCGCGCACGAAAACCGCGCCCATTTCGCCGCTAAGGAAGGGGTCCTCCCCCCAGGTTTCCTGCCCCCGCCCCCAGCGCGGGTCGCGGAAGATGTTGACGTTGGGTGACCAGAAGGTGAGACCCTGGCCGTGGTCGGTAAAGCCCTTGAGGCGCAGCATCTCGTGGTATTTGGCCCGCGCCTCGTCGCCGATGGCGGAGGCGATGCGCCGGATCAGCTCGCGATCCCAGGTCGCCGCCATCCCGATCGCCTGGGGAAAGACCGTCGCGCGCCCGTTGCCCGCCACGCCGTGCAGCGCCTCGCTCCAATAGTTATAGGCCGGGATGTCCAGGCGCGGCACGCCCTTGGCCGGGTGGCTCATCAGGCCGACCTTTTCCTGCAAGGTCAGGCGCCCAATCAAGTCTTTCACGCGCTCAGTTAGCGTCCGGCTCGTATCCAGGTACGCTGGCTGATTGGTATTTTGGAATTGGGTCATGAGAAACTCCTTTCAGGGATGTAGAGGACTTGCGTATGCGTGGCACTTGACGAGCACGCCGCCAATATAAATATCCTCGGGTAAGATGTCTTTACACCGCTCGCTTGCATTGGGGCATCTGCCTGCGAACTTGCAGCCTTGCCTCAAGTACTCTTCATGTTCCAGCTCAGAGAGGTTGATCGCCTGGGTCCAGCGCTTTTTGGGATCCGCTTCAGGGATAGACTCTCTAAGCAGCTTGGTGTAGGGATGTTTGGGTTTCATCAGGACCTCTTCCACCGGTCCCATTTCGACGAGGTTGCCTCGGAACATGATGCCGATGCGATCGCTCACATAGTAGGCGGTGGCCAGGTCGTGGGTGATGTAAAGCACACTCACGCCCAGCTCGTCCCGAAGTTTTTTGAACAGGTTCACGATGGACATTCTCAAGGAAGCATCTACCATCGAAACAGGCTCATCCGCGATCAGGAGGGTAGGATCGGTCAATAAAGCCCGGGCGATGGAAATCCGCTGCAACTGCCCGCCTGAGAACTCGTTGGGATACTTGCCTGCAAACTCTTCGTAAGACAGGCCCACTTCTTTCAGCTTCCGGTTGATGATTTCGATAGCTGCCGGCTTGCTGGTAGCCAACTTGTAATTGTAGACTGTTTCGAAGAAATAGTTGTCGACCGTCCTCAAAGGGTTGAAGGTGGCAAACGGATCCTGGAAAATCGCCTGGACGCCCTCGGTGAACCAAACCTTTTCGTTTTTCGATCCCTTTTTGCCATTATGGATGATCGTGCCCGAGCTTGGTTCCTCAAAGCCCAAAATTATCCTGGCGGCGGTCGTTTTTCCGCAACCGCTTTCGCCGGCCAGGGCAAAGATTTCCGCCGGATGAATGTCAAACGACACGTTGTCCACGGCCGTGATCCGCACTCGCGACAGGATGCTGCCTAAAGAAAAGATTTTGCTCAGATGATCGACTTCAAGAAGCTTTGCCATATTATTTCCCATCTCCAGCCAGCCAACAGGCGACCCGGTGGTTGAGTCCCACCCTGGTCAAGTCTGGTATCTGTTTTGTGCAAATGTCCATGACGCGAGGACAGCGTGGATGGAAAGAACAGCCACTGGGAAGATTTGCGAGGGAAGGCGGGCTTCCCGGCACGCTTTCCCGGACGGATTTATCACCAAATTTGGGCAGGGAGTTGATCAAATACCGCGTGTAAGGGTGAAACGGTTCGCCGTAAACCTTTTCGGTCGTGGACTCTTCGACGATCTTGCCGGCATACATGATGCCGACCCGATCGGCGATATTGGCCTGGACCCCCATATCGTGTGTCACCAGGATGATGGTGTTTTCCAGGTTTTGTTGAATATCTTTCAGGAGCTGCACGACGCCCCTTTGGACGACGACGTCGAGCGCCGTTGTGGGCTCATCGCAGATGATGATCCGGGGCCTGAGAATTGTCGCCAGGGCGATCGTGACCCGCTGTCTCATGCCGCCGGACAGTTGGTGCGGATACGCCTCCAGGACATTCCGGGGCAGTCCCAGCTCGGCGATATGTCTTTTGGCGATCTCTCTAGCTTCCTCTTGGGTGCTGTGGCTCGCGTGGCTCGCGAGGAAATCCTGGTAACTCTCTTTCAGCTTGAGAACGGGGTTGAGGACGCTCATCGAGCCTTGCGGAACGTAGGAAATATATTCCCAGCGCAGCTTGCGTTTTTCCCCCTCGCTCAGAGACGTCACCTCCACCTCGTCGCCGTTCGTGCGATAATAGATCCTGCCGCCCATCAATCTCAAGGGAGGCTCGATGGCGGCAAAGAGCGCCTTGAGGAGCGTCGTCTTGCCGCAGCCACTTTCGCCGGCAATTCCATACACCTCGTTCTCTCGGAACTCGAGATTGACCTCGTCGACCGCTTTCACCACCTTTTGGGTTCCGTGCATGTCGAGCACGTAATAGGCTTTCAGGTTTTCTGTCCTGAGTATCGGTGTGTTCATGGCTGCCTCACTATGCCCCGACCCGTTGGATGCGGGTTCGCGGGTCCAGGTATTCGCTGATGCTGACCGAGAGCCAGTAGAGAGCAATAAACATAAAGACCGACAAGACCACCGGCGTCAGGACCCAATTCCAGCGTCCTAAAAACATAGCCTGGTAAGTGATCGCCCAATTCAGCATCGTGCCCAGGGTGGGGATGTTGAGATTGACCAATCCAAGGAATGCCAGTGTTATCTCCAACCCAATCGCCCAGGATATATTATTGATCAAAGTCGAAAAGATCAACGGCATGGCAAAGGGCATGTATTCGTTCAATACCAGCTTGATTGTCCCCGTACCTGAAAGGATGGCCGTCTGGGTGAACTCTCGCTCGCGCAAGCTCAAGATCACCGAGCGGATCACCCGCGCATCCCATGGCCAGCCGAAGATCGATAGCAGCAATCCCAGAACCACCAGGTTCATATATTTTCGCACCATCATGGCTAACATGACCAAGATCAGGAAGAGCGGGATGACCAGCAGGCCGTCGCTGACAAACATCAATACCCGATTGGTGTTGCCGCCCTTATAGCCGGCAACCATGCCAACCAGGATGGCAATCACCCTCGAAATCGCTGCGGCGATGAGGGAGATGATCAAGGAATTGCGCACCGCGAAAGTGGCTTGCCAGAAGATGTCCTGCCCGTTCGAATCGGTGCCGAGCGGGTATTTAGCCGACGGCCGCATATCTCTCGGGACAACATTCCATAGAGTAGGGTCATACGGCGAAAAGAGGGACAGGCAGGCCAGGATCAGGATGATCACAAGCACGCCGAAGCTGACGCAGAAGCGATAATCTCTGAATAGATCTTTGAGGACTTTCACGTGACTGACCTCCTAAGTGTATCTCACCCGCGGGTCAAGCAAGGGATAGGTCAAGTCGACGACCAGGATCGCCGTTGTGATACCGACGATAGACATGAGCGTGATCCCCATGATCATGTTGTAATCTGCTCGGATGATGGAGTTGTAAAGCAACATGCCCAAGCCAGGGTAAGAAAAAACCATCTCTGTAATCAGCGCGCCGCTAAAGAGTTGCCCAAGTGAAAGCGCCAGGCCGGTGATTTGGGGCAGCAAGGCGTTGCGAATGACGTACTTGCTCACGATGCGGTCTTCTGTAACGCCGCCCAGCTTGGCATACTGGACGAAATTCTCGGCGTTGACGTTCTGCACGATCAGCTTCATGGTCTGGAAATTGACCGCTGCACCCAGGATAACCAGCGAGAGGGCAGGCAAAAACGAATGCCAGAGGACATCTTTGATGTAGGCCCAGGTGAAGGTGGGGACAGCTCCCAATGACGACCCGCCGGTAACCGGGAACCAGCGCACGACCCAAGCAAAAAGCAGGAGCGACGCGAAGGCGAAGATGTAATAGGGCTGCGGGCGGACCACCATGGCGATGGCATCCAGGGTTCGCGACCAACTCTTCCGATTATAGTAACCCGCTAACCCGCCAACGATATTTCCTATTATCCACGAGAGGGCGGTCGTGCTCAGCAAGAGTCCCAAAGTCCAGGGCAAGGCGGTAGCAATGAGCTGGTTAACGCGTGTGGGGAAATTGAAGAAGGAAACGCCGAAATCACCACGGAACAGCCTGCCCCAAAAAGCCCAGTAT
>JAFGFO010000169.1 GCA_016931085.1 Thermoflexales bacterium
CCGCCCTACGAAAATGAGGCGCGCAAAATCGCGAACATCACGCCTGAATTTTGCGCGAAGAAAAACGTATTCTTCATCGCTGCTGAGCGATGCTCCCTTCTGTCAAAACAACCGGACTTGGGCTTTCTGTGATATAATCTACACAACTGGCGCGGCGCCGCGTGGCGGGCGCCAACACGTCACTGTTTGCCCGGAGGATGGCGATGCACGTAATAGATGGCTCCAAGTTAAGCATAGGCAGCGAGCACAAGGCGAGCCAAGAGGTCAAGACCTTTGTCAAGATCATCCAGCCGCTGCTCGACGATCGTTTCGCGCTCGTCCACACCTTGAGCGCCGGGCGACGGGGAGTGGTAGACGCCCTGCTGGTGGGACCGCACGGAGCGTTGGTCATGAAGGTAGACGGCAGCTCAGGTCGCTATCGCTGCCTGGGCGATAGCTGGTACAGTTGGGACCAAAAGGCCCAAGATTTCTCGGAGCTGGCTCAAAACCCGATTGATGAGCTAAAGCGCAGCCTGGAGTTTGTCGAAGCTACTCTGCAAGCCCAGGGGATGGGCGCCAAGGTGCCCACGCAGGGGGTAGTCGTCTTTGTCGACAAAAAGCTGCAAGTGGAACACATGGAGCCGGCCGTCCCCTTGGTCACGCGGGATAAGCTCAAGCCCCTGGCGGCTGAGTTGATGGACTCGCCTGTTTACATTGAAACGCGCGAGATCGAGAAGGTGTTGTCTGTCTTTGGCGCGCGAGCGCACATCGCACCCGCGCGGCAGTCTCCCGCGCCGGAAGCCAGCCTCGAGGATGGGACGTCGCCGGGCATGGCCCACTCGTCTGGCTGGATGCAGCAGAACGGCCCGTTCGGCCTCAAGCGCTGGCAATTCCTGGCGCTACTGGTCTTGTTCCTGGCAAATATGTGTGTCCTGGGCCTGGGGCTGTACCTGGTGCTTTTTGCTTAAAAGTTTTATGATCACGATTGACGGTTCGTATGGCGAGGGCGGCGGGCAGATCATCCGCAGTGCGCTGGCGCTGGCAGCTCTGACTGGCCAGGAGCTACGCATCGAGGCGATCCGCGCCGGCCGCCAAAAACCCGGCCTGCAGGCCCAGCACCTGACTGCCGTGCGGGCGGCGGCAGCCGTGTGCGGCGCCGAGCTGCGCGGGGACGCGCTTGGCTCGCTGACGCTCGAATTCCACCCCGGTGGGCCGCCGCAGGCTGGCGAGTACCTGTTCGACGTGGCTCAGGCGCGCCAGGGCGGCAGCGCCGGCTCGGCGACGCTGGTCTTTCAAACCGTGTTCCTGCCGCTGGCGCTCTCTGGCGAAGCGAGTAGTCTAACCATCCGAGGGGGAACCCACGTCCCGTGGAGCCCGCCGTTGCCTTACCTCCGGCACGTCTTTTTGCCAATGGTGTGGCGGCTGGGTCTGCGGGCCGAGGCCACGCTCAAGCGCTATGGCTGGTACCCGGCCGGGGGGGGAGAGGCGGAATTTAGGGTTTCAGGTTCCAAGTTGCAGGTTTCAGCTTCCGGGGCGCAGGGTTCAGATGCCCAGTCTCGGATTGCCGGTTTTGACCTCACCGAACGGGGGGAGTTGAAACAGGTCCAGGGTGTGGCAGCCGTGTCGAATCTGCCTAGTCACATCGCCCAGCGCATGGCCAACCGGGCCGTCAACGTGCTCAAGGCGACTAAGGTCGAGCCGGTCAAGGTTGAAGCGGCACACGTGGAAGCGGACGGGCCCGGTGTGGGCATCTTTTTGTTTGCCGAATACCAACACGGCGTGGCTGGCTTTTGCGCCTACGGGCGTAAGGGCTTGCCGGCCGAGAAGGTGGCCGACGAAGCTTGCCAGGCCCTGTTGGCACATCATCAGAGTGGGGCGGCGACCGATCCCCACCTGGCCGATCAGTTGATACTTGCCGCGGTCCTGACCGCCGGCGCGGCGCACTGGACTACCAGTTGCATCACCCAGCATCTGCTCACCAACGCATGGGTGACACAGCAGTTCATCCCGTGCCACATTCAAGTGACCGGCGGGGAAGGCC
This sequence comes from Thermoflexales bacterium, assembly GCA_016931085.1. The sequence goes on from JAFGFO010000169.1 coordinate 2,021, forward strand.
AGCCGGGTGACGTGAGGCTGACGAGCGATGTTTGAAATCGTGTTTTTGGGCACCTCTGCATCGGCACCTTCAGTCCATCGTGGGCTGTCGGCGCAGCTCGTGCTGTATCGCAGTTACCGTTTCTTGATCGACTGCGGCGAGGGGACGCAGCGCCAATTGCTCAAGAGCGGCTTGGGCTTTAGGAAGCTGGATCGCATCTTGCTGACGCACGGCCACCTCGACCACATCTTGGGCCTGGCCGGGCTGCTCAGCACCTTTATGCGCTGGGAGACGATTGAAAAAATGGACGTTTATGGTGGTCGGCAGGCGCTCGACCGCGTGCGCGATCTGCTCTACCGGGTCGTGCTGCGCGGCGTCAAGCCGCCCATGCCGCTGATCTTTAACGAGATCAAGCCTGGCCCGTTGATGGGAGACGATCTGTTCGAGCTGTCGGCTTTTCCGGTCATCCATCGCGGTGCCCAGGGCTGCTTTGGCTACTTGTTTCGAGAAAAAGCGCGCCGGCCGTTTTTGGCCGAGCAGGCCGAGGCGTTGGGCGTGCCATACGGGCCGGAACGTAAATTGCTGGTGAGCGGCCAGGCCATTAGCCTGGCGGATGGGCGCACGATTCACCCAGGCGATGTTTTGGGGCCGGAAATCAAGGGCACTAGCCTGGCCGTGGTTGGCGACGCCGGGCGCACGGACGACTTGGTCCCATACGTGCAAGGTGTCGATGCGCTGGTCATCGAGGCGACCTATCTCGCGGCGGAAAGCGACATGGCCGCCGAATATGGCCACCTGACGGCCAGCCAGGCGGCCCAGTTGGCACTGGAAGCCAGTGTCGGACAGTTAATCCTGACTCACGTCTCGCGGCGCTACCACGAGCGCGACGTGCTGGCCGAGGCGCAAGGCATCTTCCCCCAGACCGCAGTCGCTCGCGATTTCGATCGTTACGCGACCAGTCGAGAGGGGACGAAACTCGTCAGCCCCGATGCAGTAAAGACGCAAAGTTTCGCGTCTCTATCCACGAACAAGGAGATAAGCGATGACGATACGCAGAGCGAGTGTATTGGAATTGGCGACGGCGGCTTATGAACTGGACGCCAGCGTGACCCGCGGCCGCTTGCGGCGCTTGGCCAACGGCGGGTGGGGTGTTGACGGTACGCCGATCCAAGACTGGTTAGCTCGTTACGATGGGCAGGAAATCGTGTTGATTGCCGCCTCGCTGGATGATCCACGCGATGTAGCCAGCCGCGTGTGCCCACGCTGTGGGCACGATTACCAGGGTGCCTACTGCCCGCGCTGCCACGAGGCACGCATGCGGCTGCGCGGGATATAGGGGTTGAGGTTGAGCTTAGGAGATAGCTATGAGCCCTATACGACTCGTCATACGTCAGGGGCCTGGGGCCGGCCAGGCGATCGAGGCGCAGCAGCCTGTCTTGACCATCGGGCGTTCCAGGGAAAACGACCTGCACGTTGACGACCCACAGATTTCACGCCACCACGCCCGCCTGATCCAGCAAGGCACGGCTTATGTGCTGGAGGACCTGGGCAGCACGAACGGCACATTCGTGAACAACCAGCGCCTTAGCGCGCCTGCCACTATCCAGCCCGGCGACATGATCCGGCTTGGCAATAACGTGCTCATGGACGTCCAGGCTCCGCCCCCGGCGGTGCAGCCCATGACGCCTCCGCTGAGCGCTGCGCCCCCACTGCCCTCTTCTCGACACTCGTACGCACCGCCCCCGCCAGCACCGGCGGCCTGGGAACCCGAGCGCCCAGGCCACCCCCTTCGCAACCTGGCCATAGGCTGTGGTCTCTTGCTGGTCTTGATGGTCTGCATGCTGGCGGTCGCGTTCTTGCTCTATTGGTTCGCGCCGCCTGAGCTGGCGGGGCCGATCTGCGACATCGTCCGCCCGCTGCCCCTGATAGGCGCGGTCTGCCCCTGAGCGGGCCAACGAGAGAGGCGAGAAATATTTGACAACCGGGCAATTGGTGCTAAAATTACCTGCAGCCTTTATCGAGACCATTCCTGCCACACAACAACGGCAAGCACTCGTATCGCCCAGGCTGTGTTGTTAAGCCAGACCTGCAAGTTCGCAGTGGTTAGTTCGTCAACACAGTATTGAAGCACTGCTCGGATGCTTCAGGTGCCGTGTTTTCGTTGAGGACCACCCGGAGAGGTGTTGCTATGTCAAAACACCGGTCACTTCCCTCCTACGTCAAGGATGCGCCATTCGGAAATGGTGCGCCATTCATATTTTTGTTGATCGGCCTGGCCTTGTCCCTCCTCGCCAGTCCAAGCCCGGTCGCCGCCTACATCCCGACCGGCTACCAGGAGTATTACGTCAACGGCTACGAGGAGCACCTGTGGCGCATGTACATGGCCATCAACGACAACCATACTGACCCCGCCCTCACTCCCGGTAACATTTGCTCGACCGTCAGCCTGGTGGCGACGGCCAATTACCAGGTGATCTATTACGATCACTGGGAGGATGGCTACGAGTCGGACCTGTTCAACCCGGTCCAAGCCACCACCGAGGTCTACGGCGACGGGGTTACCGGCAACGGCGGGACAGGCACCGACATCCTGGTGGCTGGCGACGACATCAACCTGGTCAGCGTCAACAGCGGCGCCACCAAGCACAGCTATGTGCCGGTCAATCCCAACCGCAACCCGGCCCAGATCCGCTACGATGGCGGCGACCGCGTCATCTCGACCGGCGGGCCGGTGGCCCTGGCCCACGCGGTCTGGCCGTACAACGCCTCGTGGGTGGGCGACGCCTTCGAGATCTATTCGCGCCAGGCCCAGGAGGGGGCCTATTCCTACCGCCTGCCCATCGGCCAGGATCTGTACACCTTCGGCGGCGGCGACACCGGCAGCTACGGCGATTTTCGCGACGTCTACCTCCAACTGCAAGCCTTCGAGGACAACACGACCGTCCTGATCGATAACGGGGCGCAGGCGGTCAACATGACACTCAACCGCGGGCAGACCTATTCCAGCATGGGCTACATCGATTCCAGCCCCTACGCCAGCCTCACGATCAATTCGGGCACGCGCGTCCACGCCAACAAGGCGACCCAGGCCGTCCTGATCACTGGCGCGGACGGCACCTACCAGGGCCGTTCGTTCACTGTGCTCTCGGACCGGCTGTGGGGCTCGGACTATGTCGTGCCGGTGCCCAGCGGCGCAGGCACGGCCTCTCCGGCCGAGGTCTATCTCTCCAACCCCAACGACTTTCCGATCACGGTGAACGGCTACGACCGTTTTGCCTCGACCACCTTCGTCATCAGCCCGACCGGCTATGTCAGCGCGACGGTGCCCTACTCGCGCAAGCGGCCCGGCAATGCCTACGTGCCGGGTGACTCGGCAGCGCGCTTCACCTCGGCCGACGGCGTGTTTGGCGTCTTTGTCGCCGCCGGCACCTCGGACAGCAACTACGACTGGGGCGCTTCGGGCATGCCCAGCCGCTACCTGACGCACGACTATTACGTCTCGTGGGCGCCGGGCTCGGATGCCGTTCCTCCCGCGAACAACGGCTCGCCGGTGTGGGTCACGCCGCTGGAAAACGACACCGTCTTTTTCGTGGACTATAACACCGCCAGCGGGCTGGACGGCGTCGTCGACGAGACCTTCGTGCTCGACGTGCTGGAGCAGCGGCGCGTCTTTGACCCCGACAACGACAACACCGGCATGCACATCTGGGCCTCCAGCGAGTTCGCCGTCTTTTGGGGCGAGGATCCGCGCACAGCCGGCGTATATAATCCTTACCTCGACATCGGCCTGACGGTGCTGCCGGCGCGGCGCGAGTGGTTGGCGCCCATGCTGGCCCTGGACAAGACGGTCGCCCCCACCAGTTTGCCGATCTCTGGCGGCGCGGTCACCTTTACGCTGGTGGCGCAGGCGATCAATGCGTTCATGTCCAATGTGGACGTGACCGACACGCTGCCGGCCAACTGGAGCTATGTGGCAGGCAGCGCGCTCATCCAATATCCCGATGGCAGCTCGGCCAGCCAGACCCCGGCCATTAGCGGCCAAACTCTGGCCTGGAATTTGTCATACGATCTGGACATCAACCAAAGCCTGACCATCACCTTCCAGGCCCAGACCAGCGCCGCCGGCAGTTACGACGACACCGCCTACGACGGTTTTGAGAACAATAGCTATAGCGGTGGAAGCGGCTGGGTCGGCAATTGGACCGAAGTAGGCGAGATCGACGGAGTCGGCGCCGGCTTCGTGCGAGTCGTGGGAACGGAGATCGGCGGCACCCCCGCCTACACTCCCTGTCAGGGTAGCTACCAACTGCGCATCTGGGATGACAGCCGTCGGATTTACCGGGTGGTCAACTTGAGCAGTTTCAGCGCACCCATCCTGCGCTTTATGCGGCGCTACATAGTCAGCTCGAACGACGAGAACTTTTTCCTGGAGATTTCCCCCGACAACTCCACGTGGACCCAGGTGCGCAACTGGGTCAACAACAGCGGCAACGAAAACACCTGGGTGGAAGAAATCATCGATCTTACTCCCTACAGATCAGCCACGACCTATATTCGCTTCAGCAGCCGACAAGCAGCTACCATGGAAGACACCGACCGGCTCTATATCGATCAGGTCAAGGTCTACGAAGGCGGGCTGCTCAATGTCAATCGCGGCGAGGCGAGCGGCATCGAACCCTACTCGGGAGCGCTCTTCAACCCCACCGACGAGGCGGTCGTGTACATCAGCCCGCTCAAGCTGACCAAGGCCGTCAACCGCAGCCAGGCTGAGATCGGCCACACGCTGGTCTATACGCTCAGCTACCAAAACACGAGTGCCACGAGTGACGCGACCAACGTGGTGCTGCGCGACTCGGTGCCCGTCCGCTACGTGACCTTCCTGTCTGCCACCGGCGGCGGCACGTTTGACGCCGCCAGCGGCACGATCACCTGGTCGCTGGGCACGTTGGCGCCCCTCTCCAGCGACTCGGTCAGTTTCCAGGTGCAAGTGAACAGCTTTGGCAAAGACGGGCAGGTGATCAAAAACGTGGGGCGCATCGAGAGCGACGAGGCAGTCGAGACCCGCAGCAACGAGGTGCTCACCTTCCTCGTTGAGGCGCCCGAGATCGAGCTGGTCAAGGACGGCCCCACCGTGGCCTACAGCGGCGAGCGCATCACGTATACGCTCAGCTACGAAAACACCGGCGGCGCCAGGGCGACCAACGTCGTCATTTCAGACACCCTCCCGGTATCGGTCACCTACGTGGGAGGCAGCCTGGAGATCAACACCGGCAGTGGCTGGGTGGCACGCGGGTCTCTGTCTGGACCTACACTGGTCATCCAACCCGGCGTCGTCTCCGGCACAGTCGAAGCTGGCGAAACCGGCGTCATCCGTTTTTGTGTGGATCTTGACAGCAGCCTGATGGCCGGTGAGCTGATCATGAACTGGGCCGTGTACGACCGTGACCTGGACCGCCCGCGCGACACCAACCTGGTTGTCACGCGCATTTCCGATTTGCTGCTCTCCAAGTCCGCCCAGCAGACGGCCGTGGCGCCAGGTGATGTGATCACGTATACCTTGACGTATCGAAACACAGGCACCGTCGCGCACGACAACATCGTCCTGCGCGAGCCGATCCCGGATTACACGCGATTCGTGGGCGCCAACACACCGGCCGGCCTGACCCTCCAGTACTCGGTAGACAAC
>JAFGFO010000170.1 GCA_016931085.1 Thermoflexales bacterium
CCCTGCGTCACCATATTGTCAATCTGGTCGTTCTGCAGCTTGACGTCGTGATTCGCTTCCTGCCAGACCACGTCGTAGCCCTTGTCCCTCAAGAGCTTTTCCATCAGCACCTGCTCATTCTTCCAGCGCTCGGTCGCAAAGTCAGAGAAGGAGAGGCCGACCAAGGTCTTGCCGGCCGCTGGCGCAGCCGGCTTCTCTGTTGGCTTGGCTGCCGGCTCAGCTGGCTTGGCTGTTGGCTGGGCAGCCGGTTGCCCACCGCAGGCCATCAAACTGCTGGCAACCGTCACCAGCACCAAAAAGGTCACAATCGAACGGGCTAATTTGCGAGACATTTCTACTCCTTATGTATTTACTCAGGTTAAAATTTTTGCACGTCAGGTTACAGGTTATATCAAACTCGTTTCGCGGCACCTCCTTTCCGTCTGCTCGTCATGACGAGCACAGCGAGGAACGTTTTTCATTCCGGTATTATTGCCGATAGTGATGCTGAATCGAGAAAATGGCGTTACTTTCCTTATCCATGAATACCCTCTGCTTCGCTGCGCTACTGCTGGCGAGCCGGTGTGCCATGGCGGGCAGCCGCCCGGTTAGTACATAGCACGTGGTTAGCTGGGGGAAAGTTTTTTCCTTTGTATACACACTCTTTTGCTTGAGAACGGTTCCGGTATCCTTACCGGCACTTTATCCAGGCGGATTGTATCACAGACCAATTGCTTTGTCAAATTCCTCGCCTTGTGATCCGAGGCATGTAAAGGACCATATGCCTATGAGAGTAAAACCTGCCCTATTTCCATTATTATACGGGTTTTGCGGGCAAAAATCATTAAGGAAAGTGACTGAAATGTTGAATTTTGTGACTTGACTGTGGTCAAGCGGTTTTCGGAGAGTCTCAGTAGATCCAATTTTGTCAGCGGAGCGGGCGCGTATGCTCCGCATACGACCCACGCCCGCGTTTTAGCCTTCGACAAGCCCAAAATGGGCGGCGTGGGAGCCGCCCCTGCTAGATTTTGGATCTACTGAGTATGGATCAAGCCGGTCGCACCGGGCGGGATCGGTTGGCGACTGAAGCGTTGAAAGTAGGGCAAGCAGACCTGCGGCCACTGCGCGGCGTGGGCCAGGTGGGTAACGAGCTTGCCCAAGACCTCCCGGTAGCGCTGCGGGTCGATGTCGGATTCCAGCGCCTCCCAGGCATCCAGCATGTCACTCACCGCCTCGACGCCCTGGACATAACGCCAGGCCAACTCTTCCCACAAAGTCCGCCCCGAGCGCAGCTTGTGAGTCCATGGCACGTGGTGGAACCACACCAGGTATTTCTCCGGGCATGTGGCAAGGTCGTCGAACAGCTCGCGCAGCGGCGGATTGTACTGCCCAACCGCGTTGCTGCCCCGGCTGCTGCGATCAAAGCCCAGGCCCTCTGCATCGGCGCGATGATAGTAGGTGGATCTCCAATCGGCCCTATGTCCCGCATCGTAAGACGGGTCGGGGCCATAGTGATGGCCTTCGCGCATGATGTGGTGCAGGCCGAGGGGGGTCATGTAATGGATACAGGCCTCCCACGAGCTCATCATGATACCCAGGATGCTTGCCACGGCCCGGGTGTCACTGGTGAAGGTCGCGCGAATCCATTCTTGGGCAATCGTCTCTGGGCTGAGCTGGTGATCCCACGCCAGGCGGCCAAAGGCATACCAATTCGCCTGGGCAAAGTGATGGCCGCACCAGTTGCGATCGGAGCCGGTATTGGCGATGCCGGCGATGGCGCTCACAGGCTGGCCGTGCAGGCTGCCGTCGATGACCCTGCCCACCGTAGAGCCTTCCCCCTGGGCAAAAGTATCCCAGTCCAGGATTTCCTTCCACATCGGCGCCAGGTAAACCAAGTGAATCGACTGGCCCAGGTATTCCTGGGTGATCTGGAATTCCATCGCCAGGGGCGTGTGTGGCATGGCGCCAAACAAGGGTTGAACGGGCTCGCGCGGCTGAAAGTCGATCGGGCCATTCTTGGCCTGCACACAGACATTGGGGGCAAAGTCGCCATCGAGCGGCTTGAAATTGGCATAGGCGCTCTTGGCGCGGTCTGCTTCGCCGTGTCCGTACACAAAAGCCCGCCACATCACGACGCCGCCGTGCGGCGCCAGGGCCTGGGCCAAGGCGTTGGCGCCATCGGCGTGAGTCCGCTTGTAGCCAAAGGGGCCGGGCTGGCCTTCAGAATCCGCCTTGATCAAAAAGCCGCCCAGGTCTGGGATCAGTTGGTAAATCTCATCGGCCTTGGCTCGCCACCAGCGGCGCACCTGCTCGTCGAGGGGGTCAGCCGTGTCTAGCCTGCCCAACTCCATCGGCGCCGAAAACCTGGCCGACAGGAACACCCGTATCCCATAAGGCCGGAACACGTCCGCCAACGCGGCTGTCTTGCGGAGGTATTCAGCCCCAAGGCTCTCCGAGCGGGCGTTGGTGTTGTTCAGTGCGGCGCCATTGATGCCGATCGACGCGCACGCGCGGGCGTAATCGCGATAGCGTGGGTCGATCACGTCAGGCAGCTCCTGCCACTTCCAAAGGGAGCGGCCGGCGTAACCGCGCTCGATCGAGCCATCCAGGTTGTCCCAGTGGTTGAGCAGGCGATGTTGAATCCGGGGACGCTCGGTGATGTCTAGCCCGGCGAGTGGCTGGTGCGTCTGCAGCAAGCGCAGGAGGTGAAAACTGCCATACAGCGCGCCCAACTCGCCCTGGGCGGCGACCACGATGGCCGGCTGCGCGTCCACCCGCGCAGAGCAAATCTTGTAGCCCTCAGGCCCCAGGGCCTCGAGTTGCGCCTGCCAGCCGAGCGCCGCGACCTGGGGCGAGGTGGCCGGGGTGCCGATCAGCATACCTCCCTGTTGTAAGCGATCCTGGCCTACGTCCACCGCTTCTCCCAACAAGCCGGTCAGGCCGCACTGCATTTCTGAACGGATGGCGGCCATCGTCGGCGAGTTTCCAGGCACGACAACGCTGCTGACGGCAGCGTCGCTGCCGAGTTGCTGGCGATAGGCCGCGAGCAATTCGGCCGGCTGGACCAGCCGGTAACGCAGCCACAACTCGTAACCGTCTTCTTTGGGCGTTACCATATTAACTTCTCCTTTCAATCAGCACGCTTCGCTTTGAACAGGGCGGCTGCTTCTGGTCGCCGCTTGTAGAACTCGTCAAGCGGATAGCAGCCTGACACCAACCCCATGCGCGGGGCAGTGGTACAGTCGCTGAGAGTACGGCAGATACGCTTACGCTGCAAGGGTTTGCCCGCCAGCACGTCAGCCGGCATGTCTGGGTAAGACAGGACCATGCGCCCCAATCCCACAAAGTCCGCCCGCCCGCTGCGCACGACGTGCTGTGCCACATTGGGCAGCCACTCCTGCAAGTAGGAGTAAGCCGAGCCAACGATCGCTAAACCAGGGCGATGCTGCTTCAGGCGAGCCGTCACGTCGATCTGCCGGGCCACACCCACCAGCGGGTCCTCCGGCGGCCCATAAGCATCTGAAGGCGGGAAAAGCGCCGGGCGCTGAATGTGTGGGTTGTAATAGGGGCTGCCGCCTGTGATACACACCAATTCTATGTCCAAAGACGCGGTCAGGTCAAGAAAAGCGCACGGCTCCGAAAGATCAATGCCCACCCCCGTGCCGTCGCCGCCGAAGGCATAGCGATACGTCGAACCATCACCCAGCTCCGGCTCCCCGCGGCCGTCCGGCCCAGGACGGTAGGGCATCAGGTCAAAGGCACTCACTCGCACGCCGATCTCCAAGCCGGCTGCTTCTGCCCGGATACCAGCCACAACCTCACGCAGGAAACGCGTTCGGTTCTCAAAACTCCCCCCATAGCGTCCCGGCCGATCCACCGCGCTGAGGAACTCGTGACCCAGGTAGCCGTGACAGTGCTTGACATCCACAAAGTGAAAACCCGCCCGCTGGGCCAATCGCGCTGCTCGGACAAAGTCTTCCACCAGGCGAGCGATCTCGCCATCCGTCATCACAGGCAGATCGGACGGGATGCCGAACTTGCGATCGAGGGCAGGGTGGTGGTAAAGGATCTTGGGTGCCAGCTCCGCCTTGCCACTTACGAGGTAGGGCCGGGCAAAACGACCCGAGTGCGTCAACTGCAACCCTATCCGCAAGTCGTCTGTGCGACCGAAGCTGGCTCTGTGCTCGGCCACCAGGGCCTCCCGCAGCAAGGCCAGATCACCGACCGTCTCCTCGTTGATCATCAATTGCTTGGGATTGGCGCGGCCATCCGGACGCACCGCCGCCGCTTCCCCGCCCCAGATCAGCTTAGCACCGGCTCTGCCAAAATGCCGCCAACGACGGGTCGTCAACTCGGTTGGGCGGCCGTCGACGGTACCATCCCAGCCCTCCATGGGCAAGACACAAAAACGATTGCCAATCGTGAACCCGCTCCTCAAGTGATAGGGCTGTGCCAGGGGAGCATCTGATCCCACTACCAGCTCTTCGTCAAAGGGCAGTTCCAGTCCGAGCTGGATCAGGTACTCTCGAAAGGCCTCGGGCGTCTTTAGCGAGAGGATACGACGGTAGCCTGTTGTTTTACTCATAGATAGCTCCACTACGGAAGTTGGCCCAGGCGGTCTCGAACCAGGCATCGGCGGATGGGATGGGCCGGCGGGCCACCCACTCGTTTTGCACTTGCCCTTCGGATGAAACCACCGTCTCCAACACCTGTTCGCGGAAGGCCAGGCCCTCCGGCGCGATATGCCATTGGTCGCCCAGCCTGTCGTGAACCTTGTCGCCGTCCCTGGCCAACGCAATGCACGACCCGCGGCTGCCGGCGCCGCTCCGGAGGGCAAACAGGATCGCCCCCAGGTACACGGCGTGGGCGAAGCACAGGTGGCGGTTGCGCAGCGCCTCGGCCAAGCCGGCCGGCGTCTCGTACGAGCAGGCGGATCGTTCGAGCCGCTCGAACTGTGACCACGCCTCCTCGACGGCCCGGGGCAGCTCTTCCAACGAGCGGATGTGCGCGCCCGCCCGCGTCATACGGGTCTGAAATTCCTCGCGCTCGGCCTGCCAGCTCGATCCGGCGCCGTCGCACCTGGCGATCCAGGCCTGCAGCGTGTTCACCGCTTGCCTGGCTGCCTGCCTGACTTGGTCCTCGGGAACGGTCCAGCCCGCACAGCGGTGGGCAATAAACTCGGCCGCCCGCAGCGCGCCTACCTGGCCTGCATTCAGCGCCGACCCGCCCGGCCGGTACACACCGTGCGAACCGTTCACCTCGCCGATGGGGAAAAGGTGCTTGACGTTGGTCGACTCCCACCAATGATTGCCCGCCAGCCCGCCGTTGTTGTGTTGGGCGCAGACGGCTATCTCCAACGGCTCACGGGGGAGGTCGATGCAGTGCTCAGCGTAGAGCTCGATGGCAGCCGGGTTCATCTTGCGCAAGCGCGCGATGGGCGTGTCCAGCAACGCCTCCGAGCGGGCCAGGTAGGCCAGCGCTTCCTGGCTCAAGTCGTCGAAGTTAAAGCCGGCCGGGTTACGGCGGAAATCGAGGAACACTCGGCGTCCCTTCAAAGCTGTTTCGACGTAGACGAGGATATCGACCAGGGAAGAGCCGCCGATAGCCTTGCGCGCGTCAAAGGGCCACTGATAGCCCTTGAGGAACACCGTCGAGTTCATCTTGCCCACAGAATCAAAATAGTCCAGCATAAACTCGCGCCCGTCGCCGACGGCATCGCCAGGTCCATCAGCCTCGGTACTGATGAAGCGAGGGATGACCTGCATAAAAGTGCCGGACACGTTCCAGCGGAAGCTGGTCGAGGCCAGGCCGTACTGCGATTCGGGCAGGCTCTGCGCCCTGGCGCCGGCCATCAGCGCCAGGCCAATCGCGCCGGTGTGCACGTCCGGGTAGACACTGGTGCGGTAGAGGCCGCCGGGGCCCCCCACGGCAAAGACCACGTTTTCAGCCGCGTAGACCTCCAACTGGCCATCCTCTCCCAGCGCGATCGCACCAACGGCGCGCTTTTCGTCGCCACGGCCGACGGTCAAGAGCTGCACCACATTCCTGTTCTCGCGCACCTCAATCCCCAATTCCTTCACCCGCCGGATGAGGGCGCGGCACATCTCGCGCGAGGTGTACGGCCCGATGGACGTCGCCCGCTGCCGGGGATCGTGGTCGGTCTTGTAACCCACAAATTGTCCGTAGCGGTCACGCGGGAACGGCACCCCCAGGTCCACCAAGTGCAAAAAAGCCTGCGCCGACGTCGCCGCCTCTACCAACGCCAGGTCGCCATGCATGCTGCCGCCCGCAAAGTAGGTCTCGGCCATCGCAAGCGGAGAGTCGGCCTCCTGGCCATACAGGCCGAGCTTGTAATAAGTCTGCTTGTCGCTGCCGGTGTTGATCGAGGTGCCCATGTGCAAGCCCTCGGTCACGATCAGCACGTCCTCGACGCCACCGGCCCGCAGCTGCACAGCCGCGTTCAATCCCGACGCCCCGCTGCCGATGACGAGGGTGTGTACCCACGTGATGAGTGTGCCATTTCTTAATGGCGCGCCGTCTAGAGTCTCTGTCCGCATGATCCTACTTCGAAGATAGTTTCAGGTTTAAGGTCTCAGGTGCAAGACCTATAATGCCGCAATCTTCGTCCTTACTTTACAATCTTTGCAGTGCCATGCCCCCATCCACCATAATCACCTGTCCGGTGGAGTAGGGCAGATCGCCTCGCACCAGCATGGCGACGGCCCTCCCGACGTCCTCGGGCAAGCCCCAACGCGGCTGGATGGTCAGTCCCTCGGCGATGAGCTGGTCATACCTGGCCGTCACCGGCTGGGTCATGGGGGTCTGGATCACGCCAGGGCGAATCTCGTACACCGGGATGCCGAACTCGCCCAGGCGCGCGGCCCACAGCCTGGTCGCCATGCTGACGCCAGCCTTGGAGATGCAGTACTCGCCACGGCTGACCGAGGCGACCGTGGCAGAAATCGAGGAGATGTTGACGATGCAGCCTCGGAATTTTTCGTTCTCTCGCAGTTCAGCTTTGAACTGCTGCTGCTCGATCATCCAGTTGGCCACGGCCTGGGTGAGGAAAAACGGCCCCTTGAGGTTGATGCCCATCACCCAATCAAAGCTCTCTTCGCCGGCTTGCAGGATATCGGCGCGCACCTTGGGCGCGACGCCAGCGTTGTTCACCAGCACGTTGAGCCGTCCAAATCTCTGCCGGACTTGCGCCAACATCGAGCGGCGCGCCTGCGGGTCAGACACGTCTGCCAGGCAATACAGCACGTCGGCGCCCAAGTCGCGCAATTCGTCGAGCGCGCTTTTGACCTGCTCCTCGGCGTGAACATCGCCTACAGCGATGTCACACCCTTCGGCGGCCAGGCATTTGGCTATGCCCAGGCCAATGCCACGTCCCGCCCCGGTAATCAGTGCGACTTGCCTCATGTTTGTGGCCAGTAACCGGCGTACTTGGGATGGTCTGGGTCGATGGGCAACTCGACAGCCTGCCCCGTCTGGGCAGAGTGGTACATGGCCGTGATCAACTCCAGCGAAACGCGGGCGTCGGCTAGGCTGACCGGCAGCTCAGTATTATTCCGCAGAGCGTGGTAAAAGCGGTAGAACTGCCCCCCAAAGCCCTCCGCCAGGGGCACGAAGCGGGCCAGTGTCTCCTCGATCTGCTCTTCCAGCTCTGGCGAGTCGGGCGTGAAGGTCCAGGGATCGGAGGTATTGCGGTACGGCTCGAGGTTGCTTTCGGCGGTCAACTTGCTGAAACAAAAACGGTGGCGGCTGATCTCTTTAGCCGAGCCGGTCGTCACGGAAAGCGAGCACAGCGACCCGTCGGCCATCTCGAGCGAGGCCGAGATACAATCTTCCGTTTCGATCGGGTTGACCCGCGTCGCCGTGCGCGCAAAGACGTTCTTGGCCGGGCCAAGGATATAGGAAACCAGGTCGTGAGCGTGGATGGCCAGCGTGACGAGCGGCCCGCCCAGCTCGGTCTTCCACTTGCCGCGCCACTCTACGGCATAGTAGGCGGGCCTCCGCCGCCAGGCCGTCTCGGCCGTGGTGAGGTACGCCCGGCCGGCCACGCCTTGCTCGATCAGGAATTTGAGCTTTTGCACGCCGTGACCGAAGCGATATTGAAAGATCGGCATGACGCGCTTTCCCGCTGCCGCCTCGGCCCGGATCAGCTCGTCCATTTCTTTGAGAGAGCCAGCGATAGGCTTTTCGCAGATGGCGTGCTTGCCGGCCTCCAAGGCATGGAGCGTGTGTTCCACGTGCAGGTAAGACGGCGTGCAGACATCGATCACGTCCACGTCATCCATGCGGCACAGCTCGTCCGGGCTCGTGACCACGCGCGGAATGCCGCACTCGGCGGCCAGCGCACGCGCCCGAGCTTGGTCAACATCGCAGACCGCCACGACCTGGAATTGATCAGGCAAACTAGCATAGCCGTTGATATGGTGGCGGCCAATGCCGCTGCCTACCACTCCCACCCGTAATATGTCGCTCATTGTAAATACCCCAATCTCTGAGCCTGGGCTTCAGCCTTGAGCACCAGCTCGGAAGCGAGAAAGCAGTGCACCTGCGGCATGGCCGTCTCGGTGCGGTTCAGGATGTCGTCCAGCAATTGCCGGCCGTAGGGCAAATCACCGCCCGTGCAGTCCACGTAATGAATGCCCTTTTGATCCACCAGGAAGAGATGGTTATCGCCGGGCTTGCCTGCGATGTCGATGTACTTGCGAAGCTCGATATAGCCTTCCGTGCCCAGGATCGTCAGTCGCCCGTCACCCCAGATGCCCAGCCCTTGCGGCGTGTACCAGTCCACCCGGACGTAACCCACCCCGCCGTTGCCGCGCAGCACCATATCGCCAAAATCCTCCAGCTCGGGATATTGGGGGTGCTTGAAATTGCCCACCTGCGACGCGACAACCTCGGCCTGGGTCGAGCCGGTGAAGAACAAGAACTGGTCGGCCTGGTGCGAGGCGATATCGGTGAGGATGCCGCCGTAGCAAGCTCTTTGATAGAACCAGTCGGGGCGGGCGGGCGGGTGGATGCGGTGCGGCCCCAGGCCCACCGTCTGCACCACCTGGCCGATCGCGCCGGCCTTGACCAGCTCGCCGGCCTTGACCGCCGCCGGCACCTCCAGGCGTTCGCTGAAACAGATCGAATAGATGCGGCCCGTCTCGGCCTGGACGCGGCGCGCCTCGGCCAGTTGATCGAGGCTGGTAAAGCCCGGCTTGTCGCTCATATAGTCTTTGCCGTGCCGCATGACGGCGATGCCCAGCGGCGCGCGCTCGTTGGGAATCCCTGCGCTGGCGACCAGGTGGATGCTTTCATCCTCCAGGATTTCTTGAGCGCTCTTGGCCAATCGCGCTTGCGGGTAGGTTTCAGCAAACTTGGCGGCCAGGTCAGGCTCCGGGGCGTAGAATGAGACCAGCTCGGCGCCCACGCGCAGCAGCAGGTTCACCTGGCCGTAAATGTGGCCGTGGTTCAAGCCAATAGCAGAAAAACGAATAGTGGGTTGCATGTTCATATTTCCTTTATGTTTGTGTTAGGTCAATCACGAGTCCCAGCCGAGCCGATGCGCAAGTGCTCCTCGTACGCCGCCCGTGCCGCCCGGTTGTGCTCGCGAATAACTCGCTCTACGTGACCGACGTCCCTCGTGCGTAGAGCCTCAAGGATGCGCCAATGCTCCCGCTGGGCAGCGTTGAGCCGGTATACAAACACAGCGTTGAGATAGTGATGGCGCAGGCGATCCCAGTGAGCCAAAACCATGGCCATCAAGCCCTTCACGAGTGGCGTTCCTGCCCGGTCGCAAATAAATTGGTGCAGGCGCGCATTCTCCTGGGAAAAACTATCCGGATCGTCAACCAAGGCATCCATGTTGCGCAGAAAGGCTCCCATCTCGTCCAGATCCTCGTCAGTCATCTGCCGGCAAGCCATACGCCCGCTGATGACCTCCAGGGATTCCAACAGGTCAAAGATCTCGCAAACCAGCCCCACGTCAATCTCGGTAATCGTGGCGCCTACGTACGGCTCAATGGTGACAAAACCATCCGCCTGCAACTGCTGCAGTGCCTCGCGAACCGGGATCTGGCTGACACCCAGTTCCCTGGATAACTCGTCGATGACCAGGCGCGAACCAGGTCCCAATTCACCCTCAAGGATTGCAGCACGCAGGGTATCGTAGACAAATTCCTTTTTGCTGCGAAAATTTCTGACTTGACGCATCTCACATCTTCCAGATCGAATCCTATATCATATATTATATAGCAAACAGGAGATTCGTCAAGAAAGGATTTTGAGCTTGACGATTTTCCAATTTCGTATATAATATATGATATAGGATGGAAGTGGCAACAGCGCAGCGAGCCGGGTGCAAAAGGGGCCTGTCGAAAAGCAATGTAGGACAACAGTAGCTCAATTGTAACTGCTCAGGCATAGCATGAATTAGGCTTTTTTATCCGCGAATTTACGCCAATAAACACGAATTAGGGCCGAAAAGTGCAGAA
>JAFGFO010000171.1 GCA_016931085.1 Thermoflexales bacterium
CCCGCGAAAAACTAGCACGATCGCGAAGATTTTCGCTTGCGCGCAGAGCACGCAGAGAGCGCAGAGTTTTTAAAATTCTTCTCGGCGTTCTCAGCGCTCTCGGCGGTGAAAGAGTTTTGGTTGCGGCAGGAGGCCGCGCTATGACGAGGAAGCGATTTTTGCCCCTGGGGCAAGCAGTTGCTCTTGCGCTGGTGTTTTTCTTCGCTCTGCTGGCGGCCGGCCATGCCACGCCTAGCACGGCGACGGTGCGGCTCGAGCCAGGCGTTCCCTCGTTTGCCAGCCTGGACAATCGCCACGACGAGGCTTTGGAAAGGGGCGCTGACGAGATCGAGGCCAGCACTCTTATAACGCTGGAGGTGGTCGGCCAGATCGGCGGCGTCTCTGCCGCCGTGGCCGCCAGCGGCACGCTGGCCTACGCCGGCGCCGGGTCACGCCTGGTTATCCTGGGCCTCGATCCGCTGATCTACGGAGAGAGCGCCCCGATGCCGGCCAAGGTGGCCGGCCTGGCGCTCTCCGCTACCCACGCCTACGTCGCCGCTGGCGACGCCGGCCTGCGCGTCCTCGATGTGTCCGACCCCATCAACCCGATCGAGGTGGGCTATTACGATACACCGGGCTCTGCCCGCGGTGTGGCGCTTGCCGGCGACTATGCTTACGTCGCCGCTGGGGAGGACGGCCTGCGCGTCATTGACGTGTCTAACCCCATCAGCCCGACCGAGTTGGGTTCTTGTGATACGCCAGGCTCTGCCCGTGGTGTGGCGCTGGCCGGCAACTATGCTTACATCGCTGATGGGGATAGCGGCCTGCGCATTCTCGACGTGTCCGACCTGGCCAGCCCGGCCGAGCTGGGCTTTTACGACACGCCAGGGCGTGCGTATGGCGTGACCCTGTCCGGCACGCTGGCTTATGTCGCCGACGAGGGCGGCGGTCTGCGCATTCTCGACGTGTCCGACCCGGCCAGCCCGGCCGAGCTGGGAGCCTGCGACACGCCAGGCTTGGCCCACAGCGTGGCCTTGTCCGGCCGCTATGCCTACGTCGCGGATGGGGGGGGCGGCCTGCGCGTCGTCGACGTGTCCAACCCGGCCAGCCCCATCGAGGCGGATCACTACGATACGCTGGGATACGCCTGCGACGTAGCTGTGTCCGGCCGCTATGTCTACGTCGCCAACGGGCGGGAGCTGTTCATCGTCGACCTGCTCGATCCAAACGCTTCGAGCGTCTGGCCCTTCGATACACAAGACGCGGCCGATGTCGCCGTGTCCGGCAGCCGGGCCTACGTCGCCGCCGAAGGTGATGGCCTGCACGTCGTGGATCTATCCGATCCCACCCGCCCTCGCCAGATGGGTTTCTACAGCCTGCCAGGGCACGAGGCCCGGGCCGTCGTCGTATCGGATACTGTTGCCTACGTTGCTGGCGGGCAGAGCGGATTGCGCCTGATCGACGTGACGGACGCTTACGACCCGGCCGAGCTTGGCTTCTACGACACGCCAGGTTATGCCCAGGGCGTGGCCGTGTCTGGCACGCATGCCTACGTGGCCGATGGCGACGCCGGCCTGCGCGTTCTCGACGTGTCCGACCCGGCCAGTCCCACCGAGCTGGGTTCCCACGCCACGCCAGGACTTGCCCAGGGCGTCGCCGTGTCCGGCACGTATGCGTATGTGGCCGATGGGGGCAGTGGCCTGCGCGTTCTCGACGTGTCCAACCCCATCAGTCCCACCGAGGTGGGAGCCTGCGATACGCCAGGCTCTGCCCGTGGTGTGGCGTTGGCCGGCGACTATGCTTACGTCGCCGATGGGGCCGGTGGCCTGCGCGTCGTCGATGTGTCCAATCCCATCAGCCTCTCCGAGGTGGCGTTCTACTACACAGCCCGTGACGCGCAAGCTGTCGCCGTTTCCGGCGCTCGTGCCTATGTCGCCAACGATCGGGATGGCCTGCTGGCCGTCGACGTGTCTGACCCCATCCGCCCGGTCGAGGCGGATCATTCCGGCACGCTGGGACGTGCCTACGGTGTGGCCCTGTCTGGCCGCTACGCCTGCGTCGCCAACGCGGGCGGCGGCCTGATCGTCTTGCGGATCGTCACCGAGCCTGTTTTTTCTATCGTGAGCGCCGCTTCGGGCCAGGTGCCCGCCGGTGAGAGCGTGGTGGTTTCAGTCACGGCCGAGCTGGCAGAAGGCGAGCGCCTGGGGGCGGCCACGCTCGATGTGCGCTATGACCCGGCTGTGCTAGACGCGACAGCTTGTCACGTGGACCCGGGCGGCCTGTTTGGCGCCGCGTTCTGCGAGCTGAACTATGACGGCGACGGGCACAACCCAGATGCCGTGCGTCTCAGCCTGGCCTCGGCCCCTGGCGTGACGGGAACGCCGCTCCTGGCCAAGCTGAGCTTTCGAGCCGTGGGAGCGGCAGGAATGAGCAGCACGTTGGATCTCGTGCCTGTGATCTTTACCGATCCCGGCGGCCGCTCGCTGCCCGTTGTTGGCCAGGCGGGGCAGATCGTCCTCACCGCCCCCCTGCTGCCTTGCTATCCTCTCACGCGCACCCACACCGGCCAGGGCGGCGACCCGGCTGCTTCGCCCGCTCGTTCGGCCGAGTGCCCCCTCGACCAGTTCCACCCTGGCGAGACGCTCGCCTTGACCGCCAGCCCGGCTCCTGGCTGGCAGGTGAGGGATTGGGATGGCACCGATCGTGACGCCAGCACCTGGATCACCAATACCGCCGTGATGCCGGCCCACCCCCACACCGTGACGGTCAACTATGTTCTCTCTCCCTCTCCTGTTATCACGCTGAGCGTGGCGTCGGGGCAGGTGGCCCCCGGCGCACGTATCACGCTGCCCGTCACGGCCACGCTGCCGGCCGGCCGGTCTTGTCGAGAGGCGAGGGTCGACGTGCGCTACGATCCGGCCGTGCTAGACGCCACGGCTTGTCGCGTCGACCCGGCTGGCCTGTTTGACTTTGGGCTTTGCGACGTGAACTATGACGACGACGGGCAAAACCCAGATGCCGTGCGTTTCTACCTGGTCTCGGCCTCTGGCGTGACGGGGATGCCGCTCCTGGCCAAGCTGAGCTTTCAAGCCGTGGGAGCGGCCGGCACGAGCAGCACGCTGGATCTCGTGTCTGCGATCTTTACCGATCCTGGCAGCAGCGTGCTGCCGCTTGTCGAGGAGAATGGGGAGGTCGTCCTCACCGCCCCCCTGCTGCCTTGCTATCCTCTCACGCGCACCCACACCGGCCAGGGCGGCGACCCGGCTGCTTCACCCGCTCACTCGGCTGGCTGCCCGCTCGACCAGTTCCACGCCGGCCAGGTCATCGGCCTGGTCGCCAGCCCGGCTTTGGGCTGGCGCGTGGGCCATTGGAGCGGCACCGGCCACGACGCGAGCGCGGCGGTGACCAATACCGCCACGATGCCGGCCGGCAGCCATGCCGTCAGCGTGAGTTATGCCCAGGACGTGCCCGTTTCGTATCGATTGTATCTCCCAATCGTCTTGCGCCGTTATCCTCCCGTCTACACCATCTCCGGCCAGGTGAGGAACGGCGCGAACGAGCCGGTCGCCGGCGTGAGCGTATCCAGCCACACCTGGCACAGCGCCGTGACTGATGAGGGCGGCGCTTACACCCTGCGCGACGCGGTGGAAGGCAGCTATACGCTGACAGCCGCCAAGAGTGGCTATGCTTGCTCGGCATCCTTGGCCGTCCGTGTGCCCCCCGATGCGACGAGCCAGGATTTCACTTGCGACCAACTCGCCTACGCGATCTCTGGGCGCGTGACGGACCAGGACGACGCGGCGCTTCCTGGCGTGACGATTGCGGCCGGCGCCGGGCACACGGCCAGCACGGACAGCAGCGGCGAGTACACGCTGGAGGGATTGGAGGCCGGCAGCTATACGCTCACGGCCTCCCTGAGCGGCTACGTGTGTTCTCCGGCTGCATTGACCGTGAGCGTGCCACCCAATGCCACCGGGCAGAGTTTTACGTGCGATGGACGGCCCGAGCTCGTGCCGCTTTCGTTGACCGTCGATCCACCCTCACCGGTGGTGGGCAAGCCGGCCACGATCAGGCTGGCTTTGCGCAACCAGGGAGGATCGGCCGCGCAAGACTTTTGGCTCATCGCGTATATCAATCCGGCTGCGCCTCCCACCGCTCCCAACCAGTGGTGGTACGAGTTGTGCGGCAACGCCTCCAACTGTAACGGTGGGAGCTGGTACGTGGAGGCTATACTGCCGGGGCAAACGATTACGCTCACTTCGCAAGACTTTTGGCCTGGCAGCAGTTGGTGGGCAGGCTACTTTACAACGGCCGGGCCGCAGACTTTGTATACGTACGTGGATTGGTGGGCGGACCCGCCCACCGGCTGGGGCAGTATCAGCGAAAGCGACGAATCCAACAACTTGATCGGCCCTGTCACCGTCAGCGTCGCTTGGGCCAACAACTCTTTTGCCTGGCCAGACCCCGGGCAGGGCGATCCCACACTGGGCAGGTGAGTTATAATACGAGTCCACTGAAAAAAGGGCTTTTTCACCTTCTGATCGCGGGCTGGTTAGGCTTGGTTTAGAGCGAGTCATTCTGCAACAGGCAATTGCACTTTGAGTCCATCAAGCTCCGTTCGGGCGTGGGTGACTCCGTCCGTAATCGTATCGATTGAGCGATGAGCCCCGCGAATTTTTACCAGCGCAACGATGACCATCAGGCCGCCAATGAACAGACCGGCGGCGGCAATCGCCATAGTACACTGAGTGCCAAGCGTGAAGTAGACAATGAGGGCAACGATGCCAACCAGCAGTACCATGCCGCCAGTAGTGAGATTGCGGGTCGCAACACTGAGATCACGTTTGGCCCTTCCCAGGTCCTGCTCCAGCCGGGTCAGTATACCTGTGGCCTGGCCTATTTGATGAGTAAGCGTTTGTTTTTCCACCGTTTTCCTTTCTTGAATCTTTCGGATAAGCTGCCCCGCGGGCAGCACCTTTAGCAGCAACTGTGTCGGTATCTCTAAAGGCTCAGACCTGCCGGCTTACTTGGCGTCTTTCTCGTTCGACACGCTGACGGGCAGATTGCCCAACAACAGGGTCGGGCTGATGCCGTGCTCGGTAATGATGATCTTGGCGTTCTGGCGCAGAGAGTTTTCGATCATCTCCATTTGCTTGAGGGCCTGGGCGTTGCCGATAAAGTACCGCTCGGCTGCCTCGTTGACCAGGCGGATGGCTTCCGCTTTGCCTTGGGCCACTTGAATCACCGCTTCGCGTTCCCCTTCGGCGCGCTGGATGATCGCCAGCTTTTGTTGTTCGGCGGCTTCAAACTCTCCCGTCGCCAGCAAGCGCATGGAACGCCGCTCTTGCTCGGCCGTCTTTTGCTTGTGCATGGCTTTCTTGATGTCATCCGGTGGGTCAATCAGGCGGATTTCCACCTTGAGGACTGTCAAGCCCCATTCGACAGCGTAGGTATTCAGGATGCGCTGCAGATTGGTAGCGATCGTCTCACGCGCCACCAGGCTCTCGTCCAAAGTCAGATCACCAAACTCCTGGCGCAGATTGGTCATTGCCAGTTGGACGACTGCCCGCTTCCAATCGTCAATGTTGTAGAACGTGCGTTTGATGGACTCTTCATCAATCGTAGGCCGCACCCACATAATCCCATCCACCATGATTTCGACGTTGTCTTTGGTGATCACGGGTTGAGGGTGGATGTCCATGGTGTGCTCGCGAATGTCGCGAATACGGATGACGTGGATGAACGGGATTTGAAATCCCAGGCCGGGCATCACAAACCGGGTGTACTTGCCCAGGGTCTCCTGGATCCCCCGCTCGAAAGGTCGCAGGGTATAGATTGGAAAGATGATCGTTCTCATGACATTCTCCTTGTAGGGTGTTCTCGATCAAATGAGCGTGAGATGGTATACTCCTTATGTTTCCTAGAGCGATTCCCGCGTGGGTTTACGGGCTGACGCCTGCTAGACCTTCGAGGCGCTTCGCAAGACCTCACAGGTCCAGCTCCTTACACTCGACGGGAAATCGCTCTAGGCTATTCACTTTTGGACACTCTTAGTATACATCTCAACGCGGCGGCTGTCATCGGTGTGGCGTGGATTTTTAGCTCCACATCAAGACCCTCTGGCCGTGAGTGTGCTCCGCTTAAAGTGGGGATTTGTCGTAGGCCACGCACAACAAATGTGGAGACAGGCCGCCCCCCAGGCGGTATTTTTGTTTATCCAAAAATCCACTCCTATCCGATGACAGAGCGGCGGATTTGGGCTATGCTTATGATGTACCTGCCAGTGCGTTGCGTCCCGCGAGAGTACCCAAGGGGGAGGCTGAACGCACCACAGAGTAGGAAAAGGTGATGTCAATGAAACAACGCGTGCGAGTTCTGATCGTCGACGACCATGTGCACACCCGTCACGCTTTGCAAGCCTTGCTGGCGGTCTGGCCAGAGATCGAGGTGGTGGGCGCGGTGGAACACAGTGCACAGCTCATACACTGGGTGGAGGAATGCCGCCCAGACGTGGTGCTCGTCGTGGGCATCTCCACGCCGGGCTTGGCCCAGGGGCAAGGCCATGAACGCAGTGGATGGTCAGCCGAAGAGATGGATGGACTGGAAGCGCTTCGCCTCATCAAAAACCACTGGCCACAGGTCAGGATTGTGGTGCTGGCAATGTACGCGACTCATCGGGCGGCCGCGTTAGCCGCCGGAGCTGAGGCCTTTTTGCTCAAGGGCTGTCCGGCGCAAGACCTACAGGACGCCATCCTCGAGACGGGATAGGGTGAATGGATACTTGACAGAATAGGGAGTTGATACGAATGATAGACAAGACAAGTAAGACAAGATCGAAACGATTACCCAAAGGGCAGCGCACCCACGTGCGGCGGTTGAAGCAGGCCGCCCGCAAGGCCGGCACACCGCTCACAGTTGACCGGCCAGGGCATCGCCCAACTCCGGCAACGGGATAACGAACTCCGCTTCTCCCGCTTGGATACAAATACCGGCTTGGCTTTTTAGGCAAGGCACAAAAACTCCCCGAATGTCCGCGCATTCGGGGAGTTCGTACAACAACATCGCCAGTCCTCTCCCTTCGCTGCTCGGATCGTATTGGCTTCGGTTTGACCTTTTCCAACTTTACATATATACTGAAAAAATGCAATAGCGCAAAACTCACTTGGCGCGAGTTGTCCCCCTCCCCCTGCCCCTCCCACCAGGGGAGGGGAGAAAGGCGAA